>NZ_JBHXUW010000032.1:0-92524 GCF_042672475.1 Streptomyces sp. NPDC127177
GTCCCGCGGCGTCGCGGGACAACTCCACACCGGCCCTAGTCTTGCCCCATGCCTCTCCCACCCGCATATGCCCTCGTCGCCACGGACCTTGACGGCACCCTGCTGCGCCGCGACGACACCGTGAGCCCCCGCTCCCGCGCCGCGCTCGGCCTCGCCGCAGCCGCCGGGGCCCGGCATCTCGTGGTCACGGGCCGGCCGGTGCCGGGGGTACGGGGGCTGCTCTCCGCGATCGGGTACCGGGGACTGGCCGTCTGCGGGCAGGGCACGCAGTTGTACGACGCCGGGGCGGGACGCATCGTGCGGGCGGTCACGCTGGACCGGGAGCTGGCAGATGCGGCGCTCGGCAAGATAGAGGCGCAGGTGGGGCAGGTCTTCGCGGCGGTGGACCAGGACGGGCCCGACGGACGGACCCTGATCGAGCCCGGCTACCTCATGCCGCACCCCGCACTGCCGGCCCACCAGGCACTCCACCGGGACGAGTTGTGGGCCGCCCCGGTCGTCAAGGTGCTGATCCGGCACCCGGAGCTGGACGACGACGCGCTCGCTGCCGCCGCACACGCGGCGGTCGGGGACCTCGCCACGGTCACACTGTCCGGACCGGGAACGGTAGAGCTTCAGCCGTACGGCGTGGACAAGGGCGCCGGGATCGCCCTCGCCGCCGAGCACCTGGGGCTGGACCCGGCGACCGCGATCGCCTTCGGGGACATGCCCAACGACCTGCCGATGTTCCGCAGTTGCGGCTACGGGGTGGCAATGGCCAACGCCCACCCGCTCCTGCGGGCCGCGGCGGACGAGGTGACGCTGTCCCACGAGGAGGACGGGGTCGCGGTGGTGCTGGAGCGGGTCTTCGGCTGAGCGGGCCGTCAACGCCCGTCCGGCACAGCCGACATGGGCCGGCGGCAACCATGTCTGCCCCGTCGCTGTCCGGCGGCGACTGCGCGACGAGCTGATCACCTGCCGGGGCGCCACGGCCCCACAATCGCCGCCTACCGGAATGTCATACCCGGCGCGGCACGGATCCGCCCTGCCAGCGGTAGAGGTCGCGCAGCAGGGAGATCTCGGCGCCGTGATGGATCAGCTCCCTGTTGACGTGCAGGACCCTGTTCTCCATGGGATACGGCTCGGGACCCATCGCGGGCGGATTGTCCAGGTCGGCGTCCGAGAGTTCGCGGACCCCCGCGTTCCATCTCCCGTACATCTCATCGAGCTGTTTCAGCGCCTCGTCAGCGGTCCCCGCGTAGGCGAACGCCTCGGCGTCGAAGTCCTGGCCGTCGAAGTACCACTCGACCCGATAGGCCAGGCACGAGACGACGATGTGCGCCAGCCGCCAGGCAATCGTGGTCACCGGCGCCGGCACCGGTTCAGGGGACGCGGAGTCCATCGTCCATTCCGCCGAAACCGCAGACACCGGTGCGGCGGACGTGTCACGTGGGCGGATGCTCCAGCAGCCGGGCACCGGCTCCCAGAAGTACTCCTCATCGGTAAGACCGTGCAGCCGCGGGCGCAGGTTCTTGTGCCAGTACCAATCCAACTGGTCCGCGATTCGCTCGCTTCTTGTCATTTCCGCACACTACATATGCCGGAGACCGGCCTGCGACCCTCACCGTTGCCGTCGTCGACCACGGCAACCTGCGGCACCAGGGGCGCTCATGCGCACTTCGGCCCCCGCCGGTGCAAGCGGCTTTGCGATATCAACAACCCGACCCACGGGGCGTGATCGGCTACAACGGGAATTCGTTCTTCCAAGGAGCGTCCAAGCCGTCCGGATCGACACCGAGGTCCCGTAGCACATCATCGACATCTTCCGGGGTCGCCACCGTGGCCACGTACACTCGTTCGATGTCTTCTTCCCCGAAGCAGGCGTCTTCGTTCACGAGGCGTTGCGGGATTTCAACTGTCGACTATTCGTAGCCGCGGGCAGCCCAAGACCGCTCAATCACTCATAAGCTTCAATGCTTCACGTGCTGCCGCAACCACATCAAGCCACTCTTGGGAATTAATGATCTCTTCATCGCCTGACGTGGCTGAAGAGAGGACTGAATTAAGTGCAACGTTCAGCGCCTTCATCAGTGCGACCTCCTCATCCCCCACAAGGACATACCCCACCCTTCCGCCTGGTTCAGCCAGCACACCGGAATCATCGAAAAAATCCAAGGCACCATCAAGGCCTGAAGAATCAGAGTCCACATTCACCCAGTTTCCTTGCTGCCAATCTTGATCACTCAGCTTGACCAACCACTCGATCAACTGGGCTCGAATCCAGGGGGTCTGAAGATCCTGATCATCAAGGGGCATCTCAAATCCTCTACGCCTGCCGCCCTCTTAAGCTGGCCCGGTCCACTCTGGCGCGATGCGATAGGCCATCATCATTCCGTTGCCCTCAGCGGGCCGAATTTTGATGGGGCGTGGTGATCTCCGAAATCCTCATGCCATGCACACCGTCCCGCCAGAACATAGGTTGGCCCACCGTTGATAACGTAGAGATTTCCCGCGAGTTCCGAATCAGCGTCACCCAGAATCCCCTTTTTATTTGATTCAATTGCCTCCGAAATTTCAAGACGCTCGAAGAATGTCCGTAGATGCATCAGCTCAACCGAGGCAAATAGGACATCGATGCGCGTTTCTGAGCCCTCCACACCAACGCTGCGCAGAAGCAACATCGAGTGGCTGACGGAATAATGCCAAACCTGGAATTCGCGCTCCCACTTCACAATGTCGCGCACGTCACCCTCCAGAAAGAAAACTTGGCACACCGCCATGCGGAACTGGACCAGCCCCGCGTCCTCTGCCAACGGCCGCTCGGAAGCTGCCCGGTAGCCGTACGCCGCAGCCCAGAGGCGCCACGCCGTGAGGGCCATTCCCGCGAGGGCGCAGCCGATCAGCAGCCGCAACCCGGTGCCGTCCGCGAAGTACGTCTGGATCCCGTGCGTGGAGTGGAACGAGCCGACGGCCAGATACAGCGCGGACGGAGCGGCGAGCAGCAGTGTCAGGCAGAGCAGGATCTTCTCGTGGCGCGGAAGGCCGCGCCGCTGCTGCCGTCATCCAGAACGCCATGCCCACCCCCCAGGTGCGATTTGCAAACGCGCATGCAAAAGCTAGAGCGAACGTCGTCTGCTCGCAAGGGAGTTCCAGGTTTGGCTGTACCTCAGTACGCGGTCCCGGGGTGCGACGGCAACGCCGCCCCCGTCAGCCGCCCACGCCCCCCAGTGACCGCAGCACGTGTTCCACCAGCGTCGCCACCGCCTCCGCGTCCTGCATCGGCTTGCGCAGTACGTGGCGGTAGTAGACCGGGCCGTAGAGCATCTCCACCGCGAGGCGCAGGTCGGCGCCCGGTGGGATCTGGCCCTGGGTCTGGGCGCTGCGGAGGCGGTTGACCGCTGCTTCGAAGCGGGGCTCGATCAGCTGGGTGCGGACCGTTTCCGCCAGTTGGTCGTCGTGGTGGACCTCGGAGAGTATTCCGGCGTACGCGGGGCCGAAGGGCGGGACGGAGAGGACGTTGACCGCGCCCGTGACGTGGGTCCACAGGTCTTTGGCGATGTCACCGGTGTCGGTGAACGGGGTGGCCTGGACCAGGGCCTCCGTGAACGCCTCCAGCAGCACCGCGCTCTTCGAGGGCCACCAGCGGTAGATCGTCTTCTTGCTGACACCCGCCCGCGCGGCAATGGCCTCGACCGTGACGCGGCCGTATCCTTTCTCCGTGCACAGGGCGAGGGCGGCCTCCAGGGTCGCCCTGCGTGAGCTCTCGCTGCGGCGCAGCGAACTCGGCGATGTGATCATTCGGTGAGCATAGGGCTGTTCGAGCCAATCCTTGTTGACAGTCCGTCGCCAAAAGTCGAACAATGCTCAGGTGGAAACGGAACGTACCGTGTCGGCTCGTTCCAGCGCTTCCGCACCGTTCGTGCCGTTCGTGCCGCGACGAGCCGATCGGGGGACGGCTCGCCCGGCCGACGGTACGGGTGAGGGAGCCGTGTCCGGTCAGGCGGTGATGTCCTTCGCCGTGAACCGCGCCCAGGCCGCCGAGCCGAACACCGCCGCGTACAGGCCCTGGAGCTCCAGGTTCTTCAGCAGGTCGTCCCAGTAGACGGGGGCGCGCAGGAGGTCCGCGAAGGACAGCCAGTAGTGCGGGAAGAGGTACGGGTGGATCCCGTGCAGCTGCGGGATGGTGTCCAGGATCTGCACCGTGATCAGCAGGCCGACCGTGGCCGCCATCGCCGCGATACCGCTGTTGGTGAGGGTCGAGACGAACAGTCCGATCGCCGCGAAGCCGATCAGTGACACGGCGACCGCCACCGCGATGACCGCCGCTCTCAGCAGGCCCTCGCCGAAGCCGATACGGGTGCCGGAGATCGTCGTGACGTCCCCGACGGGGAACAGGAGCGCGCCGACGGCCAGCGCGGACGCCGCCACGACCAGGGTCGCGATCAGGCAGAAGACCAGTGTGGTGGCGTACTTGGTGAGCAGCAGCCGGGTCCGGCCGGCCGGGGCGACCAGCAGATAGCGCAGCGTGCCCGCGTTGGCCTCGCCCGCTACCGAGTCGCCCGCGATGACGCCCACCGCCATCGGGAGGAAGACCGGGAGCGTGGCGGCGAGGGAGGCGAAGACCAGGAAGAGGCCGTTGTTGGTGACCTGGGAGAGGAACGCGGGGCCGGCCCCGCTCTCGCCGGGGCCGGCCGGTGAGCCGTCGGCCGTCTCGATGCGCACCGCGATCCCGATCAGTACGGGAACGGCGGCCAGCACCCCGAGCAGGGCGATCGTGCGCCAGCGGCGCAGGGTGGTGGTCAGTTCGGAGCGCAGGATGCCCAGGGTCCACAGCGGCTTGCGCCGGGGCGGGCGTGCCTCCTCGCGTACCCGTGCCTGTTCGGCCTGCGGCATCGAATCAGCCTGCGACATCGAATCCCTCTCCGGTGAGCGCCACGAACGCGTCCTCCAGTGAGGCCCGCTCGACGCCGAAGGAACGTACCCGGACTCCCGCGTGGACCAGGGCCGCGTTCAGGTCGGACAGTTCGACCGAGCCGGGTGGAGCGTCCGCTCGCACCCGGTCGCCGTCCACCGTGACTCCGCCGATCCCGTGCTCCTCGATGACCCGGGCGGCCTCGGCCGGGTCCGGGGTGGTGACGGCGAGACGGCCGCGGGTGCCTGCCGCGAGGTCGGCGACCGGGCCCTGGGTGAGCAGCCGGCCGCGTGCCATGACCGCCGCGTGCGTGCAGACCTGCTCGATCTCGTCGAGGAGGTGGGAGGAGAGGAAGACCGTGGTGCCGTCGGCGGCCAGCTCCCGGACCAGGGTGCGGATCTCCCGCATGCCCTGCGGGTCCAGGCCGTTGGTCGGCTCGTCCAGGACGAGCAGTCTGCGGGGGCGCAGCAGGGCGGCTGCCAGGCCGAGGCGCTGCTTCATGCCCAGCGAGTACGCGCGCGCCTTCTTGGCGCCCGCTGCGGCCAGTCCGACCCGGTCCAGGGCGTGGGCGACGCGGGTGCGGCGGGTGCGCGGGTCGGCGGTGGGGTCGGCGCAGTCGTAGCGCACGAGGTTGTCCCGGCCGCTGAGGAATCCGTACAGCGCGGGTCCCTCGATCAGCGCCCCGACCTGCGGGAGCACCGTGCGGGCCGCGGCCGGCACGGTGTGGCCCAGGACGCTCGCGGTTCCGGAGGTCGGGTCGATGAGGCCCATCAGCATCCGGATGGTGGTGGTCTTCCCGGAGCCGTTGGGCCCCAGGAAGCCGAAGACACTGCCGCCGGGGACGGTGAGGTCGAGCCCGTCGACGGCGAGCTGGCCGCCCCGGTAGCGCTTGGTCAGGCCGCGGGTCTCGATCACGGGCACCGGCTCGCTCACGGGTACGGGCTCGATCAGGGGCGCGATGTCGGCACCTGTCATGTCTACTCCCGAGGGGTCGCGATGCGGGCCGAGGGGTCGCGATGCGGGCCGAGGGCTGCGGACTGCGGGCCCGCGGATCGAGTCCGCCCCGCCGTATGGAGGCTACGGCGGGGCGGACCACTGGTTGCGTACACCCAGGCGGTGTCAGCCGGCGTCTGCGGCCTTCACCAGCGCGTCCTTCGTGACCGCGCCGACGTACACCCGGCCGTCGTCGGTCATCAGGGCGTTGACCAGGCGGGTCTTGAAGACCGTGCCCGAGCCGAACTTGCCGGTGACCTTGTCGCCGATCGAGCCCAGCAACTGCTGTGCCTCGGCCGGTACGTCACCCGACGCCTTCGACGGCGATCCCTTGCCGCCGGGGGCCTTGATCTCGGCGATGCTGTTCCAGCCCTCGCCGATCACGTTCAGGCCCTTGAGCTCACTCAGACCGCTCAGACCGTTCTCGGGCTTCTGCGCCTTCTCGTGCTTCGCGGCGCCGTCCGCCTCGGTGACCTCGGCGCCCTTGGGCGGGGTGAAGGAGAACGAGGACGCGTCCGGCTTGCCGAAGTCGACCGACGTGAATCCGGCGTCGACCGCCGCCTTGCCGCCGCTGCTGGGCTGGAGCGTGAACTTGAGCGGCACGCCGCTCTTCGCGTCCACCGCGACGGTGATCGAACCGATCGTGGAGCCGCTCTGCTCGGGCTTGATGACCAGCCGGTAGGCGTCGCGGCCCGCGACCTGCGCTGTGCCGCCCACCGTCACGGACGTGGTGCCGTCGGCCGCCTTGAGGGCCTGCTCGGCGAAGGCCTTCGGGGTGGTCGGTACGCCGTCGGGGGCGGCCTGGTGCTTGCCGCGCTTCGCTTGGTCCGCCGCGCTCTCCTTGGCGTGGTAGACCGCGTTCGACCCGCTGTCGTACGCCCACACCTCGGCGCCGTTGTGGATGAGGCTGTACTCGGAGGCGTTGTCCAGGATGGACACCCGCTGCTTGTCGGGGCCGTCCGCGGCCACCCGGAGGGTGTGCGTGCCGGAGGCGAGCTCCGTCAGCTTCGCCTGCGGGTCGGCGCTCCCCGAGCCCTTGTCGCCCGCGCCGTCCGGGACGAAGGAGCCGGCCAGTCCGCCCAGCGACGGGATGCCGAGGTCGGTGCTGATCTTCACCGTGCCGGACAGCTGCTGCGTGTCCGACGCGGCGATCTTCTCGATGAGTTCCTGCGCGGTGATCTCCGGCAGGTCGGGGTCGCCCGAGCTCGCGAGTGCCGGGACCAGCCCGATCGTCGCGGCCGCCACTCCCGCCACCGCGACCGGGACGATGTAGCGCACCGCCTTCCGGCGGCCTGCGACGGCTCCTGGGGTCTCGTTCCCGGTCGTGCCCTCGGTCGCTGCGCTGTCGTTCGGTGCCATGTGTGCCCTACCTCCGTGGTCGGCGGCTTCCGTCCGGATGCACTCGTCCACTCCGTGCCGCCATTCTCACCCGATTTGGTCCGGAGCGGTTGTTCTCCATCTGACCAAATCGGGCCGCTTCAGGCGTCAGCCCGCGGGAGCAACTCCGCGTACCTCTTCGGGATGACACCCGGCGGCCGTTCCTCAGCCATCCCGTAGGGGTCGGGGTGCAGAGCGGGGCGGGAGGGCTCAGCCCGCGCGGTGCACCACGGCGTCGCACATCTCTTCCAGGGCGGACTTCGCGTAGCAGGCGGGCAGCGGGGCCAGCGTGGCCCGCGCCTCCTCGGCGTACCGGATGGTGTCGCGTCGTGCCTGGTCCAGGGCCGGGTGGGCGCGCAGCCGGCGCAGTGCCTCGGCGAGCCGGTCGCCGTCGGTCAGGTCGCCGTCCAGCAGCTCGACGAGCTCCAGGTCGTCCGGCTTGCCGTCGGCCGCGGCCTGCGCCCTCAGGTGGAGCACGGGCAGCGTCGGGATGCCTTCGAGGAGGTCGGTGCCGGGGGTCTTGCCGGACTCGTGGGAGTCGGAGGCGATGTCGAGGACGTCGTCGGCGAGCTGGAAGGCGACGCCGAGCCGTTCGCCGTACTGGGTGAGCGTGTCGGTCGCCGCGTCGTCGGCACCGGCCATCATCGCGCCGAAGCGGCAGGCCACGGCGACCAGTGAGCCGGTCTTGCCGCGCATCACCTCGAGGTAGTGCTCGACCGGGTCGCGGCCGTCGCGCGGGCCGGCCGTCTCCAGGATCTGGCCGGTGACCAGGCGCTCGAACGCCTCGGCCTGGATCCGCACGGCCTCGGGGCCGAGGTCGGCCAGGATGTGCGACGCGCGCGCGAAGAGAAAGTCGCCGGTCAGCACCGCGACGGAGTTCCCCCAGCGGGAATTGGCGCTGTCGACGCCGCGCCGCACGTCGGCCTCGTCCATCACGTCGTCGTGGTACAGCGTCGCGAGGTGCGTCAGCTCGACGACGACGGCGGCGGGCACCACCCCGGGTGCCTCGGCGTCACCGAACTGGGCCGCCAGCATCCCCAGCAGCGGCCGGAACCGCTTCCCACCCGCGTGCACCAGGTGCTGCGCGGCCTCTGTGATGAAGGGCACCTCGCTCTTGGTGGCATCGAGCAGCCCCGACTCGACAGCAGCCAAACCGGCCTGGACACCGGCTTCAAGAGCCTGGTCCCGCACGCTCAGTCCGAACGGCCCGACGACGGTCACGAGGGGATCTCCTGTCTGCTGACGATCACACGGAATGTCGATGTGTCGCTGTCATCACTCAAGTCAGCGTATCCGGTCCCCTTTGGATCACCGTGGGCGCCTTCCCGCCACCGCCGGTATGTTCGGGATCAGCTCATACGATCAGGAGTTGTCCCTTTGTCCCACACCGCTGCCGACACCGAGTCCGCCCAGCCCCCACCCGGCGACGACCACGCCTTCTTCGGCCAGCCACGGGGTCTGATGACCCTGTCCGGCCTGGAGGTGTGGGAGCGGTTCTCGTTCCTCGGCATGCAGGCGATCCTGGTCCTGTACTTCGCCGACACCGTCGCCAACGGCGGCATGGGAATGGCGGCCGGTACCGCCGCGTCCGTGTCCGCCGCCTACGGCACCCTCGTCTACCTGGTCTCCGTGGCCGGCGGCTGGCTGGCCGACCGGATCCTCGGCTCGTACCGCGCCGTCCTGTACGGCGGCGTACTGATCGCCTGCGGCCACTACGCCATGGCGGTTCCCACCGACGTGATGACCTGGGTCGGGCTGGGGCTGATCAGTGCCGGAACGGGCCTGCTCAAGCCCAACGTGGCCACCATGGTCGGCAAGCTCTACCGCACGGACGACGAGCGCCGCGACGCCGGCTTCGCCCTCTACTACATGGGCATCAACATCGGCGCGTTCCTCGGCCCGCTGGTCACCGGCTGGCTCGGTGACCACGCGAGCTGGCACTGGGGTTTCTCGGCCGCCGCGTTCGGTATGACACTCGGCCTGATCCAGTACGTGCTGGGCCGCCGTCACCTGGCCGGGCGTAAGAACACCGCCGAATTCGCGCTGGCCCCCGCGCCGATGCGCCGGGCCGTCCGGCTCATCGTCGTAGGTGCCGTCGTGGTCGCCGCCGTCGCCACCGCTCTGGCGCTGGCGGGCTGGCTGACCATGGACCGCTTCGTCGACCTGCTCACCCTCATCTCGGTGATCGCCCCGGTCGTGTACTTCGTGGTGATGTTCAGGAGCCCCCGCGTCACGCCGGAGGAGCGCGGCAGGCTGCGTCCGTACGTGGTGCTGTTCCTGGCCTCCGTCGTCTTCAACTTCATCCTCTTCCAGGCGTACTCGACGATGATCCTGCTCGCCTCGACCAACGCCCGTGCCGAGATCTTCGGCTTCCACTTCCCGGCCAGCTGGTACGCCTCCGCGCTCGGCGCCTTCGAGGTGGCGCTCGCTCCGGTGGTGGCGGCCGTCTGGGCGAGGATGGGCCCGCGCCAGCCGCACGCGTCCAACAAGATCGCGATCGGGGTGATCCTCGGCGGGCTGTCGTTCCTGCTGATGGTCCTGCCGACCTCCGGGCACTCCGGGGACAGCTACAAGATGGCCGCCTGGTGGATCGTCGGTTCGTACCTGCTGCTCGGCCTCGGTGACATCCTCCTGGAGACCTCCGGCATGTCCGCGACCACCAAGCTCGCCCCCAGGGCGTTCGCCAGCCAGACGATGGCGCTCTGGTTCCTCTCGCTGGCCCTCGCCAACGGCATCCAGGCCCAGATCGTGAAGCTGTACGGCGAGGTCTCCAACCCCGCCTACTTCGGTGTCAATGGCGCCATCGCGGTGGCGGCCGGTGTGGCCGTCATCGCCGCCGCCCCCTGGCTCAGGCGCACCATGCACCCCGTCCACTGAGGTGGCCCCATGCACATCGAGACCGCGTTCCCGTACGAGACGACCCGCGAGGACCTCTACATCCCGCTGCCGGGCGGCACCCAGCTGTACGCCCGGATCTGGCGGCCGGTCACCGACGAACCCGTCCCCGCGCTGCTCGAGTACCTGCCCTACCGGCTGAGCGACTGGACGGCGCCGCGCGACTGGCAGCGCCACCCCTGGTACGCGGGCCACGGCTACGCCTCGGTGCGGGTCGATGTACGCGGCCACGGCAACAGCGAGGGGCTGCCGGGCGACGAGTACGACGCGACGGAGCTCGCCGACGGCGTCGCCGTCGTCCACTGGCTCGCCCAGCAGGAGTGGTGCTCGGGCCGGGTCGGCATGTTCGGCATCTCCTGGGGCGGTTTCAACTCCCTCCAGATCGCCGCGCTCGCCCCCGAGCCGCTGAAGGCGATCGTCACCGTGTGCTCGGCGGACGACCGCTACGACAACGACGTCCACTACATGGGCGGCTCGGTCCTCGCCGTGGACATGCACGCCTGGGCGGCGACGATGCTGGCCTTCGTCTCCCGGCCGCCCGATCCGGCCCAGGTCGGCGCCGTGTGGAAGGACATGTGGCTGGAGCGGCTGGAGGCCGTCGAACCCTTCATCCACACCTGGCTGGCCCACCAGACGCGCGACGACTACTGGCGGCACGGCAGCGTCTGCGAGGACTACTCCGCCATCAAGGCGAACGTCCTCGCGGTCGGCGGCTGGCACGACCCGTACCGCGACACCGTCCTCCGGCTCGTCGAGCACCTGGACCCGGCGAAGGTCCGCGGGCTGATCGGGCCCTGGTCGCACCAGTACCCCGACCGCGGCCTGCCGCCGGGGCCCGGCATCGGCTTCCTCCAGGAGACGCTGCGCTGGTGGGACCAGCACCTGAAGGAGAAGGACACCGGGGTCATGGCGGAGCCGCTGCTGAGGTCCTGGATCAGTGAGTCGCACCGGCCCGCCACGGTGTACGAGACGCTGCCCGGCCGCTGGGTCGGGGAGACCAGCTGGCCGTCGGAGAACGTCGCGCCGGTCGCGTACGCGCTCAAGGGCGGACCGCAGACCGTCGACTCACCGCAGCAGACCGGGGTGGACGCCGGCCGGTTCTTCCCGTTCGGCAACGACGCCGACCTGCCGCCCGACCAGCGCGACGAGGACGCCAAGTCGGTGTCCTTCGAATTCCCGGTCGAGGACGCCCCGATCGAGATCCTGGGCCGCCCCCGGGTCCGGCTGCGCATCCGGATGGACGGGCCGCGCGGTCAGGTGATCGCCCGGCTCTGCGATGTCGCCCCGGACGGCTCGTCCACGCTCGTCACCCGCGGCGTCCTCAACCTCGCCACCCGGCACGGCCGGGACCGTGCGGACGACTGGCCCGCCGGGGCCACCGAGGACGTCACGTTCGAGCTGAACGGCATCGGGCACGCGTTCCCGCCCGGCCACCGGATCAGGCTCGCGGTCTCCTCCTCGTACTGGCCGTGGATCTGGCCGCAGGCCGGTTCGGCGGGCTTCACGCTCGACGCCGACGGCAGCCTCGTCGAACTGCCGGTGCGCCGGCACACCGAGGACCCGGCGATCCACTTCGAGGAGCCGGAGCAGTCGGAGCCCCTCGGGGTCGTTCACCCCGCCACGCTCGACGAACAGCGTCCCGAGCGGCTGGTGATCCGCGATGTCGCCAAGGGCGAGTGGCGGATGGAGGTCGATCCCCGTTACGGCGGGACCCGGGTCTACTCGGACGGTCTGGAGTTCACCGAGGACGCGGTGGAGACGTACACGATCCAGGAGAACGACCCGCTCTCCGCGCGCACCCGTTCCGACTGGACGATCCGGCTGCACCGGCCGGAGATGGCCTGGGACGCGCGGATCGAGACGCGCTCGGAGATCTCCGCCGACGCGAGCGACTTCATCACCTCCAACGAGGTGGTGTGCAGGGACGGCGACGAGGTCGTCTTCCACCGGACGTGGGAGAAGCGCATTCCGCGCACGGCCGGGTGAACGGTCCCGTCAGTCCCCGGGTACTTCCGCGTACCCGGGGATACGGCGGAACTTTCCGGGCATTGGGGATGGTTGGGGCACTGCCGCCGGGCGGGGTGCCCGACGTAACGTGTCCCCCAAGCGACCTGGAAAGCGAGGCAGCAACAGATGCCCGAGCAGAGCAGCCCGCTCGAACTGGACGAGGGCGATCCCTTCGGTCCGCACAACCTTCCGTACGGCGTCTTCTCCACCCCCGACCGGCCCGGAGAGCGACGCGTCGGCGTCCGCATCGGCAGTCACGTACTGGACGCCGGAGCGGCCGCACTGGCCCTCGGCTCGCCCTACGCCCAGCTGCTGGCCCAGCCCGACCTGATGCCGCTGCTCGCGGCCGGCCGCACCGCCTGGCGCGATGTCCGCCGGGCGCTGACCGCGTGGGTGACGGTCCCCGCCCACCGCGCGGACATAGAGCCGCTGCTGCACCCGGTGGACTCGGTGACGCTCCACATGCCCTACCGGGTGGCGGACTACGTCGACTTCTACGCCAGCGAGCACCACGCCACCAACGTCGGCCGGATCTTCCGTCCCGACGGTGCCGCGCTCACCCCCAACTGGAAGCACCTGCCGATCGGTTACCACGGCCGCGCGGGCACGGTCGTCGTCTCCGGTACGGACGTGGCCCGCCCCTCCGGCCAGCGCAAGGCCCCCACGGACCCGGCGCCGGTCTTCGGCCCGTCCGTCAAGCTGGACATCGAGGCCGAGGTCGGCTTCGTCGTCGGCGTCGGATCGACGCAGGGCCACCCCGTCGCCCTCGCCGACTTCCGCGAGCACGTCTTCGGCCTGTCGCTGCTCAACGACTGGTCGGCGCGCGACATCCAGGCGTGGGAGTACGTCCCGCTCGGCCCCTTCCTCGGAAAGTCGTTCGCCACCTCCGTGTCGGCGTGGGTGACGCCGCTGGAGGCCCTGGACGCGGCCCGGACCGCCCCGCCCACCCGGGACCTCCCCCTTCTGCCCTACCTCGACGACGCGGCCGACGAGGAGCCCGGCGGCTTCGACCTGCGGCTCTCCGTCGCGATCAACGGCCAGGTCGTCGCCGAGCCGCCGTTCTCCACCATGTACTGGACGGCGGCCCAGCAGCTGGCCCAGATGACGGTCAACGGCGCCTCGCTGCGCACCGGCGACCTGTACGGCTCAGGCACCATCAGCGGCGCCGAACCGGCCCAGCGCGGCTCCCTGCTCGAACTCACCTGGAACGGGCGCGATCCGCTCGAACTCCCGGAGGGCAAGCGGACGTTCCTGGAGGACGGCGACACGGTGACGCTGACGGCCTGGGCGCCCGGACCGGACGGCACCCGGGTGGGCCTCGGCGAGGTCACCGGAAGGATCGTGTCCGCGCCATGACCCCACCACCGCCCGGACCGACGCTGCCCGAGGAACTGCTGCTGCTCGCCCTTGACCCCGTGCGCGGCAAACCGTTCTGCCGCAACCGCTTCCTGGAGTACGCGATGGCCGGGGCCGTCCTGGCGGAGCTGGAGCTCCAGGGGCGGATCACCGAACAGTACGGGCAGGCGCAGGTGGTCAACCCGCTGGAGCCGCCGGACCCGGTGCTCGCCTCGGTGATGCGGAGCCTGCCGGCCCCGGGCAAGAGCAGACGGGGTTCCGGGGTGTCGGCCAGGGGCTGGGTCCGGCACGCGGGGCGGCAGGTCGAGGGCATGTACCTGGACGCCCTGGTGGAGCGCGGCATCCTGCGCCGCGAGACCCACCGTTTCCTCGGCCTGCTCCCCTACCACCGCCACCCGGTGGCGGCGAAGGACCTGGCGGCACAGGCCCGGCAGCGGTTCGTCGCGGCCGAGCAGTCGGACTTCCCCGACCACCGCTGCCGGGCGCTGGCCGCGCTCGTCTCGGCGGCGGGCCTCTCCCGCGTCCTCGGCACCGACCGTGGCAGCCGCAGGGCGATGCGCCGCCTGATCCGCGAGCAGTGGCCGGCCCACGCGGTGCTCCGCAACGTCCGCCGGGACAAGGCGAGGCAGTCGGACGGCGGGTAGCCACCCGGCGGGCCGCCGGAGCGGGCGGAGCCGCCGCCCCCGCACCACGCGGCGGTGGCAGATCTTCCCTCTCCGGCCCCGTCTCCGCAGGTCACAGCGGTCCGCCGGAATCCCCCAGGTGGCGCAACACTGCGGCAACACCAACTCCGGCAAGGCGTCGGTATGGTCCACCGCATGCCAGCCGAACGCATCCGTGAGCACACCGTGCCCGTCGCCGCCGCCCGCCGGCGCCGACTGCGCGCGGACGGTGCCCGGCTCCTCGCCGACCTGCTGCGCCACCAGGTGCGCACGGGCGCGTTCCCCGGGGGTGTCCTGCCGTACGAGGACACGATCGGCACCGACTACCGCGTCTCGCGCAACACCGTCCGCCAGGCCCTGGACCTGCTGCGTGGCGAGGGGCTGGTCGAACGGCAGCCGGGCGTGGGCACCGTCGTCGTCAATGAGAAGTACCCGCACGCACTCGACCGGCTCCAGGGGCTGGCCGAGACCCTGCACGAACACGGCAGGGTCACCAACGAGGTCCGTACCGTCGGACCGGTCCCGGCGCCCGCGCCCGTCGCCCGGCGGCTCGGCGTCACCGAGCACACCGACGTGCTCTACATCGAGCGCCGCCGGCTGCTGAACGGGCTGCCGCTCTCCCTCGACCTCACCTACGTCCCAATGGACATCGGTGCCGGACTGCTCGGCAGCGACCTGGAGAACACCGATGTGTTCCGGCTGCTGGAGTCCCTGACCGGCCAGCCGCTGGGCAGCGCCGACATCACCCTGGAGGCCGTCAACGCCGACGCGCACTCCGCCGCCGTCCTGGAGACCCCGCGCGGCTCCGCCGTGCTGATGCTGGAACGCCTCACCCATCTCGCCGACGGACGCCCCGTGGACCTGGAGTTCATCCGCTTCCGCGGCGACCGCATCAGCATGAACGGCGTACTGCACCGGACCGGCTGACCCCGCCTCCCCCTCCCCCGCCCGAACCTGCCTGAACCCCTTCCCTGGAGACCGCCATGCCTCTGGCGCCCCAGCGGGCCGACGTGCCCGTGACCATCGACGAGTCGAAGTGCATCGACGGCTGCACCCTCTGCGTCGACATGTGCCCGCTCGACTCCCTCGCCATCCACCCCGACAGCGGCAAGGCGTACATGCACGTCGACGAGTGCTGGTACTGCGGCCCGTGCGCGGCCCGGTGCCCCACCGACGCGGTCACCGTCAACATGCCCTACCTCCTTCGCTGAAAGGCCCGGCTCCCATGCGACGCACAGCATTCGGTGCCCTGCTCGCCGCCGCGCTGCTGGCCCCGCTGACCGCGGGCTGCGGTGCCGGGGCGAGCGCGGACGACAGCGGCACGGTCACGGTGACCGTCGGCTACCAGTCCCGGACCATCAACACCGTCACGGCCGGCACCCTGCTGCGCTCCCTCGGCTACTTCGAGGACGAACTGCGTAGCCGCGGAAAGCGGGACGGTGTCACGTACAAGGTGAAGTGGCAGGACTACGCAACCGGCGCCCCGATCACCGCGCAGATGACCGCCGGGAAGATCGACATCGGCTCGATGGGCGACTTCCCGCTGCTGATCAACGCGGCCCGGGGCAAGCAGCTGAACCGCCCCACCCGGCTTGTCTCGGTCACCGGCTACAACCTGGCGGGCGGCCTCAACACCGTGGTCACAGGACCGGACTCCGGGCTGCGCTCGCTGAAGGACCTGCGCGGGAAGAAGGTCTCCACGAGCATCGGCTCGGCGGCCGACGGCACCCTCGTCCGCGCGCTCCAGCAGGCCGGGCTCGACCCGGAGAAGGACATCCGCAAGCTCAACCAGCAGCCCGCCGTGGGTGCTTCGGCACTCCAGTCGGGCAGCGCGGACGCCCTGTCGCAGTTCGTGGCGTGGCCCGGACTGCTCGCCTTCCAGGGCAAGGCGAAGGCGCTGTACGACGGCGCCGAGCTGAGCCTGCCGACCTTCCACGGGGTCACGGTCCGCCAGGACTTCGCGAAGAAGCGGCCGGCCTTGGTGGAGGACTTCCTGCGCGCCCAGGGCCGGGCGACCGACTATCTGCACGAGCACCCGGTCGCCGCGTCCGAGTCCGTCGCGAAGGCCACCGGACTGCCCGCCGAGGTCGTCCACCTCTACAACGGCGCCCAGGGCATCGCCACCTTCGACACCACCCTGAAGCCCGCCCTGATCGCCGCCCTGAAGAAGGACGTCCCGGTACTGCGCTCGGCGAAACTCGTCGGCGACGTCGACGTGGACGGCTTCGTCGACGACAGCTACCTGAAGCGGGTGTACGGCACCGGCTACGCCAAGGCCCTCGCCGCCGGTCCGCCCGCCCGGCGCGGTGGCGAGGTGTGGCTGAAGGGGAAGGACGCGACGACCGCGTTCCCCACCCCCGTCGCCCTGCTGCGGTACGTGGCCGCGCACCGCGACACGGTCCGCACGGCGTACGTCCCCGACGCACGCACCGGCACGCTGTGGTTCGCGGACCGGGCGGTGTGGGTCGCCGACGGCTCCGAACTGCGGCCGTACGTCACGCAGTCCGCGGCCCGCGCCGATGTGGCGGCGCACCCCGGCGCCCGTACCGTCCCGTACACCACCGCGCTGGCCCGAGCCCGGTCCGCCTCATGAGCCGCCGCTGGTCCCTGGTGCGGCGGGCGCTCTCCCTGATCGCGGCCCTCGGCCTCTGGCAGGTGCTCACCTCCTACGACATCAACCTGTGGCTGCGCTTCGAGCAGTTCCCGACGGTGACGGAGGTGGCCCGCGCCTACGCGGACCGGATCTCCGGCGACGCGTACTGGCAGGACCTCACCGACAGCCTGACCCGGATCGTCACCGGCTTCGCGCTGGCCGCCGTACTCGGGGTCACCGTCGGCACGGCCGTCGCCCGGTCGCGGCTCGCCGCCGATCTGCTCGGCCCGGTCCTCGAAGTACTGCGGCCCGTACCGGCGATCGCGCTCGTCCCTGTCGCGATCCTGCTCTTCCCGAGCAATGAGCAGGGCATCGTCTTCATCACCTGCACGGCGGCGTTCTTCCCCGTCATGGTCTCCACCCGGCACGCCGTCCGGGCGCTGACCCCGGTGTGGGAGGAGGCCGTCCTGACGATGGGCGGCGGGCGGTGGCGGATCCTGTGGTCCGTCGTGCTGCCCGGCGCGCTCCCCGGCATCCTCGGCGGTCTCTCCGTGGGCATCGGGGTGTCGTGGATCTGTGTGATCTCCGCCGAGATGATCTCCGGCGAGTACGGGGTCGGCTACCGCACCTGGCAGGACTACACGGTCGTCGACTACCCCGGCGTCTTCGTCGGCATGGTCACCATCGGTCTGCTCGGCTGGCTGACGTCGACGGCCGTGGAGCTGCTGGGCCGCCGGCTGACCCGGTGGCTGCCGCGTACGGAGGGCCGGTCTGCGGCTCCCGTACGCCGCCGGCGGCCCGCCCCGGCCGCGCCCGCCGCCCCCTCCGTCCGTACCGCACAGGAACGGGTGCGTTCATGACCAGCGCTGTTTCGACCCACCCCCACGGCGTCCGGCTCACCCTGCGCGATGCCACGCTCGGCCGGGCCGGGGTGCCCGTCCTGACCGGCGTCGGCCTCGACGTCGTGCCGGGCGAGATCCTCACCGTCGTCGGCCCGTCCGGCTGCGGGAAGTCGACCCTGCTGCGCACGCTGGCCGGGCTGCTGCCGCCACTCGGCGGCGAGGTCCGCCAGGACGGCGAACCCGTCACCGCGCCCCGCGCCGAACGGGCCCTCGTCTTCCAGGACGACGCGCTGCTCCCCTGGCGCACGGTCCGAGCCAACGTCGAACTGCCCCTCGCCATCCAGGGGGTCCGGCGCGCCGAACGCCGGGAACGGGCAGCGGAGTGGCTGGCCAGAGTCGGCCTGGAGGAGCACGCCACCAAGCTCCCGCACCGGATCTCCGGCGGTCAGCGCCAGCGCGTCCAGCTGGCCCGCGCCCTGGCCGGCGGGCCGCGCGCGGTCCTGATGGACGAACCGTTCGGCGCGCTGGACGCCCAGACCAGGGCCGGGATGCAGCAGTTGCTCGTCGAGGTGCTCCAGGGCACCGGCGCCACCGTCGTCTTCGTCACGCACGACGTGGACGAGGCGCTGTTCCTCGGGGACCGCGTCGCGCTGCTCTCCACCGGCCGGGTGCTGACCGTGCCCCGCCCGCGCGAACGCGCGGCCCGTACCGACCCCGCGACGGTCGCACTGCGCCGCGAGGTCCTGGAATCCCTCACCCCCTGAACTCCCCTCTCCGGAAAGGCCCTCCCGTGCAGATCCCCGCCCTCGCCGACGCCGAGGAACTCTCCTGCGACGTGCTGGTGGTCGGCGGCGGTACGGCCGGCACGATGGCGGCCCTCACCGCCGCCGAGCACGGCGCCTCGGTCCTCCTGCTGGAGAAGGCGCACGTCCGTCACTCGGGCGCCCTGGCCATGGGCATGGACGGCGTGAACAACGCGGTGATCCCGGGCCGCGCCGAACCCGACGACTACGTCGCCGAGATCACCCGCGCCAACGACGGCATCGTCGACCAGTCCACCGTCCGCCAGACCGCGACGCGCGGCTTCGACATGGTGCGGCGGCTGGAGTCGTACGGGGTGAAGTTCGAGAAGGACGAGCACGGCGAGTACGCGGTGCGCCAGGTGCACCGCTCCGGTTCGTACGTGCTGCCGATGCCCGAGGGCAAGGACGTGAAGAAGGTCCTCTACCGGCAGCTGCGCCGCCGCGAGATGCGCGAACGCATCCGGATCGAGAACCGTGTCATGCCCGTGCGCATCCTCACCGGCGACGACGGCCGGGCCATCGGCGCGGCCGGCTTCAACACCCGCACCGGACGGTTCGTCACGGTCCGCGCGGGCGCGGTCGTCCTGGCCACCGGAGCCTGCGGCCGGCTCGGACTGCCCGCCTCCGGCTACCTCTACGGCACCTACGAGAACCCGACCAACGCAGGTGACGGCTATGCCATGGCGTACCACGCGGGCGCCGAGCTGACCGGCATCGAGTGCTTCCAGATCAACCCGCTGATCAAGGACTACAACGGTCCGGCCTGCGCGTACGTGGCGAACCCCTTCGGGGGCTACCAGGTCAACCGGCACGGCGAACGCTTCGTGGACTCCGACTACTGGTCGGGGCAGATGATGGCCGAGTTCGCGGCGGAAGTGGCCTCCGACCGGGGGCCGGTCTACCTGAAGCTGAGCCATCTGCCGGAGGAGTCCGTCAGTGCGCTGGAGTCGATCCTGCACTCCACCGAGCGGCCGACCCGCGGCACGTTCCACGCGGGGCGCGGCCACGACTACCGCACCCACGACATCGAGATGCACATCTCGGAGATCGGCCTGTGCGGCGGCCATTCGGCCTCCGGCGTCCGGGTCGACGACCACGCCCGGACCACGGTCGAGCGCCTCTACGCGGCCGGTGACCTGGCCTGCGTCCCGCACAACTACATGATCGGCGCGTTCGTCTTCGGTGATCTGGCGGGCGCGGACGCGGCCCGGTTCACCGCGTACGAGGGCGAGTTGCCGGCCGACCAGCTGCGGGCCGCGCACGAGCTGGTCTACCGGCCACTGCGCAACCCGGACGGGCCGCCGCAGCCGCAGGTGGAGTACAAGCTGCGCCGTTTCGTGAACGACTACGTGGCCCCGCCGAAGTCCGGCGCCCGGCTCTCGATCGCCCTGGAGTCCTTCGAGCGGATGCGCACGGACCTCGCGCAGATGGGTGCGAAGACCCCGCACGAGCTGATGCGGTGCGCCGAGGTGTCGTTCATCCGGGACTGCGCGGAGATGGCGGCCCGCTCCTCACTGGCCCGCACGGAGTCCCGCTGGGGCCTCTACCACGAGCGCACGGACCATCCGGAGCGGGACGACACGGACTGGTTCCACCACCTGGACCTGTACAAGTCGGCTTCCGGGGCCATGGAGTTCACGGCTCGCCCGGTGGCGCCCTACCTGGTTCCGGTGGAGGGCTTCGCCCCGGCCGGCGGGCCGGTGCGGCGGATCGGCGAGGTGGAGCCCGAGGGAGTGGGGACGGCGGGGGCGCGCGACGCGGCACCGGTGTCCGGCTCGCCGCGTACGGGTGCCGCCGCCGTGCCCGGTCCCGTCGTCTCCACATCGCCGCGCATTCTGGAGCTCCTCGCCCTGAGCGAGGGCGAACCCGGACTGGCGGCCCTCGCCCCCTACCTGGCCGACCCCGACCCGGCCGTCCGCCGGGCGGCGGTCGCCGCGCTCACCGAGTCGACCCCGCCGGGCGCCGGCCCCGCACTGGCCGCGGCGCTGGGCGATCCGGACCCGGCCGTCCGCGCGGCCGTCGCCGCGTCCCTGCGCGAACTGGTCGAGGTGCTGAACCCCGAACCGGCGCTGCGGACCCCCCTGGTCACCGCACTCGCCTCGGCCGACCCGGTGGTCCGGGCCGCCGCGCTGGACACCCTGCGGGCGCTGCGGCTGGGCGACGCGGAACTGTACGCCGGCACGCTGACCGACCCGGATCTCGATGTGCGGGTCGAGACCGTGCGTGCGCTGGTGTCGGTGGACGCCGTCGCCGGGCTGGTCCTGGCCGCATCGGACCCGTCCCGTGAGGTGCGGGTGGCGGTGGCGAAGGGCCTGGCTGCGGTCCGCTCCCCGGCACCGGAACCGCTCGCCCCGCTGCTGGACGACCCGGACGCGCTGGTCCGCGCGGCGGCCCTGGGCGCGCTCGCGGAGACGGGCTGCCCGGCTCCGTACGCCGAGCGGGCGGTTGCCGCGCTGACGGACCCGGCCTGGCAGGTCCGGGCGGGCGCCGCGAAGGGCCTCTCCTCGGCGGACCCGGGGCTCGCTGTTCCCCCGCTGGCCGCCGCCCTGGCCGACCCGAACGCCGACGTGCGCAAGGCGGCGGTGCTCGCACTGCTGCGTCACCCGGACGACTCGGCGGCGCGGGAGTCCCTGGCCGGGGCGGTCGCGGACCCGGACGCGGATGTCCGGGCGTACGCGGGGCGGGGGATGGCGGTCAAGGGCGCGTGACTCGTCCACACGGCCTCGCGTGAACCGGCCGCCGCGCGGAACGGCCGCCGCGCGGACCCGGACGCGGATGTCCGGGCGTACGCGGGGCGGGGGATGGCGGTCAAGGGCGCGTGACTCGTCCACGCGGCCTCGCGTGAACCGACCGCCGCGCGGACCGACCGCCGCGCGGACCGACCGCCGCGCGGACCGGCCGCCGCGCGGACCGGCCGCCGCACCCCCGGCACCCGCCTCAGTCGAACTCGGGCGGCTCCTCGTCCCACCCGAACTCCGGATCGGCTGCCGGAGCGGCAGGGGCCGGAGCCGGCGCGGGCACCCGGGCCGGGGCCGCGTGGGCGGGAGCCGGGGGCGCCTGGGCCGGAGCCGTCTCCGCCTGGGCGGGAGCCGTATCAGGCGTCGGGGACGAGGCCGGAGCCGCATCCGCGCCCGTATCCGCGTCCGCGCCCGCCGGGGCCGCAGGCCCCGCGTCGGCGTCCGGGAGCCCCGCCAGCACCTCCAGCACGCCCTCGCCGTACGTCGCGAGCTTCTTCTCGCCCAGGCCGCTGATGCCGCCCAGCTCCGCGAGCGAGCCCGGCCGCAGCGCCGCGATCTCCCGCAGCGTCGCGTCGTGGAAGATCACGTACGCCGGGAGGCCGAGCTCCTTGGCCTGGGCGCCGCGCCAGGCGCGCAGGGCCTCGAAGACCGGGACGGCCGACTCCGGGAGATCGGCGACGGCTGCCGCCCTGCCCTTGCCGCTCTTCGAAGAGGAGGAGCGGGCCGGTGCGGCCTTCTTCGGTTCCTTGCGGAGCAGCACCTCGCGCTCCCGGCCGAGGACGGAACCGCTCTCCTCGGTGAGAACCAGCGTGCCGTACTCGCCCTCGACGGCGATCAGGCCCTGGGCGAGCAACTGACGGACCACGCCCCGCCATTCCGCCTCGGCCAGCTCCTCGCCGATGCCGAACACGGAAAGCTGGTCGTGGTCGAACTGGATCACCTTCGCCGTCTTGCGGCCCAGCAGGATGTCGATGATCTGGCCCGCGCCGAACTTCTGTCCGCGCTCCCGCTTCAGCCGTACGACCGTGGACAGCAGCTTCTGGGAGACCACCGTGCCGTCCCACGTCTCGGGCGGGGCCAGGCAGGTGTCGCAGTTGCCGCAGGAGGCGGCGGTGGGCTCCTGGCCGAAGTACTTCAGCAGCTGGGCCCGGCGGCACTGCACCGTCTCGCACAGGGCCAGCATGGAGTCCAGGTGGGAGGCGGCCCGGCGACGGAAGGCCTCGTCGCCCTCGCCGCCCTGGATGAGCTTGCGCTGCTGGACGACGTCCTGGAGTCCGTAGGCCATCCAGGCCGTGGAGGGGGCGCCGTCACGGCCGGCCCGGCCGGTCTCCTGGTAGTAGCCCTCCACGGACTTCGGCAGGTCGAGGTGGGCGACGAAGCGCACGTCCGGCTTGTCGATGCCCATGCCGAAGGCGATCGTCGCGACGACGACCAGGCCCTCCTCGCGCAGGAAGCGGGACTGGTGGACCGCTCGGGTGCCGGCGTCCAGACCCGCGTGGTACGGGACGGCCTCGATGCCGTTGCGGCAGAGGTACTCGGCGGTCTTCTCGGTCGAATTACGCGAGAGGCAGTAGACGATGCCGGCGTCCCCGGCGTGCTCCTCCTTGAGGAAGGACAGCAGCTGCTTCTTCGGGTCGGCCTTGGGCACGATGCGGTACTGGATGTTGGGCCGGTCGAAGCCCGCCACGAAGTGCTTGGCGTCCGGCATGCCGAGGCGCTGGGTGATCTCCCGGTGGGTGGCCTCCGTCGCCGTCGCCGTCAGCGCGATGCGGGGTACGTCGGGCCAGCGCTCGCCCAGTACGGACAGGGCCAGGTAGTCGGGCCGGAAGTCGTGGCCCCACTGGGCGACGCAGTGCGCCTCGTCGATCGCGAAGACGGAGATCTCACCGCGGGAGAGCAGCCCGAGGGTGGAGTCCAGCCGGAGCCGCTCCGGGGCCAGGTAGAGCAGGTCCAGCTCTCCGGCGACGAACTGGGCCTCCATGGAGCGCCGCTCGTCGAAATCCTGCGTGGAGTTCACGAATCCGGCCCGCACGCCCAGCGCCCGCAGCGCGTCCACCTGGTCCTGCATCAGGGCGATCAGGGGCGAGATGACGATGCCCGTGCCGGATCTGACCAGGGACGGGATCTGGTAGCAGAGCGACTTGCCGCCACCGGTCGGCATCAGCACGACGGCGTCCCCGCCCGCGACCACATGGTCGACGACGGCTTCCTGCTCGCCCCGGAACGTCTCGTACCCGAAGACCCGGTGGAGCGTCTCCTGCGCATCGCTCTCGGTCACGCTCATGGTCACGTCCGTCACGCCCGTCCCGCCCGTCCTGCTCATCGTCGCTCTGTTCCCCCGACGGCTGTCCCGTTCTGTCCCTGCGCTCTCCCCTGCCACGATAGGCGCCGCCTACGACAACGCCGGACGGGCTTGACCTCCAAGCCCGTCCGGCGCTGTCCGGCAGTGGTGCGCGCTACCCGCTACCGCACGAAGACCCCCGCCTGGCCTGCCAGGTCCAGGAAGTACTGCGGGGCCAGGCCCAGCACCAGGGTGACCGCGACGCCGACCGCGATCGTGGTCATCGTCAGCGGAGACGGGACGGCGACCGTGGGGCCGTCCGCCTTCGGCTCGCTGAAGAACATCAGCACGATGACCCGGATATAGAAGAACGCGGCGATCGCCGAGGAGATCACACCGACGACGACCAGTCCGCCCGCGCCACCGTCGGCCGCGGCCTTGAACACCGCGAACTTCCCGGAGAAGCCCGAGGTGAGCGGGATACCGGCGAAGGCCAGCAGGAACACCGCGAAGACCGCGGCGACCAGCGGGGAGCGCCGGCCGAGCCCGGCCCACTTCGACAGGTGCGTCGCCTCGCCGCCCGCGTCGCGCACCAGGGTGACGACGGCGAAGGCGCCGACGGTCACGAAGGAGTACGTGGCCAGGTAGAAGAGGACCGAGGAGATGCCCTCCGGCGTGGCCGCGATGGCACCGGCCAGGATGAAGCCGGCGTGCGCGATCGAGGAGTAGGCCAGCAGCCGCTTGATGTCGGTCTGGGTGATGGCGACGATCGCACCGCCCAGCATCGTGAGGATCGCGACGCCCCACATGACCGGCCGCAGGTCCCAGGTGAGGCCCGGGACCACCACGTACAGCAGGCGCAGCAGCGCACCGAACGCGGCGACCTTCGTGGCCGCGGCCATGAAGCCGGTGACCGGGGTCGGGGCGCCCTGGTAGACGTCCGGGGTCCACATGTGGAACGGGACGGCGCCGACCTTGAAGAGCAGGCCGGTGAGGATCATCGCGCCGCCGATGAGCAGCAGCGCGTCGTTGCCCATGGTGTCGGCGAGCGCCGGGTCGATCTGCTGGATCGAGCCGTCGACGACGGAGGCGATCTTCGCGTACGAGACGGAGCCCGCGTACCCGTACAGCAGGGCGATCCCGAAGAGCAGGAACGCCGAGGAGAAGGCGCCGAGCAGGAAGTACTTCACCGCGGCCTCCTGCGACATCAGCCGCTTGCGGCGGGCGACGGCGCACAGGAGGTAGAGCGGGAGCGAGAAGACTTCCAGGGCCACGAAGAGCGTCAGCAGATCGTTGGCGGCGGGGAAGACCAGCATGCCCGCCACCGAGAAGAGGAGCAGCGGAAAGACCTCGGTGGTGGTGAACCCGGCCTTGACGGCGGCCTTCTCGCTGTCGCTGCCGGGGACCGATGCGGCCTGCGCGGCGAACGAGTCGACGCGGCTTCCGTGCGACTCGGGATCGAGCCGCCGCTCGGCGAAGGTGAAGACGGCGACCAGGGACGTCAGCAGGATGGTGCCCTGGAGGAACAGTGCGGGCCCGTCGACGGCCACGGCCCCCATCGCGGCGATGTGCGCCTTTGTCGTACCGTATCCGCCGGCCGCCAGGCCGATCACCGCGGCGAACGCGGCGACGAGGGCGACGACCGCCAGGAAGACCTGCGTGTAGTAGCGGGCACGGCGCGGCACGAAGGCCTCGACGAGCACGCCCAGGACGGCGACACCGATCACGATCAGGACCGGGGTCAGCTGGGCGTACTCGATGACCGGCGCCGTGAACTTCTCCGGGGCGGCCGTAGTCACCCCGCTCGCCGTTGTCCACAGGCTGTGGACAGCTGTTGCGCTCACTTGGCGGCCTCCACCTCGGGCTGGGGGTCCTTCTTCTGTACGTCCGACATGGTGTGCTGCACCGCCGGGTTGACGATGTCCGTCAGCGGCTTCGGGTAGACGCCCAGGAAGATCAGCAGTGCGATCAGCGGGACGACCACCACCAGCTCACGGACCTTGAGGTCCGCCATGCCCTGGACCTCGGCCTTGACCGGTCCCGTCATCGTCCGCTGGTAGAGGACGAGGACGTAGATCGCGGCGAGCACGATCCCGGTGGTGGCGATGATGCCGACCGCGGGATACGCGGAGAACGCGCCGACCAGGACCAGGAACTCGCTGACGAACGGGGCGAGCCCCGGCAGCGAGAGGGTGGCCAGACCACCGATCAGGAAGGTGCCGGCCAGAACCGGGGCCACCTTCTGCACTCCGCCGTAGTCGGCGATGAGCCGCGATCCGCGCCGGGTGATCAGGAAGCCCGCCACCAGCATCAGCGCGGCCGTCGAGATGCCGTGGTTGACCATGTAGAGCGTCGCACCAGACTGGCCCTGGCTGGTCATCGCGAAGATGCCCAGGATGATGAAGCCGAAGTGCGAGATCGACGCGTAGGCGATCAGCCGCTTGATGTCGCGCTGGCCTACGGCGAGCAGCGCCCCGTAGACGATGCTGATCAGCGCCAGGACCAGGACCACCGGGGTGGCCCACTTGCTGGCCTCCGGGAAGAGCTGGAGGCAGAAGCGGAGCATCGCGAAGGTGCCGACCTTGTCGACGACCGCGGTGATCAGCACGGCGACCGGGGTGGTCGCCTCACCCATGGCGTTGGGCAGCCAGGTGTGCAGCGGCCACAGCGGGGCCTTCACCGCGAAGGCGAAGAAGAACCCGAGGAAGAGCCAGCGCTCGGTGCCGGTCGCCATGGAGAACGTGCCGTTGGCGCGGGCCTCGGCGATCTCGGAGAGCGAGAACGTCCCCGCGACGGTGTACAGCCCGATCACCGCGGCCAGCATGATGAGGCCGCCGACCAGGTTGTAGAGGAGGAACTTCACCGCCGCGTACGAGCGTTGCGCGGCGGCGTTCTCGTCGCTCCCGTTGTGGGCCCGGTCCCCGAAGCCGCCGATGAGGAAGTACATCGGGATGAGCATGGCTTCGAAGAGGATGTAGAAGAGGAAGACGTCGGTGGCCTCGAAGGAGAGGACCACCATCGCCTCCACCATCAGGATCAGGGCGAAGAAGCCCTGGGTGGGGCGCCAGCGCGAGGAGTTCGTCTCCAGGGGGTCGGCGTCGTGCCAGCCGGCCAGGATGACGAAGGGGATCAGCAGGGCGGTGAGCGCCATGAGCGCCACCCCGATGCCGTCCACCCCCAGCTCGTACCGCACACCGAAGTCCTTGATCCAGGCGTGCGATTCGGTGAGCTGGTAGCGGCTGCCGCCCGGTTCGAAGCGGGCGAGCGCGACGCCCGCCAGGACCAGGGTGGCGAGTGAGAAGAGCAGCGCCAGCCATTTGGCGAACGTGCGCCGCGCGGCCGGGACCGCGGCGGTGGCGACCGCGCCGATCGCCGGGAGCGCCGCCGTCGCTGTCAGGAGGGGAAAGGACATGTGATCAGACCGCCCTCATCAGCAGGGTCGCGGCGATGACGACCGCCGTACCGCCGAACATCGAGACCGCGTAGGAGCGGGCGTAGCCGTTCTGCAGTTTGCGCAGCCGGCCGGAGAGCCCGCCCATGGAGGCGGCCGTGCCGTTGACGACGCCGTCGACCAGGGTGTGGTCGACGTAGACCAGCGAGCGGGTGAGGTGCTCGCCGCCGCGGACCAGCACCACGTGGTTGAAGTCGTCCTGGAGGAGATCGCGGCGGGCGGCCCGGGTGAGCAGCGAGCCGCGCGGGGCGACCGCGGGCACCGGCTTGCGTCCGTACATCGCCCAGGCGATGCCGACACCGATGACGAGCACCACCATGGTGGCGGCGGTGACGGTGGCCGCGCCGATCGGGGCGTCCCCGTGGTCGTGGCCGGTGACGGGCTCCAGCCAGTGCAGGAAGCGGTCGCCGATGGAGAAGAAGCCTCCGGCGAAGACCGAGCCGAACGCGAGCACGATCATCGGGATGGTCATGGACTTCGGGGACTCGTGCGGATGCGGCTCGTGGCCGTCCGCGTCGGGCTGCCAGCGCTTCTCGCCGAAGAACGTCAGCAGCATCACGCGCGTCATGTAGAACGCGGTGATCGCGGCGCCCAGCAGCGTGACCGCTCCGAGGATCCAGCCCTCGGTGCCGCCCTTGGCGAAGGCAGCCTCGATGATCTTGTCCTTGGAGAAGAAGCCGGACAGTCCGGGGAAGCCGATGATCGCGAGATAGCCGAGGCCGAAGGTGATGAAGGTGACCGGCATGTACTTGCGCAGTCCGCCGAACTTCCTCATGTCGACCTCGTCGTTCATGCCGTGCATGACCGAACCGGCGCCGAGGAAGAGACCGGCCTTGAAGAAGCCGTGCGTCACCAGGTGCATGATCGCGAAGACGTAGCCGATCGGGCCGAGCCCGGCGGCCAGCATCATGTAGCCGATCTGCGACATCGTCGAGCCCGCGAGGGCCTTCTTGATGTCGTCCTTCGCGCAACCGACGATCGCCCCGAAGATCAGGGTGACCGCACCGACGACCACGACGACCAGCTGTGCGTCCGGGGCGTTGTTGAAGATCACGCCGGAGCGGACGACGAGGTAGACGCCCGCGGTCACCATGGTGGCGGCGTGGATCAGGGCCGAGACCGGGGTCGGGCCCTCCATCGCGTCACCCAGCCAGGACTGCAGCGGCACCTGGGCGGACTTACCGCAGGCGGCGAGCAGCAGCATCAGGCCGATCGCCGTCAGCTTGCCCTCGCCCGTCTGGCCGTTGCCCGCGGCGTCCAGGACGGGGCCGAAGGCGAAGGTGCCGAAGGTGGTGAACATCAGCATGATCGCGATCGACAGGCCCATGTCGCCGACCCGGTTGACCAGGAAGGCCTTCTTCGCGGCGGTGGCCGCGCTGGGCTTGTGCTGCCAGAAGCCGATGAGCAGGTACGACGCCAGGCCGACGCCCTCCCACCCGACGTACAGCAGCAGGTAGTTGTCGGCGACGACCAGGATCAGCATCGCCGCGAGGAACAGGTTCAGATAGCCGAAGAAGCGGCGACGGCGCTCGTCGTGCTCCATGTAGCCGATCGAGTAGATGTGGATCAGCGTGCCCACACCGGTGATCAGCAGGACGAACGTCATCGACAGCTGGTCGAGCTGGAAGGCCACGTCGGCCTGGAAGCCCTCGACCGGAATCCAGCTGAACAGCTTCTGGTGCAGGGCCCGGTCCTCGGCGCCCTTCCCCAGCATGTCGAGGAAGAGCACCACGCCGATGACGAAGGAGCCGGCGGCGAGCAGGGTGCCGAGCCAGTGGCCCACACGGTCGAGCCGCCGGCCGCCGCAGAGCAGCACCGCCGCTCCGAGCAGGGGCGCCGCGACAAGCAGCGCAATCAGGTTCTCCACGGTACAAGCGCCCCTCTACAGCTTCATCAGGCTGGCGTCGTCGACCGAGGCCGAGTGGCGGGAACGGAACAGCGACACGATGATCGCGAGCCCGACGACGACCTCCGCGGCGGCGACGACCATCGTGAAGAAGGCGATGATCTGGCCGTCGAGGTTGCCGTGCATACGGGAGAAGGTGACGAACGCGAGGTTGCAGGCGTTGAGCATCAGCTCCACGCACATGAACACCACGATCGCGTTCCGCCTGATCAGCACCCCGGACGCGCCGATGGTGAACAACAGTGCGGCGAGATAGAGGTAGTTGACCGGATTCACTTGGCGACCTCCTCTTCTTCGGCGTTGCCCCGGCCGAGCCGCTCACCGGAGCGCTGCTCCAGTGCCTTGAGCTCTTCCAGCGACTCGTTGGACACGTCGCGCATCTGGCCGCGCTTGCGCAGCGTCTGCATCACGGTCAGTTCGGACGGTGTGCCGTCGGGGAGCAGGCCCGCGATGTCCACGGCGTTGTGCCGGGCGTAGACGCCGGGGGCGGGCAGCGGCGGCAGATGACTGCTGCGTACGCGCTCCTCGGACATCTCCCGCTGGGTCTTGGCCCGTTCGGTGCGCTCGCGGTGGGTGAGCACCATCGCGCCGACGGTCGCGGTGATCAGCAGGGCGCCGGTGATCTCGAAGGCGAAGACGTACTTGGTGAAGATGAGGCTGGCGAGCCCCTCCACGTTTCCGCCGTGCGCCGCGTTGGCAGCGCCGAGCCCGTTGAAGCTGTGCAGGCCGGCGTTGCCGATGCCGGCGATCAGCAGGATGCCGAAGCCGAGCCCGCAGGCGACGGCCAGCCAGCGCTGGCCCTTGAGCGTCTCCTTCAGCGAGTCGGCCGCCGTGACACCGACGAGCATGACCACGAAGAGGAACAGCATCATGATCGCGCCGGTGTAGACGACGATCTGGACGATGCCCAGGAAGTAGGCGCCGTTGGCGAGGTAGAAGACAGCCAGGATGATCATGGTCCCGGCGAGGCTGAGCGCACTGTGCACGGCCCTCTTCATCAGTACGGTGGACAGCGCGCCGATCACGGCGACGGTGCCGAGCACCCAGAACTGGAAGGCCTCACCGGTCGAGGTCTGGGAGGCCGCGGCGGCCAGGCCGGTCATGCGTCCACCTCCTGCGTCGAACCGTTGCTCTCGCTGTCGGCGTCCGACGGCTTCTCGCCCTTGGAGACGGCGACCTGGCGTTCCGTACCGGGGGCGACCTCGGTCACCAGGCCCCGGTAGTAGTCCTGTTCGTCCGTGCCGGGGAAGATCGCGTGCGGGCTGTCGACCATGCCTTCCTCCAGGCCCGCGAGCAGCTCGTCCTTGGTGTAGATGAGGCTCTCGCGGGTGGTGTTGGCGAGCTCGAACTCGTTGGTCATCGTGAGCGCCCGGGTCGGGCAGGCCTCGATGCACAGTCCGCAGAGGATGCAGCGCGCGTAGTTGATCTGGTAGACGCGGCCGTAGCGCTCCCCCGGGGAGTAGCGCTCCTCATCCGTGTTGTCCGCGCCCTCGACGTAGATCGCGTCGGCCGGACAGGCCCAGGCGCACAGCTCGCAGCCGACGCACTTCTCCAGGCCGTCCGGGTGGCGGTTGAGCTGGTGCCGGCCGTGGAAGCGCGGCGCCGTCACCTTCGGCGTCTCCGGATACTGCTCGGTCAGCCGCTTCTTGAACATGGCCTTGAAGGTCACGCCGAAGCCGGCCACCGGATTCTGGAACTTGTCCTCCGAGGACTGCGGGGACTGCGCGGACCCACCGGCCCCCGAGGCCCCCGAGGCCGCTGTCGACCCCGTCGGCCCGGTGGCCTTCGGGGGCCTCTCGGACCCCCGCGACTCAGGCAGTTCAGACATGGTCGGCCTCCTTTCCGTCACTCGGATTTCCGTCACTCTGAGTATCCGCCCCACCACTGACAACGAGCTCCCGCTCGCGCCGCGGCCTGCGCCTGGGCACCGGCGGCAGGGTCTGTCCGGGCAGTGGTGGCACCGGGAAACCGCCCGCCATCGGGTCGAACGCCGGCTCCGGTTCCGCGTCCGCAGCGGCGGCCCGGCCCTTCTTGTCGCGGAAGATGTCGACGACGAAGGAGATCAGCAGGACAGCGATCACGGCCCCGGCCACGTAGAGCAGGATCTTCGAGTAGTCGTAGCCCTCGTTGCGCAGCGCCCGCACCGTGGCGACCAGCATCAGCCAGACCACCGAGACCGGGATCAGGACCTTCCAGCCGAGCTTCATCAGCTGGTCGTAGCGGACCCGGGGCAGCGTGCCGCGCAGCCAGATGAAGAAGAACAGCAGCAGCTGGACCTTGATGACGAACCAGAGCATCGGCCACCAGCCGTGGTTCGCGCCCTCCCAGAAGGTGCTGATCGGCCACGGGGCCCGCCAGCCGCCCAGGAACAGGGTGATGGAGACCGCGGAGACGGTCACCATGTTGACGTACTCGGCGAGCATGAACATCGCGAACTTGATCGACGAGTACTCGGTGTTGAAGCCGCCGACCAGGTCGCCCTCGGACTCAGGCATGTCGAACGGGGCGCGGTTGGTCTCACCGACCATCGTGACGATGTAGATGATGAACGAGACCGGCAGCAGGATGATGAACCAGCGGTCCTGCTGCGCCTCCACGATCTTCGAGGTCGACATCGACCCGGAGTAGAGGAAGACCGAGGCGAACGCGGCGCCCATCGCGATCTCGTAGGAGATCATCTGCGCGCACGAGCGCAATCCGCCGAGCAGCGGGTACGTCGATCCGGAGGACCAGCCCGCCAGCACGATGCCGTAGATCCCGACCGAGGCGACCGCGAGGATGTAGAGCATCGCGATCGGCAGGTCGGTGAGCTGCATCGCCGTGCGGTGTCCGAAGATCGAGACCTCGTTGCCGGACGGGCCGAACGGGATCACCGCGATCGCCATGAACGCCGGTACGGCGGCCACGATCGGGGCGAGGACGTAGACGACCTTGTCGGCCCGCTTGACGATGACGTCTTCCTTCAGCATCAGCTTGATGCCGTCGGCGAGCGACTGGAGCATGCCCCAGGGGCCGTGCCGGTTGGGGCCGATGCGCAGCTGCATCCAGGCGACGACCTTGCGCTCCCACACGATGGAGAAGAGCACGGTCACCATCAGGAACGCGAAGCAGAAGACCGCCTTGATGACGACGAGCCACCAGGGGTCGGTGCCGAACATCGACAGGTCCTCGGCGGCGAGCACTTCGCCGTGCGGGACCGCGGCCAGTTGAGCGAAGGCAGTCACGCTCGCACCTCCGGTGTGACGTCGGGAGTACCCGATGCGGCGGGACCGATCCGCACCAGACCGCCGGGCTGGGTGCCGGTACCGGCCGGCACACCCCGTCCGACGGAGTTCAGCGGCACCCAGACCACCCGGTCGGGCATGTCCGTGACCTGGAGCGGGAGTTCGACGCTGCCCGCCGGGCCGCTGACGGACAGCAGATCGCCGTCCTTGACGCCGGTCTCGGCGGCGGTGACGGCGGAGAGCCGGGCGACCGCGGCGTGCCGGGTTCCGGCCAGCGCCGTATCGCCCTCCTGGAGCCGGCCCAGGTCGAGCAGCATCCGGTGGCCCGCGAGGACCGCCTCGCCGTCGCCGGGCCTGGGCAGCGGCTGGGCCGGCTCGCGCGGGTCGTCCGCGTGGGTGCCCTGCCATCCGCCGAGCCGGTCCAGCTCGCGGCGGGCGGACCGCAGGTCCGGGAGCGCGAAGTGGACGTCGAGCGCGTCGGCCAGCATGTGCAGCACCCGGGCGTCGCCCGGCGCGAGGGTCCTGGACATCTGCTCCGGCTTCAGCGCGGCCTCGAACATCCGCGCCCTGCCCTCCCAGTTGAGGAAGGTGCCGGACTTCTCGGCGACGGCCGCGACCGGGAACACCACATCGGCGCGGTCGGTGACCTCGCTGGGGCGGAGCTCCAGCGAGACGAGGAATCCGACCCGGTCCAGGGCCTCCAGGGCCCGGTCCGGGTCGGGCAGGTCCGCCGTCTCGACGCCGGCGACGAGCAGCGCGCCCAGTTCACCGGTGGCCGCGGCCTCGATGATCTGGCCGGTGTCGCGGCCGAATCCGGCGGGGAGTTCGGCGACGCCCCAGAGCGCCGCCACCTCGTCCCGGGCCCGCGGGTCGGTGGCCGGACGGCCGCCGGGCAGCAGCGACGGGAGCGCGCCCGCCTCCACCGCACCGCGTTCGCCGGCCCGGCGCGGGATCCACACCAGGGTGGCGCCGGTGGCGGTCGCCGTCCGTACCGCGGCGCTCAGGCCGCCCGGCACACCGGCCAGCCGTTCGCCGACCACGATCAGGGCGCCTTCGCCGCGCAGCGCCTCGGCCGCCGCGGCTCCGTCGCCGTCCAGGCCGACACCGCCCGCGATCGCGTCCAGCCACTCGGTCTCGGTGCCGGGGGCGGCGGGCAGCAGCGTGCCGCCCGCCTTCGTGAGTCCGCGGGTGGCGTGCGAGGCGACGGAGAAGGTCCGCTGTCCGTGCTTGCGGTTCGCCTTGCGCAGCCGCAGGAAGACGCCGGGCGCCTCCTCCTCGGACTCGAAGCCGACCAGCAGCACGGCCGGCGCCTTCTCCAGGGAGGTGTACGTGGCCCCCGAACCGTCCAGGTCGCGTCCGCGCCCGGCGACGCGGGCGGCCAGGAAGTCGGCCTCCTCGCCGCTGTGCACCCGGGCCCGGAAGTCGATGTCGTTGGTGTCCAGGGCGATCCGGGCGAACTTGCCGTACGCGTACGCGTCCTCGACGGTCAGCCGGCCGCCCGTGAGGACCCCGGTCCGGCCACGGGCCGCGGAGAGCCCGGCGGCGGCCGCCTCGAGCGCCTCCGGCCAGCTCGCCGGTTCCAGCTCACCGGACTCGCCCCGCACCAGCGGGGTGGTGAGCCGGTCGCGCTGCTGCGCGTAGCGGAAGCCGAAGCGGCCCTTGTCGCACAGCCACTCCTCGTTGACCTCGGGGTCGTTGGAGGCGAGCCGCCGCATGACCTTGCCGCGCCGGTGGTCGGTGCGGGTGGCGCAGCCGCCCGCACAGTGCTCGCACACCGAGGGCGTCGACACCAGGTCGAAGGGGCGTGAGCGGAACCGGTAGGCCGCCGAGGTCAGCGCCCCGACGGGGCAGATCTGGATGGTGTTGCCGGAGAAGTACGACTCGAACGGGTCGCCCTCGCCGGTGCCGACCTGCTGGAGCGCGCCGCGCTCGATCAGCTCGATCATCGGGTCGCCCGCCACCTGGTTGGAGAACCGGGTGCAGCGCGCGCAGAGCACGCACCGCTCACGGTCCAGCAGCACCTGGGTGGAGATCGGGACGGGCTTCTCGTACGTCCGCTTCTTCCCGTCGAAGCGGGAGGTCGCGTCGCCGTGCGACATCGCCTGGTTCTGCAGGGGGCACTCGCCGCCCTTGTCGCAGACCGGGCAGTCCAGCGGGTGGTTGATGAGCAGGAGTTCCATCACCCCGCGCTGTGCCTTGTCGGCGACCGGCGAGGTGATCTGCGACTTGACGACCATGCCGTCGGTGCAGGTGATGGTGCAGGACGCCATCGGCTTGCGCTGGCCCTCGACCTCGACGATGCACTGGCGGCAGGCGCCGGCCGGGTCGAGGAGCGGGTGGTCGCAGAAGCGCGGGATCTCGATGCCGAGGAGTTCGGCGGCCCGGATGACCAGGGTGCCCTTGGGCACGCTGATCTCGATGCCGTCGATGGTCAGCGTGACGAGGTCCTCGGGCGGGAGAGCCGCCTCGCCGCCCCCGGAGGGCGCACTCGTGGTGACTGTCATGCGTTCACCCCCCGGTGAGCGTTCTTGTCGTCGGCCCAGACGGTCGACTTGGCGGGATCGAAGGGGCAGCCCTGGCCCGTGATGTGCTGCTCGTACTCCTCGCGGAAGTACTTGAGCGAGGAGAAGATCGGCGAGGCGGCGCCGTCGCCCAGCGCGCAGAACGACTTGCCGTTGATGTTGTCGGCGATGTCGTTCAGCTTTTCCAGGTCGGACATCTGCCCCTTGCCCGCCTCGATGTCGCGCAGCAACTGGACGAGCCAGTAGGTGCCCTCACGGCACGGGGTGCACTTGCCGCAGGACTCGTGGGCGTAGAACTCGGTCCAGCGGGTGACGGCGCGCACGACGCACGTCGTCTCGTCGAAGCACTGGAGCGCCTTGGTGCCGAGCATGGAACCGGCGGCGCCGACGCCCTCGTAGTCGAGGGGCACGTCGAGGTGCTCGTCGGTGAACATCGGGGTGGAGGAGCCGCCCGGGGTCCAGAACTTGAGCTGGTGGCCGGGGCGCATCCCGCCGCTGATGTCGAGCAGCTGGCGCAGGGTGACGCCGAGCGGCGCCTCGTACTGGCCGGGTCCTGCGACGTGGCCGCTGAGCGAGTAGAGCGTGAAGCCCGGGGACTTCTCGCTGCCCATGGACTTGAACCAGTCCTTGCCCTTGTTCAGGATCGCGGGAACCGAGGCGATGGACTCGACGTTGTTCACCACAGTGGGGCAGGCGTACAGACCGGCGACCGCGGGGAAGGGCGGGCGCAGCCGGGGCTGGCCGCGGCGCCCTTCGAGCGAGTCGAGCAGTGCCGTCTCCTCACCGCAGATGTAGGCACCGGCGCCCGCGTGCACGGTGAGTTCCAGATCGAGTCCGGAGCCCAGGATGTTCGTACCGAGATAGCCCGCCTCGTACGCCTCGCGCACGGCTTCGTGCAACCGCCGCAGTACGGGGACGACTTCGCCGCGCAGGTAGATGAAGGCGTGCGAGGAGCGGATCGCGTAGCAGGCGATCACGATGCCTTCGATGAGGCTGTGCGGGTTGGCGAAGAGGAGCGGGATGTCCTTGCAGGTCCCGGGCTCCGACTCGTCGGCGTTGACCACCAGGTAGTGCGGTTTGCCGTCGCCCTGCGGGATGAACTGCCACTTCATCCCGGTGGGGAAGCCCGCGCCGCCGCGGCCGCGCAGACCGGAGTCCTTGACGTACGCGATGAGGTCGTCCGGGGACATGGTGAGGGCCTTGCGCAGTCCCTCGTACCCCTCGTGGCGGCGGTAGGTCTCCAGCGTCCAGGAATCGGGCTCGTCCCAGAAGGCGGACAGGACGGGTGCGAGAAGCTTCTCGGGACTGGTCCCGTTCTTGTCGATTTCGGCGGCCAACGTCATCACTCCCCCTCCTCGGCGGCGGGACCGGCCGGGTTGTCCGGGTCGGATGCCGAGGTCTGCTGTGGTGCGTCATGGGAGCTGAGGTGTTCGGCGCCCTTCTGCGGTTCGTCGCGCGGGGCCTCGCCGCGCGGGCTCACCACGCGGGGCTGCGGTGTGGCTTCGCCCTTGGCCAGCTTCAGCCCGATCAGTGAGGCGGGGCCCGCCCCGCCGGAGGCCTCGACGGCGCCGGGGCGCGCGTCGGGGAAGCCGGCCAGGATCCGGGCGGTGTCCTTGTACGAGCACAGCGGGGCGCCGCGGGTCGGCTCGACGGTGCGGCCGGCGATCAGGTCGTCGACGAGCCGGGTGGCGCTCTCGGGCGTCTGGTTGTCGAAGAACTCCCAGTTGACCATCACGACGGGCGCGAAGTCGCAGGCCGCGTTGCACTCGATGTGTTCGAGGGTGACCTTGCCGTCCTCGGTCGTCTCGTCGTTGCCGACGCCGAGGTGCTCCTTGAGCGTGTCGAAGATGGCGTCGCCGCCCATCACCGCGCAGAGCGTGTTGGTGCAGACGCCGACCTGGTAGTCGCCGCTCGGCTTGCGCCGGTACATCGTGTAGAAGGTGGCGACCGCCGTGACCTCGGCGGTGGTGAGGCCGAGCAGTTCGGCGCAGAAGGCCATGCCCGTACGCGAGACGTACCCCTCCTCGGACTGCACGAGGTGCAGCAGCGGCAGCAGCGCGGAGCGGCTGCCGGGGTAGCGGGCGATCACCTCCTTCGCGTCCGCTTCGAGCCTGGCGCGCACCTCGGCCGGGTAGGCGGGGGCGGGGAGCTGCGGCATCCCCAGACTGACTTCCTGACGTGCTTCGGTCACCGGTCGACGCCTCCCATCACGGGGTCGATGGACGCGACGGCGACGATGACGTCGGCCACCTGGCCGCCCTCGCACATCGCCGCCATGGCCTGCAGATTGGTGAAGGACGGGTCGCGGAAGTGGACCCGGTAGGGGCGGGTGCCGCCGTCGGAGACGACGTGCACGCCGAGTTCGCCCTTGGGCGACTCGACCGCGGTGTACGCCTGCCCGGCCGGGACCCGGAAGCCCTCGGTCACCAGCTTGAAGTGGTGGATCAGGGCCTCCATGGAGGTCCCCATGATCTTCCTGATGTGGTCGAGCGAGTTGCCGAGTCCGTCCGGTCCGAGCGCGAGCTGCGCGGGCCAGGCGATCTTCTTGTCGGCGACCATGACCGGTCCCGGCTCGAGCCGGTCGATGCACTGCTCGATGATCCGCAGCGACTGGCGCATCTCCTCGAGCCTGATGAGGAAGCGTCCGTAGGAGTCGCAGCTGTCCGCCGTGGGGACGTCGAACTCGTAGTTCTCGTACCCGCAGTAGGGGTCGGTCTTGCGCAGGTCGTGCGGGAGTCCGGCGGAGCGCAGGACGGGGCCGGTGGCGCCGAGGGCCATGCAGCCGGCCAGGTCGAGGTAGCCGACGTCCTGCATGCGGGCCTTGAAGATGGGGTTGCCGGTGGCGAGCTTGTCGTACTCCGGCAGGTTCTTCTTCATGGTCTTCACGAACTCGCGCAGCTGGTCGACCGTGCCCGGGGGCAGGTCCTGGGCGAGTCCGCCGGGCCGGACGAACGCGTGGTTCATCCGCAGGCCGGTGATCAGCTCGAAGAGATCGAGAACGAGTTCACGATCGCGGAAGCCGTAGATCATGATCGTCGTGGCGCCGAGCTCCATGCCGCCGGTGGCGATGCACACCAGGTGCGAGGAGAGCCGGTTGAGCTCCATCAGCAGCACGCGCAGGACGGTGGCCCGGTCGGGGATCTGGTCCTCGATGCCGAGGAGCTTCTCCACCCCCAGGCAGTAGGCCGTCTCGTTGAAGAACGGCGTCAGGTAGTCCATGCGCGTGACGAAGGTGGTGCCCTGCGTCCAGTTCCGGAATTCGAGGTTCTTCTCGATGCCGGTGTGGAGGTAACCGATGCCGCAGCGGGCCTCGGTGACGGTCTCGCCGTCGATCTCCAGGATGAGCCGGAGCACTCCGTGGGTGGACGGGTGCTGGGGCCCCATGTTGACGATGATGCGCTCGTCGTCGGAGGCGGCCGCGGATTCGACGACCTCGTCCCAGTCGCCGCCGGTGACTGTATATACAGTCCCCTCGGTCGTGGCCCGGGCATTCGAGAGGTGCGTCCCGGAGGGGTGGTGGCCGGGCGACGGGTGGGAGTGGGGAGTGGTCATCAGGAGTACGACCTCCGCTGGTCCGGAGACGGGATCTGGGCGCCCTTGTACTCGATGGCGATGCCGCCGAGCGGGTAGTCCTTGCGCTGCGGGAAGCCCTGCCAGTCGTCCGGCATCATGATCCGGGTGAGGGCGGGGTGCCCGTCGAATACGAGCCCGAAGAAGTCGTAGGTCTCGCGCTCGTGCCAGTCGTTGGTCGGGTAGACCGCGACGAGCGACGGAACGTGCGGATCGCTGTCCGGTGCGGACACCTCCAGCCGGATGAGCCGGCCGTGGGTGAGGGACCGCAGGTGGTAGACGGCGTGCAGTTCGCGTCCCTTGTCACCGAGGAAGTGGACGCCGCTCACCCCCGTACAGAGCTCGAAGCGCAGTGCCGGGTCGTCGCGCAGGGTCCGGGCCACGGTGGGCAGGTGCTCGCGGGCGATGTGGAAGGTGAGCTCGCCGCGGTCCACGACGGTCTTCTCGATGGCGCTGTCGGGGAGCAGCCCCTGTTCCTCCAGGGCGCCTTCGAGTTCGTCGGCCACCTCGTCGAACCAGCCGCCGTACGGGCGCGAGGTGGCGCCCGGCAGGGTGACCGTGCGGACGAGTCCGCCGTAGCCGGAGGTGTCGCCGCCGTTGTTCGCGCCGAACATGCCCCTGCGTACGCCGATGACCTCGCCGGTCTCGTCGCGCGGGGCGGGAACGCCGTTGGCGCTCTGCTCCTGGTCACTCATCGCAGCAGCCCCTTCATCTCGATCAGGGGCAGTGCGTTGAGCGCCGCTTCCTCCGCCTCGCGGGCGGCCTCCTCCGCGTTGACCCCGAGCTTGGAGCCCTGGATCTTCTGGTGGAGCTTGAGGATCGCGTCGATCAGCATCTCCGGCCGCGGCGGGCAGCCAGGCAAATAGATATCAACCGGGACAATATGATCAACACCCTGAACAATGGCGTAATTATTGAACATCCCGCCCGATGACGCGCAAACCCCCATGGAGATGACCCACTTGGGGTTCGGCATCTGGTCGTAGACCTGCCGCAGGACGGGCGCCATCTTCTGGCTGACCCGCCCTGCCACGATCATCAGGTCCGCCTGCCGGGGCGATCCGCGGAAGACCTCCATCCCGAACCGGGCCAGGTCGTAGCGCCCGGCCCCGGTCGTCATCATCTCGATGGCGCAGCAGGCGAGGCCGAAGGTGGCCGGGAAGACGGATGACTTCCGCACCCAGCCGGCGGCCTGCTCGACAGTGGTCAGCACGAAGCCGCTCGGCAGCTTCTCTTCGAGTCCCATATGTGCCCCTCAGCCCCTCAGTCCCATTCCAGGCCGCCGCGACGCCATACATACGCGTAGGCGACGAAGACGGTGAGCACGAAGATCAGCATCTCGACGAGCCCGAAAATCCCGAGGGCGTCGAAGGTGACGGCCCAGGGATAGAGGAAGACGATCTCGATGTCGAAGACGATGAAGAGCATCGCCGTCAGGTAGTACTTGATGGGGAAGCGACCGCCGCCGGCCGGAGTGGGTGTGGGTTCGATACCGCACTCGTACGCTTCGAGCTTTGCCCGGTTGTACCGCTTGGGGCCGATAAGCGTGGCACTGACCACGGAGAAGATCGCAAACCCTGCCCCGAGGGCGCCGAGCACGAGGATGGGCGCGTAGGCATTCACGCTCCTCGCTCCTTCCAGTCGTCCTTGACCGTTGGACCGCATCGGGCGACCTGGCTCGCCACCTCACCAAGATCGTGCACATGTGAGGCAGTTCACAAGCCCGACTGCCCCGCATCCTATGCCCGCCGTCCTGTGATCTGCGACACGGGGTACGACAACGCCTTTGTGATCTCCACCACCTGACGAACGATCATGAAGTCGGATGAGCGGTGATCTTCGTACGCGAAGCGGCCGAGTGATCACGAGAGGTGACATTCACCCCTGTCATCGCTGGTCAAAGACGTGTTGCTCTATCAAGCCACAGCGCCAACAGCCAAATTGGCGATGGACGTGATGCGGTGATACAGGGATGTGCCCCGGTCTGGGGCGCGTCGCCCCGCCCGGACCGGGGGTCCACGGAGCACGAAGCGGACGCTTCGCGACATCGGAGCTTTAACGGGCGAATTGACGGACGAGCGGCAGCAGTTCCCCCTCCGCCGGCGACGCCGGCTCCCCCTCCGCTCCACCCCTCTCGCGCGAGGTGCTCGTATGCCCGTCACGCCGAGACCATGCCGTGACCTGCGTCACTCACCCCACCACCCCACATAAGCGGGCTTGGCCAACAGTGTGAACGGATGGTAGGTGACGGGCAATTCGGGCGTATTGCCGATAACCCGTGATCACGACCATGATCACGGCTGCCCGATTTGCCCGTTACGGCGTCAATAAAGGCCGCCAGAAAGCGGATTCACAGATTCCGAACGTAATTGTGTCGCAACACACGTTTCTTGATGGGACCCCTGAGGCCCTGATAGCGCTAGTACCCATGTCCCAAACCGCTCTCATACCCAGCCACCGGAAGCCCCGCCGAAACGCCTCGAAGACGGCGCTGCGGGCCGGAGTTGCCGGTGGCGTCCTCAGCACCATCGCGGTCGCAGGCGCTGCCGGTCCGGCCCAGGCCGAGCCGGTGACCCAGACCATCGAGATGCCCACCATCACGGCCGGGCTCTCCACCACCGTCGCGGCGTCCGCCGAGGCCACGCAGCAGGTCGCCCTGGACCTGGAGACGCAGGCCAACGAGGACGCGGCGGCCACAACCGCCGCCAAGGCCGCCAAGAAGGCCAAGGCCGAGGCCGTCCGCAAGGCAGAGGCCAAGAAGAAGGCCGAGGCCGCCGCGAAGGCCAAGGCCAAGGCGGAGGCCGCCGAGCGCGCCTCCCGCTCCGCCGAGCGCACCACGCTCAGCGCCTCCACGGGCTCCTCGGCGTCGACCACCTCGGCCCCGGTCTCCTCCTCCGCCACCGGCTCCGCGGCCTCCGTGATCTCGTTCGTCCAGGCGCAGGTCGGCGACGCGTACGTCTCCGGCGGCACCGGCCCCAACTCGTGGGACTGCTCCGGCCTCGTCCAGGCCGCGTTCCGCACGGTGGGCGTCGACCTGCCGCGCGTCTCGCAGAGCCAGTCGACCGCGGGCACCCAGGTCTCGCTCAGCAACCTCCAGCCGGGCGACATCCTCTACTGGGGCGGCGCGGGCAGCGCGTACCACGTGGGCGTCTACGTGGGCGGCGGCCAGTTCGTCGGCGCGCAGAACTCCTCGACCGGTGTGGTGCAGCGCCCCCTGGACTACGACATGCCGACGGGCGCGGTCCGCGTCCTCTGAGTTCCGTGCTCCGAGCCCCGTGCTCTGAGTTCTCGGATTCACAAGCGCCTCGCGGCGCACATCGAAGGGCCGTGGCTCCCCCGCTCGGGAGCCGCGGCCCTTCGTCATGGGCTCGTGTACGGCGCTGCCTTCAGAACACGCCCTAGGACCGCGGAGCCACCTTCGTCAGCCCGTTGATGATGCGGTCCATCGCGTCGCCGCCCGTCGGGTCGGTGAGGTTGGCGAGCATCTTCAGGGTGAACTTCATCAGCAGCGGGTGCGTCAGGCCGCGCTGGGTGGCGACCTTCATGACCTTCGGGTTGCCGATCAGCTTCACGAAGGCGCGGCCCATCGTGTAGTAGCCGCCGTAGGTCTCCTTGAGCACCTTCGGGTAGTTGTTCAGGGCCAGTTCGCGCTGGGCCGGGGTCGCGCGGGCGTGGGCCTGGATGATGACGTCCGCGGCGATCTGGCCCGACTCCATGGCGTAGGCGATGCCCTCCCCGTTGAACGGGTTGACCATGCCGCCCGCGTCACCGACGAGCAGCAGCCCCTTGGTGTAGTGCGGCTGGCGGTTGAAGGCCATCGGGAGGGCGGCGCCGCGGATCGGCATCGTCATGTTCTCCGGGGTGTAGCCCCAGTCCTCCGGCATGGACGCGCACCACGCCTTGAGGACCTCGCGCCAGTCCAGCTCCTTGAAGGCGGAGGAGGAGTTGAGGATGCCGAGGCCGACGTTGGAGGTGCCGTCGCCCATGCCGAAGATCCAGCCGTAACCGGGCAGCAGCCGGTCCTCGGCGCCCCGGCGGTCCCACAGTTCCAGCCAGGACTCCAGGTAGTCGTCGTCGTGGCGGGGCGAGGTGAAGTACGTACGGACCGCGACGCCCATCGGGCGGTCCTCGCGCCGGTGCAGACCCATCGCGAGGGAGAGCCGGGTGGAGTTGCCGTCCGCGGCGACGACGAGCGGGGCGTGGAAGGTGACCGGGGTCTTCTCCTCGCCGAGCTTCGCGTGCACGCCGGTGATCCGGCCGGTGCGGGGGTCGGTGATCGGGGCGCCGACGTTGCAGCGCTCGTACAGCCGGGCGCCGCCCTTCTGCGCCTGGCGGGCCAGCTGCTCGTCGAAGTCGTCGCGCTTGCGGACCAGTCCGTAGTCCGGGTACGAGGCGAGGTCCGGCCAGTCCAGCTGGAGCCGCACGCCGCCGCCGATGATGCGCAGGCCCTTGTTGCGCAGCCAGCCGGCCTCTTCGGAGATGTCGATGCCCATGGAGACGAGCTGCTTGGTGGCGCGCGGTGTCAGGCCGTCGCCGCAGACCTTCTCGCGCGGGAAGGCGGTCTTCTCCAGGAGGAGGACGTCGAGTCCGGCCTGGGCGAGGTGGTAGGCGGTCGCGGAGCCGGCTGGGCCTGCCCCGACGACGATCACATCCGCGCTGTGTTCGGACAGGGGCTCGGTCACGGTCGGCTCTCCCGGAGACTCGAATTCGCGTGCCACGCGGCACATGGCCAAGGCAGTCTATGGGGGCCTGTCGGCCGGCCCCCGGAGGGCTCCCCGATGTCGATCGCGCCTCGCGCCGGAGCGCTTGCGCGCGGCCGGGGGCCCCGCCCGCGCGTCAGGCGCGTACGCCCCGGTGCAGTGCCACCACTCCGCCGGTGAGGTTGCGCCAGGCGACCTCGGACCAGCCGGCCTGCTGGAGCCTGGCCGCGAGGCCGGCCTGGTCGGGCCAGGCGCGGATCGATTCGGCGAGATAGACGTACGCGTCGGGGTTGGACGACACCGCGCGCGCCACCGGCGGCAGGGCCCGCATCAGGTACTCGGTGTAGACGGTCCGGAACGGCGTCCAGACCGGCTGGGAGAACTCGCAGATGACGACCCGGCCGCCCGGCTTCGTCACCCGGTACAGCTCGCGCAGCGCCTCGTCCGTGTCCTGGACGTTGCGCAGCCCGAAGGAGATCGTCACCGCGTCGAACGTCTCGTCGCGGAACGGCAGCCGCGTCGCGTCGCCCGCGGTGAAGGGCAGCCAGGAGTTGCGCTTCTTGCCCTCCTGGAGCATGCCGATGGAGAAGTCGCACGGCACGACGTACGCGCCGGTGGCGGCGAACGGCAGCGAGGAGGTCGCGGTCCCGGCGGCCAGGTCGAGGACCTTCTCCGCGGGCCGGGCGTGCACCGCCTTCGCGACCTCCTTGCGCCACAGCCGCGCCTGGCCGAGCGAGAGCACGTCGTTGGTCAGGTCGTAGTTCGCCGCCACGTCGTCGAACATCGAGGCGACTTCGTGCGGCTGCTTGTCCAGGGAGGCTCGGGTCACCCGCCCATTCAAGCAGTCCGGCCCTGCCGCACCGTGGCGGGCCCGCCGCGCGGGGGCGAGGCGGCGGGCCGATGGCGCTGCGGCCTGGTTTCCCGTCCCGGAATCCGGGAGCCGGACGATCCGGGAGACGGAGACGGAGATGGAGACGGATTTCGGATCGGCTTCAACCTTTCCGGCCGGTCGGCTCTCAGTAACAGGAGGAGAGACCGCCGACGGACCGCAGAGGGGGCTGGATGACCGCCGGACACAGCCAGGACGCCACCGGCTTCGAGGAGTTCGCCCGTGCGAGCCAGCGACGTCTGTACCGGACCGCGTATCTGCTGTGCGGTGACGCGGAGAGCGCCCGCGATCTGACCCAGACGACGCTGGCGAAGCTCTTCCAGCACTGGCACCGGGCGAGCGCAGCCGACCATCCGGACGCCTACGCCCGTACGGTGCTGACGCGTACCTACATCGCCGAGCGCCGTCGCCGGCTGCGGGACTTCCGGGCCCATACGCCGATCGCCGCCCACGCGCCCGCGGTCGGCCCCGAACTCACCGTCACCCTGCTGGCCGCCCTCGCCGAACTGCCTCCGCGCGCACGGGCGATGGTCGTGCTGCGCTACTGGGAGGACCTGAGCGTGGAGACGGTCGCGGAACTGCTGCGGTGCAGTCAGTCCACCGTCAAGAGCCAGTGCTCGCGCTCCCTCGCCACGCTGCGTACGCGACTGGGCGACGCACACCTCTACACCACCCGAAGCTGAGGAGAACCGTCGTGGACATGTCTTCGGACCGCTTTCCCCGCCGGGCCCCGGACGAGGAGGCCGAGACGCTGCTCATCAGGGCGGCCATGGAACAGGCGACGGACGGTGCGCCGGCCGTGCCCGACCTGGTGCCCGACGCCCTGGTCCAGGGCCGCAGCCGCCGGGCGCGGGCCCGCGCGGCCATCGGGGCGGGGGTGACGGGTGTGGTGGCGGTGGGTGTCCTCGGTGCGCTCCTGCCGCTGTGGAGCGGGGGCGGGCAGACGGAACCGGCGGGGACCTGGTCCGCCGCCGCGCGGAGTACGGGCGTCCCGCCCTCGCCCCGCCCGTCGGACCCACCGTCGCACAGGCCCGGCACGACCGCTTCGTCCGCCCCCACCGACACTCCCGCCCCCGCCCGCGTACACATCGAGCCGTCCCCCGGCCAGTCGTCCATGGCGGACCTGCCGGACGCCGAACGGGCCCGGCAGGAGGACTTCCAGGAGGAGACCTCGGCGGTTCTCGGCGAGCTGCTGCCGCGGGAGTTCGGCCCGGTCCGCCCGGTGGACCTCGCGGTCAGCCGGTATCAGGGCGGTACGGACGGCGAGGTCTTCCCCGTCGTCCTCTCGGTACGGCGCCGGGGCACTCCGGGCGGCGCCGTCCCGTACGAATCGCCGTGCCGCGACGACCCGGACAAGAAGCTGCGGTGCCGGAGGGCGACGCTTCCCGGCGGGATCAAGGCGCAGGCCGTCACGGCGGTCTCCCACACCCGGCGCTCGCGGTCCATCCACAACACCGTTGTCCGCTTCTCGTTCGGCGACAGCACCGTCATGCTCTCGGTGGACGGGGACACCGCCACGATGGTGTCGGCCCCCGTCACCGTTCAACAACTGCTGGCGGTCGCCGGGGACGGCAGGTTCCTGGACCTCGTGGAGTACGCGGACACCCATCCGATGGAGACGAAGGAGTCCGCCGAACGTGCCGACTGAGGTGTCGCGGCAGAAGAGACAGCAGCGCGGCCGGGGAACCCGGCGGCGCGCACGGCAGGAGCGGCGCAGACGCGGCCGGATACGGGTGCTGGTCGCGGTCCTGGTGCCGACGGCACTGGTCGGCATCGCCGTGCTGGCCGCTCCCCTGTGGTCCGGCGGGGACGATCTGCCGGCCGCTGCGGCCGCGGCCGGACCGACCGGTTCCACCGCTCTCCCGCCCGCCACGGCCCCCGGCCCCGATTCGACGTCCGGGGCAGGCCGCAAGGCCGGGGGCAGCGGCAGGCCGACGCCCAAGGCCGGTTCGAGTCCGGGCGCCGGGTCCGGTCACCGCACCATTCCCGCGTCGGGGCCCGGCACCTTCACGGTCGCCCGTGCGGGTGTCACATCGGGTGGGGGCAACGCGTACCGGGTGGAGGTGGAGGACGGTACGGGCGTCGACCCGGACAAGGCCGCCGCACAGGTCGCCGACATCCTGGCCGCCCCGCGCGGCTGGGCGCACGGCGGGGCCCACACGTTCCACCAGGTGTCGGAGGGCTCGGCCGGCCTGGTGATCCGTATCGCCACCGCGGCGACGACCGACAAGATCTGCGGGCAGAGCGGGCTCGACACCCACGGTGAGGTCAACTGCCGCGTCGGTGTCGACGTGATGGTCAACCTCAAGCGCTGGCAGACCGGTTCACCCGAGTTCGACGGGCCCCTCGCCGACTACCGGGCCCTCATCATCAACCACGAGGTCGGCCACTGGCTCGGCCACGGACACGAGGACTGCCCCGGCAAGGGACGCCCCGCCCCCGCCATGATGCAGCAGATATACGGACTCAAGGGATGCGTCTCCAACGCCTGGCCCTACGACGCCAAGGGCAAGTACCTGGGCGGCCCTTCGGTCCCCTGAGACCGTCCCCGGCATCCGCCTCGCCACCCGCCCCGCCGGTCCGCCCACGAGTGGACTGAACCAATCGGCGCCGAAAAGAGTCTTCACAGAGGGGTGCAGGGGACACCTAAGTACTGGGGAGGGGAGCGGAATGTCCGAATCGGGCATATCTCGGCGGGGGCAGCGGGGGCGTGGCCGGAACCGGCTGTTCGTCATGGCGGTCGTTCCGGTCGTACTGGTGGCGGCCGTAGTGGCGGGTCTGCGCTGGAAGAGCGAGCACGCGGGCGGGGGCCCGTCGGCCTCCTTCGCCATCGCCCGTGCGAACGCCTCGGACAGCGGGAGCGGGGGCCGTACCTACCGGGTCGAGGTGGAGGACGGTTCGGGACTGGACGCGGATACGGCCGCCGGCGAGGTCACCCGCATCCTGACCGCGCCACGGGGCTGGACGCACCACGGCGCGCAGACCTTCCGCCAGATCTCGAAGCGTCCGGCGGGGCTGGTGATCCGTATCGCATCGCCCGAGACGACCGACAAGATCTGCGGGCAGAGCGGGCTCGACACCCACGGCGAGGTCAACTGCCGCGTCGGCGCGGTCGTCATGGTCAACCTCAAGCGCTGGCAGACCGGTTCACCGGAATTCCACGGGCCGCTCGCCGACTACCGGGCCCTCATCATCAACCACGAGGTCGGCCACTGGCTCGGCCACGGACACGAGGACTGCCCCGGCAAGGGACGCCCCGCCCCCGCCATGATGCAGCAGATATACGGACTCAAGGGATGCGTCTCCAACGCCTGGCCCTACGACGCCAAGGGCAAGTACCTGGGCGGCCCTTCGGTTCCCTGAGAGGTTTCCCGGGACAGGCGTGGCGCTCAGCGCCTGCGGTGCACGAGCCGTCCGGCGAGGACGGTGACCACGCAGGACGCCGCCCCCGTGGCCACGAGCGCCTCCTCGTCGGGAACGTCGAAGACCGCGAGGTCGGCGCGGGAGTCGACGGTGAGCGGGGTGTGCACGGAGCCCGCCAGATCGCGGCCCCCGGCGAACGGGTCCAGCTCCGCTCCGCCGCCGGGCGCCGCGGTGGCGGGCACCTCGACGAGGCCGGAGCGGGATACGGCGGTACGCACGGCCGGGTCGTGGAACGGGCCGGTGACATGCGTCGTGCCGTACCGCAGCATCTGCTGGAGCCCTCGCCGTACGCTGCCGGCCCACCGGGTCGCGTCCAGCTCCCCCGCCAGCCGTGCGAACGCCTCGCCCGTCAGCGGCTCGGTGCCGAGCTCGTCCGCCTCGCGCGGGTCGGGGTGGTAGCAGCGGGTGAGCAGCCACGCGGCCCTGCGCTGCCGGAGGCCGGGCGTGATGACGCCGGGCCACTGCCTTACCCGCGCCGCCGGATGGGCGGCGGCGACCTCCTCGTACGGGCCGATGGCGACTACCCGGTCCCCGTCCACGGCCACCGCGCCCCGCTCGACGGCCGCCGCGCCGACCGGAAGGACCAGCGGCGCGGCGTGAACGGTCAGCACGACGGGGTCAGTTGGCGTTGAGGAGCTTGAGCTCCGGGTGGGCGGTGCCGCCCTCGATCGCGGTGGACGAGATGTGCGAGACGACGCGCTCGTCGACCGGGTCGTTCGCCGGGTCGTCGTGCACGACGAGGTGCTCGTAGGTGGTGGCGCGCTGGGCCGGTACCCGGTCCGCCTTGCGGATCAGGTCGATGATCTCCAGGCGGTTGGAGCGGTGCTTGGCACCGGCGGAGGAGACGACGTTCTCCTCCAGCATGATCGAGCCGAGGTCGTCCGCGCCGTAGTGCAGCGACAGCTGGCCGACCTCCTTGCCCGTGGTGAGCCAGGAGCCCTGGATGTGGGCGACGTTGTCCAGGAAGAGCCGGGCGATGGCGATCATCCGCAGGTACTCGAAGAGCGTGGCCTGCGTCTGTCCCTTCAGCTTGTTGTTCTCCGGCTGGTAGGTGTACGGGATGAAGGCGCGGAATCCGCCGGTGCGGTCCTGCACGTCGCGGATCATGCTCAGGTGCTCGATGCGCTCGGCGTTGGTCTCGCCGGTGCCCATCAGCATGGTGGAGGTGGACTCGACACCGAGGCGGTGGGCGATCTCCATGATCTCCAGCCAGCGCTCGCCGGACTCCTTGAGCGGGGCGATCGCGGTCCGCGGCCGGGCCGGCAGCAGCTCGGCGCCGGCGCCCGCGAAGGAGTCGAGGCCCGCGGCGTGGATGCGGCTGATGGCTTCCTCGGCGGAGACGCCGGAGATACGGGCCATGTGCTCGATCTCGGAGGCGCCGAGCGAGTGGATGACCAGCTGCGGGAACGCCTTCTTGATCGCGGAGAAGTGCTCCTCGTAGTACTCCACGCCGTAGTCCGGGTGGTGCCCGCCCTGGAACATGATCTGCGTACCGCCGAGCTCGACCGTCTCCGCGCAGCGGCGCAGGATGTCGTCGAGGTCGCGGGACCAGCCCTTGGCGGTGTCCTTGGGCGCGGCGTAGAACGCGCAGAACTTGCAGGCCGTGACGCACACGTTCGTGTAGTTGATGTTGCGCTCGATGATGTACGTCGCGATGTGCTCCGTGCCGGCGTAGCGGCGCCGGCGCACGGCGTCCGCCGCCGCGCCCAGCGCGTGCAGGGGGGCCGAGCGGTAGAGGTCGAGTGCCTCTTCCGGAGTGATCCGACCGCCCTCGGCGGCTCGGTCGAGGATGGGCTGAAGGTCGGCCTTCTCGGTCACCGGGCTGTCACCTTTCGGCGGTTTTTCAACGGATCTACGGTCCGGTTCAGCGTACGCCAGCTCCGCTCCGGGTCATCGGCCGGACCGGGTCAGCGTGCCGTACGGAAGTCCGGCGCCGCGCTCGTCCGACCGGTAGCGCAGGGTGCCGTCGGCCGCGAGGGTGAAGTGGACGTCGTCGACGGTGCTGGTGCACAGGCCCTTGGTGCTGGGGCGGCCCGGATCGGCGCGTTCGCGCAGCGTCAGCTCCTTGCCGGTGCCGGAGGTGAGGGAGGCGATGCTGTTGCAGCTGACCTCGATGCCGAGGGTGGAGACCGTCGTGTTCATCGTAACCACGTCGGCACCCTTCTTCCCCGCCTTGAACACCGCGGTGAGTGTGCCGTGCGCCTGGCCGCTCGTCTTCTCGGTGACCGGTCCCTTCCAGGTGCCGATGAAGCCATCGGGGACCTCGGTGACCTGCTGGGGGCCGCCGGTGGCAGAGCCGGCCGGTGCGGGCTCCTTCGACGAGGGGGTGGCTCCCGAGGTCGGGGTGGTGTCGCCGTGATCGGCGGTGTCGGAGCCGCTGCCGCCCGGCATCAGGTCGAAGAGGTACGCGCTGCCGACCGTCACCGCGGCGAGCGCGCCGGCCACCGCGAGGGCGACGGTGCAGCTCATCCTGCGCCCGCCGCGCTGCCCCGGCCCGGAGTCGGCGCTGACGCCGACGGAGAACCGGGGATCGGGTGTGCGCCGGCCCGGCACCGCGCCCGCCCCGGCGGTGGGCGGATACGGCGGCGGGGTCGGACCGGCCGAGGGATGCGGTTCGACGGGCGGGCCGAACACACCGGGGCCGGGGCCCCCGTTGAACCCGAACGACGCGTTGGTGAACGGCACCGGGCCCGACTGCACGGGGGCGTCCTGCGGTTCCAGGTCGAGGAGTGCGACCGCGGACCGGCTGACCTCGCGCACCAGGGGGCCGGGCAGCCAGCCCGCCGCCACCCGGGCCGCCGCACCGTCGGGCGCCAGCTGCCGGGCGAGCTCGGCCGGGGTGGGCCGGCGCCCCGGGTCCTTCGCCAGGCAGGAGGCGACGACCTCGCGCAGCCCGCCCTCCAGATCGCCCAGTTCGGGCTCCTCGTGCACCACCTTGTAGAGGAGCACGGCGGACGAGTCGCCGAGGAAGGGCGCGGCGCCGGTGGCCGCGTACGCGAGGACCGCGCCCAGCGAGAAGACGTCGGCGGCGCCCGAGATCTCCAGGCCCCGGATCTGCTCCGGGGCCATGTAGCCGGGGGAGCCCACGGAGACCCCGGTGGAGGTGAGCGAGGCGGTGGCGTCGATGGCCCTGGCGATGCCGAAGTCGATCAGGCGGGGGCCGTCGAGGGCGAGCAGCACGTTGGAGGGCTTCACGTCCCGGTGGATCAGGCCCTGTCCGTGGACGGCGGCGAGCGCCTCGGCGAGCCCGGCGCCCAGGGTGCGTACCGCCTGTTCGGGCAGCGGGCCGTGGTCCATGACGGCGGCGGAGAGCGGCGGCCCGGCCACGTAGCCGGTGGCGACCCATGGGACGGGGGCGTCCGGGTCGGCGTCGAGTACGGGCGCCGTCCACTGGGCGCCGATCCGCCGTGCCGCGTCCACCTCGCGCCGGAACCGGGCGCGGAACTGCTCGTCGAGCGCGAAGTGCGGGTGGACGACCTTGACGGCGACGGTGCGACCGCCGGCGCTGCGCCCCAGATAGACGCGGCCCATGCCGCCGGCACCGAGTCTGCCGAGGAGTCGGTAGGCACCGATGCTGAGCGGTTCGCCGGCTTCCAGCGGCTGCATATAAGGACTCCCCCTGTGGACCGGCCGGACCTGCGACCGAAGCCTAGAGGCGAAGGTCATCGGGTCACAGGGGAAACCATCCGCCGATTTCGCCCCCAAGGGAACGAACGGCGCCATTCACCACAGGAAAAGGGCGTGAATGTGCTGTTCCGAGGTTGACAGGCCGATTGGCGGGAGGCATCGCCGATTGGCGGGAGGCATCGGGGACGTACTCCCGGCGCCTCTCGCCAATCGGCCATTCAACGCGTATTCACCCGAATCGATTTCCCTGCCGGGAAGGCGGGAACACGGGAACGCGGGTTCCCGGGGAACCACGAGAACCCGGAAAGGGACGACGGGTGGAATGCCGGGCGGGCATTCCACTCCACCGGTCCGTCCGGTCCGCTCAGCCGCCGAGCAGCTCCACGTTCACGTCCGCCGCGAACCCGGTCGTCGGACCCGTCCGGCGCGCGAACTCCTGGACGCCCGCCAGCTGCGCGGGCCCGAAGCGGAAGTCGAGGGTCGTGAAGTAGCGCTCCAGGACCTCCGCGTCGAAGGCCTCCCAGCGCGCGGCCTGCTCCGCGACCTTGGTGACCTCCTCAAGGGAGACGTCCCGCGAGGCCAGGAACGCCTCGTGCACCTTGGCCACCGCGGTGGGCTCGGCGGCCAGGTAGTCCTTGCGCGCGGCCCAGACGGCGAAGACGAACGGCAGGCCCGTCCACTCCTTCCACATCGCGCCCAGGTCGTGGACCTGGAGCCCGAGCCGGGGGGCGTCGTGCAGGTTGGCGCGCAGCGCGGCGTCACCGATGAGGACGGCGGCGTCCGCCTCCTGCATCATCACGCCGAGGTCGGGCGGACAGGTGTAGTAGTCGGGGTTCACCCCGTACCGCTCGGCGAGCAGCAGCTGCGCCAGGCGTACGGAGGTGCGGGAGGTCGAGCCGAGCGCCACCCGGGCCCGGTCGAGGTCCTCCAAGGGCCGCTGCGACACGATCACGCACGACATGACGGGGCCGTCGCAACCGACCGCGATGTCGGGGAAGGCGACCAGGTCGTCGGCGTTGCGGAGGAACTCCACGAGGGTGACGGGGCCGATGTCCAGATCGCCCCTGATCAGCTGCTCGCTAAGCTTCTCCGGGGTGTCCTTCGAGAGCTCCAGGTCGAGCAGGGTCCCGGTCCGTGCCAGCCCCCAGTAGAGGGGAAGGCAGTTGAGGAACTGGATGTGGCCGACGCGCGGCCGGTTGCGACGGTCGTCGCCTGCGACGGTGGTGACGGTTGAATTGTCCACATCGCGAGGCTAGACCTGCCGGCCGCCGACGGCCCCACCGGGGGCGCGCGGCGCCCCACGATCCCTCTCCCGGACGTCCCCGGAATGGCTGCCCGGCCTCTGCGCGCGAGGGCTCCCGGATGCGTCGCGCAAGGCCTTCCCGATGCGCCGCGAAGGGCCTCTCCGATCGCCCGAGCGCACGGCAATCAAACATCCGGGTGAAGTGATCTTTCCCTCTACCCTTCCTCACATGCTGCGTGCTAGGCTCATCGCCAAGTTGCAGTTTGGTTTCCCTTGCAGTACAGAGCCTGCGGAGCATGTAACCCGCAGGCTTTTGTAGTTTTCAGACTTCTTTGCAGGTTCTGGAGCAGGGCAACCCTTTGGCCCAAGGAGGGCTTATGGCTACCGGAACCGTCAAGTGGTTCAACGCTGAAAAGGGCTTCGGCTTCATCGCCCAGGACGGCGGCGGCCCGGATGTCTTCGTCCACTACTCCGCGATCAACGCGTCCGGGTTCCGCTCCCTCGAGGAGAACCAGGTCGTGAACTTCGACGTCACTCAGGGACCCAAGGGTCCGCAGGCTGAGAACGTCACCCCGGCCTAGTTGCCCGGGTCGGCCGATCGCGGCCGGTAATGCAGTACCCAAGGAGCCCCGCTCCCCCGTTTCGGCGGAGGAGCGGGGCTCCTGCCTGTGGTGGCGGCATCCCGGACGCCGCGGCGCTTGACCTTGACACCGTGTGAAGCCGTGCACTCGGAGACATCATGTTCACCATCGGAGATTTCGCCCGGCACGGGCGGGTGTCGGCCCGCATGCTGCGCCATTACGACGCGGTCGGGCTCCTGCGTCCGGACCGCATCGACCCCACGACCGGCTACCGCTACTACGGTGCCGGTCTGCTCGCCCGGCTCAACCGGATCATCGCCCTCAAGGACCTCGGCTTCACGCTCCAGCAGGTGCGGGCCGTCCTGGACGAGGAGGTGGGCCCGGAGGAGTTGCGCGGGATGCTGCGGCTGCGACGGTCGGAGCTGGAGGCGGCCATGGCCGCGGCGGCGGCACGGCTGGCCCAGGTCGAGGCGAGGCTCCGGTCAATCGAGAGCGAGGGACATATGTCCGCGGACGATGTAGTGGTCAAGAGCGTTCCTGCGGTACGGGTCGCGGAGCTGACCGGCGTGGCCGGGGGGTACGAACCGGAGGCGATCACTCCGGTGATCCGCCCGCTGTACGAGCGGCTGTTCCCGCTGCTGGGTGAGGCGGGCCTCACCCCGACGGGCCCCGGGATCGCGCGTTACGAGGACGCCCCGGACGGGGACGGAGCGGTCGTCGTCCATGCCGGGGTGACGGTCTCCGCGCCGGTGGGACCGCTGGGCGACACCGGGGTCACGGTGGTCGAGCTGCCGCCGTTCGAGGCGGCGACCATCGTGCACCGGGGCTCGATGGACGGCGTCCTGCCGACCTCCCAGTCGCTGGCCCGCTGGATCGACGCCTCCGACTACCGGTCGGCGGGGTACGCCCGTGAGATCACCCTGGAGTGCCCCGAGGACGAGGCGAAGTGGGTGACGGAGCTCCAGGAGCCGGTCGTCACGGACTGACGGAGGAGGGGGCGCCGGGGGCCGTCCACGTCGGGCGCCCCGGCACTCCCGGTTCCCACGTACGGTCCGACGCGACGGCCCCCCGAACCCCCCGGGTTCACGTACGGTCCGACGCGACGACCCCCGGGCGCCGCAGGGTTCACGCCCCCGTGCCGGGCCCGGCCCACAGCCCGTCCGGGGTCAGCCCGAGCAGTTCGATGGCGTTGCCGCGCACGATGCGGTCCACCACGTCCGCCGCCAGGTGTCCCATCTGCTCCTCGCCGACCTCCCGGGACTTGGGCCAGGTCGAGTCGGAGTGCGGGTAATCCGTCTCGTACAGCACGTTCCCGACACCTACCGCGTCCAGGTTCTTCAGCCCGAAGGCGTCGTCGAAGAAGCAGCCGTAGACGTGCTCGGTGAACAGCTCCGACGGTGGGCGGTGGACCTTGTCCGCGACTCCGCCCCAGCCCCGGTTCTCCTCCCAGACCACGTCGGCGCGTTCCAGGATGTACGGGATCCAGCCGATCTGACCCTCCGCGTACATGATCCGCAGATTCGGGAAGCGCTCGAACTTGCCGCTCATCAGCCAGTCGACCATCGAGAAGCAGCAGTTGGCGAAGGTGATGGTGGAGCCGACGGCGGGCGGGGCGTCGGCCGATGTGGACGGCATCTTCGAGGACGAACCGATGTGCATGGCGATCACCGTCCCCGTCTCGTCACATGCCTGCAGGAACGGATCCCACTCGTCCGTATGAATCGACGGGAGACCGAGATGTGGAGGTATTTCGGAGAACGCCACCGCACGCACTCCACGAGCGGCGTTGCGCCTGACCTCGTCGGCGGCCAGTCGCGCGTCCCAGAGCGGGACGAGGGTGAGCGGGATGAGCCGGCCGTGCGCCTCGGGTCCGCACCACTCGTCGACCATCCAGTCGTTGTACGCACGCACCCCGAGCAGTCCGAGTTCGCGGTCCTTCGCTTCGGTGAAGGTCTGGCCGCAGAAACGGGGGAAGGTGGGGAAACAGAGCGCGGACTGCACGTGGTTGACGTCCATGTCCGCGAGCCGGTCGGGCACCGAGAACGAACCGGGGCGCATCTGCTCGTAGGTGATGACTTCGAGCTTGATCTCGTCCCTGTCGTAGCCGACGGAGGTGTCGAGCCGGGTGAGCGGGCGGTGCAGATCCTCGTACACCCACCAGTCGCCGACCGGGCCCTCGTCACCCTTCGCACCCATCACAGGCGCGAACTTGCCACCCATGAAAGTCATTTCCTTGAGCGGCGCCCGGACGATGCGCGGGCCGGAGTCCGCGTACTTGGACGGGAGCCGGTCCCGCCAGACATGAGGGGGCTCCACCGTGTGGTCGTCCACCGAGATGATCTTCGGGAAGGTCTCCATGCGTTCCACGGTAGCGCTGATCTGACGAACCGTCAGCTACCTGTGCGCGGCTCCGTTCCACAATCGTTGTCGAGGGCTCGTGCAGACAGTCACCCACTGCTGACGCGTCCGCCCTCCACAAGGCAGACTGTTGACGGCGATACCAACGGTATGGAGCAATCCGGATCTCCTCGGCGGTGTCCCGACATGTGCGGAGCGGCACTGGGCAGTGCGCGGAGAGCAGGACAGGAGGCGGCAATGGGCCGTGACGACGGGCCACGGGTGCGTGTTCCGGAACAGCGAGCTCCGGAGCGGCGGCCGGCGGACGGCACGGACCTGCGCTTTTCCGTGCTCGGCCCGGTACGGGCCCGGCGGGGCGACGAGGCGCTGCCGACCGGATCACCGCAGCAGCGCGCCCTGTTGGCGGCCCTTCTGCTGCGCGGCGGGCACACCGCCACTGCGGGCGAACTCATCGACGCCATCTGGGGCGACGCTCCGCCCTCGCAGGCGCTGGCCGCCGTGCGCACGTACGCCTCCCGGCTCCGCAAGATCCTGGGCCCGCACACCCTGGCGAGCGACTCCGGCGGCTACGCGATGTGGACCGGACCGGACACGCTCGATGTGACCGTGGCCGAGGAACTGTCCGCGGACGCCGAGAAGGCCCGGTCCGCGGGCGACCGCTGCCGGGCCAGGGTGCTGCTGAACAAGGCGCTCGCCCTGTGGGACGGCGAGGCGCTGGCCTCGGTCCCCGGACCGTACGCCGAGAACCAGCGCACCCGGCTGGAGGAGTGGCGCCTCCAGCTCACCGAGACCCGTCTCGATCTGGACCTGGAGGTCGGCTGCCACGCGGAGGCCGTCTCCGAACTGACCGCGCTCACCGCGGCGCACCCGCTGCGCGAACGGCTGCGCGAACTCCTGATGGTGGCCCTGTACCGCAGCGGCCGGCAGGCAGAGGCCCTCGCGGTGTACGCCGACACCCGTCGACTGCTCGCCGAGGAACTGGGCGTGGACCCGCGCCCCGAACTGGCCAGGCTCCAGCAGCGCATCCTCCAGGCGGACGCGGAGCTGGCCCGCCCGGTCGACGAACCCGTCCAGACCTCGGCACCGGTGCGTCCGGCTCAACTCCCGGCGACCGTGCCCGACTTCACGGGCCGCTCCTCCTTCGTCCGTGAGCTGGGCGACCGCCTCGCCACCGCCGAGGGCTCCGTCATGGCCGTCTCCGCACTGGCGGGCATCGGCGGCGTCGGCAAGACGACCCTGGCGGTGCACGTCGCACACCAGGCCCGCAAGCACTTCCCGGACGGCCAGCTGTACGTCGACCTCCAGGGCGCGGGCTCCCGCGCCGCCGAACCCGAGACGGTGCTCGGCGCGTTCCTGCGCGCCCTGGGCACACCGGACTCGGCGATCCCCGACTCCCTGGACGAGCGGGCCGCGCTGTACCGCTCCACGCTCGACGGCCGCCGCATCCTGGTCCTCCTGGACAACGCCCACGACACGGCCCAGATCCGGCCGCTGCTCCCCGGCACCGCGGGCTGCGCGGCGCTGGTCACCAGCCGGGTCCGGATGGTCGACCTGGCGGGCGCGCACCTGGTCGACCTGGACGTGATGTCACCCGAGGAGGCGCTCCAGCTCTTCACCCGGATCGTGGGCGAGGAACGCATCAACTCCGAGCGCAAGGCGGCCCTCGACGTCGTCGCCGCCTGCGGCTTCCTCCCCCTCGCCATCCGCATCGCCGCCTCCCGGCTGGCCTCCCGCCGCACCTGGACGGTCTCGGTCCTGGCCGCCAAGCTCGCCGACGAACGCCGCCGGCTGGACGAGCTCCAGGCGGGCGACCTCGCGGTGAAGGCCACCTTCGAACTCGGCTACGGCCAGCTGGAACCGGCCCAGGCCCGCGCCTTCCGCCTCCTGGGCCTCGCGGACGGCCCCGACATCTCCCTGGCGGCAGCGGCGGCCCTGCTGAACCTGGAACCCCACAGGGCGGAGGACCTCCTGGAGGCCCTGGTCGACACCTCCCTCCTGGAGTCGGCGGCCCCCGGCCGCTACCGCTACCACGACCTGGTGCGCCTCTACGCGCGTTCGTGCGCGGAACGGGACGAGCAGCCGTCGCAGGAGCGGGAGTCGGCGCTGTCGCGGCTGCTGGACTTCTACCTGGCCACCACGGCGGGGGTGTACGCGCTGGAGCGGCCGGGGGACCGGCTGGTGGACCATCTGGAGCCCACGGGGCGCGCGGGGCTCTCGTTCGCGAACAGGCACGCGGCCCTGGACTGGCTCTACACCGAAGCGACCAACCTGCTGGCCTGCGTCTGCCAGGCGTCCCACCCCGCCACGTTGCGCCGGGCCGTCGACCTGCTCTACGCCGCCCTCGACCTGGGCGAATCAGGTGCGAACTCCAAGCAGTACGAGGCCGCCGCACTCACGGTGCGGGAGGCGTCGCGGGACTGCGCCGATCCCCGGACCGAGGGCCGGGCGGTCATGTCCCTCGCCAATGTGCACCAGTTGGCGGGACGCTTCACCCCTGCCGACCGTGAGGCGCAGGAAGCGATGCGGCTGGCGGACACCGTTCAGGACCTGCTGCCCGTCTGCTGGGCCGCCAACGCCCGGGGCATCATCGCCCTCTACCAGAACCGCCACGCCGACGGCGAGGCGTTCCTGACGCAGGCCATCGAGGCGTTCAGGAGCGACGGGAACCGCCCGGGTGAGGCCAGCGCCCTGTGCAACCTCTCGCGCATCCATCTCGCCACCGGGCGGACGGCGAGCGCGGTCACCCTCGCCCGGTCGGGCATCGACATCTACGATTCGCTGGGCCACGCCCTGCGGGGGGCGAACGGCCGCTACGCCCTGGGGCTCGCCCTGACACAGAGCAGGAAGCTCACCACCGCCACCGAGCAGTTGAACGAGGCCCTGGACGTGTTCCGGGACAGCAGGCAGCGGCTGTGGGAGGGCATGACCCTGTTCCGCCTGGCAGAAGTCGACATAGCGGCCGGGAACTTCGCCCAGGCCGCCCAGTACTCCGAGCTGGCGCTCACGGTCCTTCGCGGCATCGGTGGCGAGTGGCGGCGAGGAAACGTACTGACCGCGCTGGGAAGGGCGCTCGCCGGAATCGGGCAGACCGGGCGCGCTCAGGTCTGCTGGCGTGAGGCCCTCGGCATCTACGAGGAGCTGGACTCTCCCGAGGCCCAGGACGTCAGGGCCCTGCTGGTTCCCGCTTCGGCTGCCTGATTTCGGCACGTTCATCGTTCGTTTATCACGGGCCGCCATTGTCGTTCCTGTCGATCCGTCGCGTCGGGGGGCAGACGGGGGCGACATCGGCCGCACCATTAATGTGAGCGCGGCCCGAGAGGCCCGTCCGGCAGTCCACGGGGGAACAGCCGGACGGGCCTCGTCAGCCCAGTTCGCAGTGGCACCCAGAGAAGAGAGTTGACGATCATGGCCGACGCCAAGAAGCAGGACCCGATCACCAAGCCGGCTGACCAGCACGCCACCGGCGAGCCGGAGACCCCGGTGACGACGCAGGACCAGCACGCGACGGGCGAAGAGGTCACCACTCTGGACCAGCACGCCACGTCCGAGCCGTTCAAGCCGGCCAAGTAGACCAAACCGCACGGGGGAACGGCCGCGGCGGCGCGGAGGGGGAGCCGTCGCGGCCGCCGCATGTCCGGGGGCGGGGGCGGGGCCGGGCCACCCTGCCCGGCCCCCGCTCGCGTATCCCTGCTCCCCGCACCCGAAGGGGCGGGCCGGGCACGTCAACGTCCCCGCAGCTCTCCCTTCACCACCTTGCCGCTCGCGTTGCGCGGGAGTTCCGTCACGAACTCCACCGCCCTCGGCACCTTGTAGTTCGCCATCTCCCGCCGCGACCAGGCGATCAGGTCGTCGGCCGTCACCGTCGCGCCCGGCCTGCGGACCGCGTACGCCTTGCCGACCTCGCCGAGGCGTGGGTCGGGGACGCCGATGACCGCGACGTCCGCCACGTCCGGGTGCAGGCCGAGTAGCTGCTCTATCTCCGCGGGGTAGGCGTTGAAGCCGCCGACGATGAACATGTCCTTGATCCGGTCGGTGATGCGCAGGCTGCCGTCCGCGTCGAGCACGCCCACGTCGCCGGTGTGCAGCCAGCCGTCGGCGGTGATCGTGGTGGCCGTGGTCTCCGGGTCCTCGAAGTAGCCCCGCATCACGTTGAATCCGCGGACCAGGATCTCGCCCGGCCGGCCAGGGGCGGCCAGGACGCGGAGTTCGGTGCCGGGGATCGCCCGGCCCGAGGTGGCGGCGATCACCTCCGCCGGGTCGCCGCGGCGGCACATCGTGACGATGCCGCTCGCCTCGGAGAGGCCGTACGCGGTGAGGACCGTGGCGATGCCGAGTTCCGTGCGCAGGCGGTTCACCAGCTGGAGGGGGACGACCGCGGCGCCCGTCACCACCAGGCGCAGGGCCGAGAGGTCGTGGGCGGACCTGGCCGGGTGGTCCAGGATCGACTGGTGGAGGGTGGGCGGGCCCGGCAGGACCGAGATGCGTTCGGCGGCGATGTTCGCGAGGACGGTGTCCACGCCGAAGACCGGCTGCGGGATCATCGTCGCGCCCCGCATCAGGCAGGCGATGACGCCCGCCTTGTAGCCGAAGGTGTGGAAGAAGGGGTTCACGATCAGGTAGCGGTCACCCTCCCGCAGACCGGCCAGCTCGCTCCAGATCTCGTAGCAGCGCAGCGTCTGGGAGTGGCTGATGACGGCACCCTTGGGGCGGCCCGTGGTACCGGAGGTGTAGATGATGTCGGAGGGCGCGGACGGGGCGATGGCATCGGCCCGGGCGCGGACCGCCGCAGCCGGCACCCGCTCGCCCGCCGCCAGGAAGTCCTTCCACGTCACGTAGTCCTCGGGGGCCGTGTCCGCGAGGACCACCACCTTCTCCAGGTGCGGCAGTTCGGCCGCGGATCGGCGCAGGGAGGCCACGTACGACGTGCCGAGGAAGGTGCCCGTGACGAAGAGCAGCCTGGCGCGGCACTGCTCCAGGACGTACGCCGCCTCCGCGCCCTTGAAGCGGGTGTTGAGCGGGACGAGTACCGCGCCGGCCGTCACCGCGCCCAGCGCGGAGACGATCCAGTCCAGGGTGTTGGGCGCCCAGACCGCCACCCGGTCCCCCGGTTCCACCCCCGAGGCCATGCACGCGGCGGCCGCCCGCTCCACGCGTTCGCCGAGTTCCGTGTACGTGATCCTGGTGCGGCCCTCGACGACTGCCTCCCGGTCCCCGTACCGCCGCGCCGCCTCCCGTACCAGGTTCGGGACGGTGGACCATTCCTCGTCGCCGCGCATCTCTTGCCCTCCCGTCGAACGGAACCGCAGTGGAACCGCAGTAGCTGACTATCCGTCAGATTAGCTGTAGCCTCTGCCGCTGTCAGCAGTCACGACGGCTTCGGAGGTGGCGGTGGCGACGCTCAAGGACAAGGCGGCGATAGCCGGGATAGGGCAGACGCGGTTCGCGAAGCATCTGCCCGATTCGGAGAAGACCCTGGCCTGCCGGGCCATCGTCGCGGCGCTCGACGACGCGGGGATCGCCGCGTCGGAGGTGGACGCGTTCGCCTCGTACACCATGGAGGAGACGGACGAGGTCGAGGTCGCCAAGGCCATCGGGGCCGGCGATGTCACCTTCTTCAGCAAGGTGGGGTACGGGGGCGGTGGTTCCTGCGCGACCCTTGCGCACCTTGCTGCCGCCGTCGCGACCGGGCAGGCGGGTGTCGGGGTCGCCTGGCGGTCGCGGAAGCGGGGCTCCGGGCCGCGCCCCTGGAAGAACACCGCCGTGCAGCTGCCCACACCCGCCCAGTGGACCCGGCCGTACGGGCTGCTGCGGCCCGCCGACGAGATCGGCATGCTGGCACGGCGGTACATGCACGAGTACGGGGCGACCCGGGACCATCTCTTCAACGTGGCGCTGGCCTGCCGCAACCGGGCCAACCAGAACCCCGACGCGGTGATGTACGAGCGCCCGCTGACCCGCGACATGTATATGACCTCGCGCTGGATCAGCGAGCCGCTCTGTCTCTTCGACAACTGCCTGGAGACGGACGGGGCGCTGGCCTGCGTCATCGTCTCCGCCGAGCGCGCCCGCGACTGCCGGCAGAAGCCGGTCTACCTCCACTCGGTCGCCCAGGGGCTGCCCGCCCAGCACCACGGGATGGTCAACTACTGGAACGACGACCCGCTCACCGGACCCGCCTGGGCGGCCGCCCGACAGCTGTGGAAACAGGCCGACTTCGGGCCGGACGATGTCGATGTTGCCCAGATCTACGACGCGTTCACCCCGCTCATCCCGCTCTCCCTGGAGGGATACGGATTCTGCGGTCGCGGCGAGGGCGCCGCGTTCACCGAGGGCGGTGCGCTGGAGAGCGGCGGGCGGCTGCCGCTCAACACCGGCGGCGGCGGGCTCAGCGAGGGGTACGTGCACGGCTTCAACCTCATCAACGAGGGTGTGAAGCAGCTGCGCGGCACCTCCACCGCCCAGGTCCCGGACGCATCCACCTGCCTGGTCACCGCCGGTGAGGGCGTACCCACGTCCGCCGTACTGCTGAGGAGTTGAGCACCATGGATTCCCCGCTGCTGCCCGTCGTGGACGAGGACGGCGCACCCTTCTGGGAGTACGCGGCCCTCGGCGAACTGCGCGTCCAGGCGTGCGCCGCCCCGGACTGCGGACGTCTGCGCTTCCCGCCCCGGCCGTGCTGCCCGCACTGCCAGTCCTTCGAGAGCGAGTGGCGGGTGATGAGCGGGCGCGGCCGCATCTGGTCGTACGTGCTGCCGCATCCGCCGCTGCTGCCCGCGTACGCGGCCCAGGCCCCGTACAACGCCGTGGTCGTCGAACTGGCCGACGCCCCGGAGATCCGGCTCGTCGGCAATGTGGTGAGCGGGCCGGACGCACCGCTGAACTCGGTGGACCCGGGACGGCTGCGGATCGGCGCGGCGGTGAAGGCGGTCTTCTGCCCCGTCTCCCCCGAAGTGACCCTGGTCCGCTGGCTGCTGGAGCGGTGAGGGCGATGGCGCTGCGCACGGAGCGGGACAGGGAGACCGGGGTCGCGCTGCTCACCCTGGACCGGCCGGAGCGGCACAACGCGATCGACCTCGCGACGGCCGCCGAACTGACCGCCGCCTGGAGGGCGTTCCGGTACGACGAGCAGGTGCGGGCCGTCGTCGTGACGGGGGCGGGCGGCCGGGCCTTCTGCACCGGGATCGACCGGGGTGCGGAGGTCCCGCAGCCGCCCTCCCCGTACACGATCGACGATCCACTGATCGCGATCGGTCCGAAGGCGAACGACCTGTGGAAACCGGTGATCGCGGCGGTGGAGGGGATGGCCTGCGGCGGGGCGTTCTACCTGCTGGGCGAGGCGGAGTTCGTCATCGCGTCCGAGGAGGCCACGTTCTTCGACCCGCACACCACATACGGCATGGTCAGCGCGTACGAGGCGATCTCGATGGCGCAGCGGATGCCGTTCGGTGAGGTGGCCCGGATGTCCCTGATGGGGACGGCCGAGCGGGTCACGGCCCGGCGGGCGTACGAGACCGGGCTGGTCAGCGAGGTCACCCCGGCCGGTGGCGCGGTTCCGGCGGCGCTGCGGGCGGCGACCGTCATCGCCTCGTACCCGACCGGGGCGGTGCAGGGCACCGTACGGGCGGTCTGGTCCGCGAAGGAGGCGGCGAGGGCGCAGGCCCTGGCCCATGCCCCGCACCTGATCGGGCTCGGCAACCTGGCGCCGGAGCGGCAGGCGGAGCTGTTCGAGGAGCGGGGCAGGGGGGCCGGTGGTGGTGCCGGGTTCCGGTTGCGGTGAGCGCCGGGGCGTTGGATGCCGGGGCGTCGTCGTCCGTCAGTAGCTGAGCTCGGCGGTGACCGAGCACTTCTCCACCCGGGAGACCTGGCTCGGCGTGTCCATCCGGACGGAGACGGTCTTCGTCTGGCCGCCGTTCGCCTGCACGGTCGCCTCACCGGTGTCGATGGTCGTGCCCACCGAGTCGAGGAAGTTCACGTCCACCCGGTACGTGTGGCTGCCGGACGCGCTCGCGGTGAGCCGAACCGTCGAGGTGGTGACGGCCTTGCTCGCGCCCTTCGCGGGCTGCGCGCAGCGGAAGACGTATGCCCGGGGGGCGCTGGTGGCCGTGGCGCTCGGGGTCGAGGTCGAGGTGCCGGAGGTGGAGCCGCTGGACGTCCTGCCGGACGATCCGTAGCTGCCGCTGGAGCGGTGGTAGGTGCCGTTGCTCTTCTTGGAGTTGGAGCACCCGCCGCCACTGCTGCTACTGCTGGACTTGCGGCTCTTGCTGCCGTGGCCGTGGGTGGAGCTGGAGAAGCCGGTGAGCGCGAGTACCACCACCGCCAGGACCGCTGTCAGTTTCACGTGCTGCCGCATCATCGATGCCGCCCCCCTGATTTCGTATGTGTGCGTGCCGCCGCCGGTCGGCCGCGCGACACCGTAGCGCACAGCATGGCCGGTACCGACCGTAGATCGGTCATGACCCTGTCACGATCTCGTCATCATCCGCGGCCCGCCGTCTGGTGGCGGGGCCCGTGCCCCCGGCGTAGCGTCGAATCGAGAGCGGTGCTGGTCCGTGTCACCGGCCGGTGACGCGTCGCACGCGCCCGCAGGAGGCGGAGATGATCCGTAACGTCCTCGGCTCGATCGTCGCTCTCGCAGGAGCGGCGGCCGCCGTGCTGAGCCCCTTCCGTGACTGGTACGACGGCCGCCTCGGGCGGCATTACCGGATCGGCGACCTCTTCACGGGGGCCGGTGTCACGGGGGCTCATCCCGGCCTGTTCGGCTCCATCTGGCTGCCCTTTCTCTTCGCCGCGGTCGTGACGGTCGTCGGCGTGGTGCTGCGGTCCCGGCTGCTGGTCGCGTTCGCAGGTGTGGTGGTGCTCGGATTCGCGGTGCTGTGGATGGTCCGCCAGGGCCAGGCGGCGGGGAGCCTGACGGTCGACGGCGGCGGCTCCGGGCTCCAGCAGGGGGTCGCGGGTGCGGTCGGCGGCGGGGTGCTGCTTCTGCTGGGGGCGGCGCTCATGTCGGGGCGGGCGCGGAGCCGTACGGTGCAGAGCCGTGCGGGGCGGCGTGGGGAGCCGTACGGGGTGCCGGGGGCAGGGGATCCCGACACCTGGCCGCCCACTCGGGAGCCGGGGCCGTCGGTGCAGACGAGCCCCTGGCCCGAGCCGGAACCGGACCCCTACGTGGGCCCCGCCGCTTCAACCCCACCGGACCACCAGAGCCCGCCGGACCACCAGAGCCCGCCGGACCGCCAGAGCCCTTACGGCCCCTCCGGCCCTTACGGCCCTTCCAGCCCGTCCGGCCCTTCCAACCCGTCCGGCCCTTCCAGCCCGTCCGGCCCTTCCAGCCCGTCCGGCGATTGAGGACGGAGCGGTCGGCCGGACGCAACCCGCGCCCCGTCCTCACCGCTCACCGCTCACCGCTCACCGTCACCACCTCAACGGTGCCGTCCTCGAACGCCGCACGGGCCGACGTGAACGGCACCGGGGCCGCTACGGGCGGGGGCGGTTGCCGGTGCCGGTCCCCTTCCGGGCGTCCAAGGCGTACACGCAGCGGTCCTTGCTGCACGCGTACACCACCCCGCCCCGCGCCACCGGCGACCCCGTGATCTCGCCACCCGTGGCAAGCTTCCAGCGGAGCTGGCCCCCCGCCGCGTCCAGCGTGTAGAGCACATGGTCCGCGGAGCCGAAGTGGACCCGGCCGTCGGCGACGACGGGCGCTCCCACCACGTCACCGCCCGCGGCGAAGCGCCACTTCGGGGTGCCGGTCACCGCGTCCAGCGTGTACAGCGCGCTGCCGCTGCCGACGTGCACGTTCCCCGTGGCCACCAGCACCGGTTCGACCGACTGCCGGGACTCCGTGGCGATGCGCCACCGGTCCTTGCCGGTCGAGGCGTCCAGGGCGTAGACCGTGCCGAGGTAGTCCGCGAGGTAGACCCCGCCGCCGGTGACCGCCGGCCCCGGCGCGAACGCGGGCGGCGAGAGGAAGACCGCCGGCGACTCGAAGTGCCAGCGCACCCGCCCGGAGGCGATGTCCAGCGCGAGGACCCGGGTGCCGGCGCAGACGTACGCGTAGCCGTCCGGCGCCGGGGTCACCCGGACCGGCACCCCGCCGCAGGAGGCCGCGTCGCCGACCGGGTACGACCAGCGCTCGACGCCCGTGCGGGCGTCGACGGCCCGCAGTCTGGCGTCCTGCCAGAGGTAGACCGTGCCGTCGTGGATCGCGGGCCCCGCCTCCGCCGTCTCGAAGTCCGTCTGCGCGCCGGTGGTCTCCCAGAGCTTCTCCCCGGTGGACGCCTCCCACGCCTGGACGCCACCGCCCCGGGTCCCGGTGACGACCGTGCCGCGGTCGGCCTTGAGCGAGTACACCCACGCATCGCTCTGGAGCCGCCACCGCTCGGCACCGGTGACCGCGTCCAGGGCGTAGAGCGAGGGGCCGTCCGAGGCGTGGATGCGGTTGCCGTCCACGGCCATCGCCCAGGCGACGTCACGGGTCTTGAACTGGCGCCGCCCGTTGCCGGTGTCCAGCGCGTGTACCTCGAAGGAGGTGACGTACAGCAGGTCACCGACGACGACCGGCGTACCCCACACGTCGTTCGACATCCGGAACCGCCAGGGCCGCCAGCGTTCCGGACCGGAGGGCGCGCTGTCGGGCGCGTGCGCCGGAGCGGGCACGGGGGCGGGCGGTGCCGTGGCCGCGCCGTTCACCCCGGCGGGCGGGCGCACCCAGCCGGTCGCCGGGGCGGCCTCGGCGGTGGCCGCCGCGGCGTGTGCCCGCTGGGCGCGCGGACCGGGACCGATCGGCACCTGCGCACCGGAGAGCCGCACAGGGCCGCCCGCGTCGGGCGCCTCCGCGCCCGCTGCCGGGCCGGGCGGGACGGGCGGAACAGGCGGGGCCGCCTGCGCGCGCAGGTCCGCGCCGCTGCGCCAGCCGGTGTCCCGGTCGCCGCCCGGCGGATCGGCCGGCGGCGGCGGAACGGGGGCGGGCGCGGGGGCAGGCACCGGCGCGGGCGCGACCGCGCGTCCGCCGCCGCGGCGCTGCTCGATCATCTCGGTGGCGGCGGTCGGCAGCCAGGCCGAAGCCGTACCGCTGTCGTCACCGCCGGAGGCGAAGAGGTGCGGAGCGAGCTGGGACTGCAGCTCGGCCGGGGTGGGCCGGCGCGAGGCGTCCATCTGCATGCAGGACTCGATCAGCGGCCGCAGATCGTCCGGCAGACCGGAGACGTCGGGCCCCTCGCGCAGCAGCATGAAGACCGTCTCGACCGGGTTCGCTCCGTGGAACGGCGCATGACCGGTCGCGGCGAAGACGAGCGTCGAGCCGAGCGAGAAGATGTCGCTGGCGCCCGTGACGCTGCGCGAGTCCCGCGCCTGCTCGGGCGACATGTACGCGGGCGTGCCCACGGCGACGTTCGTCATGGTGAGCCGGGTGTTGGAGACCCCGGATGCGATCCCGAAGTCGATCACCCGCGGACCGTCCTCGACGACGAGCACGTTCGACGGCTTCATGTCGCGGTGGACGAGCTTCGCACCGTGGATGGACTGGAGGGCCTCGGCGATGCCCGCGGCCAGCCAGCGCACCGCCTGGGTCGGCATCGGCCCGCACTCATTCACTATTTCCTCGAGCGAGGGCGCGGGCACGTAGGCGGTGGCGAGCCAGGGCACGGCGGCGCGCGGATCGGCGTCGACCACAGCGGCCGTGTAGAAACCGCTGACCGCCCGGGCCGCCTCCACCTCACGCGTGAAGCGGACCCGGAACAGCTGATCCTCGGCCAGTTCCGTGCGTACCGTCTTGATCGCCACCCGCCGGCCCGACGCCGAGCGGGCCAGATAGACCAGCCCCATGCCGCCGGCCCCGAGCCGTCCCAGCACCTCGAACGGGCCGATCCGCCTCGGGTCGTGCTGCGTCAGCTGCTCCACCACTTGCCTGCCACCTCCCCGTACGGACCTCAGTCGACAGAGGCCCGCGAAAAACCCGCCCTGTGCAGCGTCTCACCCCTGGGCACCACCCGGCGGTGCGCACCCTGATTGTTCCTGGCCGAGGCCCCGGTTGCGAACCCGGGGGCAGATCCGGGTGTCATGGCTCACTCCGGGCCGAATCAGGACACCGGTGGCTGAAGTACGGCGAACACGGCTCCCTGGTTGTCCTGGAGGACCGCCATCCGCCCGTAGGGGATGTCGAAGGGCGGTGCGGAGACCCGGCCGCCGAGCCGGACGGTGGTGCCGGCCGACTCGTCGCAGTCGGCGACGGCGAAATAGTTGAGGAAGTAGCTGGGCATCTCGGCAGGGAAGGCGTCCGTGATGACGCTGCGCCCGCCGACCGCCGTGTCCGGGCCGGGTTCCGTACCGGCGGGCGACCACATACGGAAGTCGACACCGGCCTCGTCCGTCCCCGGGGAGCGGGAGCCGTCCTCGTCCGGATCGACCGAGCGGAAGCCGAAGACCTGCTCGTAGAAGGGGTCGACGCGCTCCTTCTGCCGTGTGTAGACCTCGGTCCAGCAGAAGGAGCCCGGCTCGTTCTGCTTCTGGAAGCCCTTGCGCTCACCCGCCTGCCAGAGCCCGAAGACGGCGCCGCCGGGGTCGGCGGCCTGGGCGAGCACCCCGGAACGGCCGGCCCGGACCGGTTCGGTGATCACCTGGCCGCCCGCCTCCCGGATCCGGGCGACGGACGCGGTGATGTCGTCGGTGGCGAAGTAGACGCCCCAGGCGGTCGGCATCCGTCCGTCCTGCTTGGCGGCGAGCGCGGCCACCAGGGCCCCGCCGCCGAGGGCGTCGACGTAGGGTCCGTCGCCGGCCCGGAAGGTCCAGCCGAAGAGCTCACCGTAGAAGCGCTTTCCCGCCTCCAGGTCGGAGAGCTGCACATCCACCCAGCACGGCGCGGACTGCGCGAATGCGGCCATGGGCCCGGGTCCTTCCGTAGCGTGGACGTCGTCAGTGGTGACGCTCGTCACACCCAACGTAGCGGCGGGGCCCGGCCCGCGCGCCCCAACCACTTCGACTCGAACACACGTTCGGCACCAAGGTCTCCGGGCGTCATCGTTACGGAAAGTTATCCACGGAAGTTATCCACAGGCTGTTGATAACACTAGTCAGACTGTGGGCAACCCCGTACGGACCCACCGGGCACTTCACCGGAAACCCCCGCACTCCCCCCACCACGTCTGCGGCACTCCCCATTTGCAGTCGGCCGAATCGCGCTCCGATCACCCGTCGGTAAGCTGACGGCATGACAGGACAAGTACGCACCGTCGACGGCCGCGTGGCCGGCCGACGCGGACAGGCGACGCGGCAGAAGCTGCTCGACTGCCTCAGCGAGATGCTCAGCTCCTCGCCGTACCGGGACGTCAAAGTCATCGACGTCGCCCGGAAGGCGGGGACTTCACCCGCGACCTTCTATCAGTACTTCCCCGACGTCGAGGGCGCCGTCCTCGAAATCGCCGAAGAAATGGCCAAGGAAGGCGCCGGACTGACCGAACTGGTCGCCGGACGCTCCTGGGTCGGCAAGTCGGGCTGGCAGACCGCCGAAGAACTCGTCGAGGGGTTCCTCGACTTCTGGCGGCGCAACGACGCGATCCTGCGTGTGATCGACCTCGGCGCGGCCGAGGGCGACAAGCGGTTCTACAAGATCCGTATGAAGATCCTCAACTCCGTCACCAACTCCCTTACGGATTCGGTGAAGGAGCTCCAGGCCAAGGGCAAGGTGGACAAGGACGTCAGCCCGGCGGCGATGGCAGGCTCCCTGGTGGCGATGCTGGCCGCGGTCGCCTCGCACCAGAAGGGCTTCACCACCTGGGGCGTGAAGCAGGCCGAACTCCGGCCGAACCTCGCGCTGTTGGTGCACCTGGGCATCACCGGCAAGAAGCCGACGAAGTAGCGCCCGCGCCGGATTCCCCCGTACTGGGTGACGCGCGGTGATCCCGGGTGCCCCAGGTCCTGTCTCGCCGACGGCGGACCACGCAGGTGGTCCGCCGTCGGCGTACCCGGACACTTCCGTGCGCCCGCCCGCACTCAATCCGTGGCGTCGCGCCGCTCCAGCCGGAACAGCCGGATCTCGCGGTCGATCCGCGCCTGGTACGCCGCGTACGGCGGCCAGAACCTCAGCGCCGCCTCCCACACGGCCGCCCGTTCGGCGCCCTCCAGCAGCCCTGCCCGTACGGGAATGTCGCGGCCCTTCCAGTTGATGACGGCCTCCTCCGGGTGCGCCAGCAGGTTCCCCGTCCAGGCGGGGTGCCCCGGACGGCCGAAGTTGCTGCCGACCAGAATCCAGCCGCCCCCGCCGCTGTCGCCACCCTCCGGCATGCAGGCCAGTGGGGTGGTCCTGAGCAGTCCGCTGCGGGCCCCCGGCACCGTCAGGACGACCCCGGGCAGCATCTGCGCGCTGAGCAGCACCCGGCCGCGGGTGAGCCGGTGGACGGTGCGGTCCATGGCCGGTACGAGATGGGGCGCGATCCGTGCGAAGGCGCGGGTCGATGAGACCTTCTGGACGAGGCGGACGCCGGGCGCCATCAGACCGCCACCCGTTCGGCCGCTCCCGGACCGGCGGCTGCCGGCTCGTGCGGGCCGGACGCGAAGAGTCCCGCCTGCTGGGCCGCGTGGTCGCGGAGGCGGTGCACGGGCCCGAGGAGCATTTCACCGGCGGCGGCCCGGTCGACGTACGGATGCGCCCCCTGCTCCCGGCCGAGGCCGTAGCCCCCGTGCAGCTGTACGGCTTCGGCCGTGGTGACCCGCAGGACCTCCAGCGCCTGGGCGAGGGCGAGCCCCCCGGCCTCCCGGCCCCAGGCCGCGTAGTACGCCGCGGAGCGGGCGGACTGCACCCGTACGTACAGATCCGCCAGGCGGTGCTTCACCGTCTGGAAGGCCCCGGCAGCGTGGCCGGACCGCTCACGCTCGCCGAGGCAGGCGGCCGTCCGCTCCAGCGCGCCCGCCGCCGCCCCCACCGCCTCGGCGGCCAGTACCGCCGCCGCTGTGCGGCCGGCCGTGGCGAGGGCCGCCGTCGCGTCCACGGTGTCGTCGGCGCCGAGGAGTTCGGCCTCGGTGTCACGGAGCTGGATCCGGGCGAGCGGCCGGGTCCCGTCCGGGGAGGCCTGCCGGGTGCGGACGAGCCCCGCGGGCGCGGACGCCCCGTCAGTCCGGACCAGGAACAGCAGGGTGCGGCTGCGCGGGAACCCGCCCGCGTGCGCGGCGACCAGGAGCAGTCCGGCGCTGTGCCCGTCCAGCACCTGGGCGGCCTCCCCGTACAGCCGCCACTCCCCGCCGTCACCGGTCTGCCGGGCCTGTACGCCGCCCGCCCTGCCGCCGCCCGCCCAGTTGCCCCCCGTCAGGTCGCCGGTGAGGCCGAGGGCGGTGGGGAGCGAGCCGCCGGGCACGGCCAGCGCCGCGGTGAGCCCGCCCGCGGCGACGGCGGGCAGCAGGGCGGTGCGCTGTTCCTCGGTGCCGAGGGCGAGGATCAGGGGTGCGGCGAGCACGGCCGTGGCGAGCAGCGGGGACGGCAGCAGTACGCGGCCCGTCTCCTCGCAGACGACGGCGAGGTCGGCGGGGCCACGGCCGGCGCCGCCGTACTCCTCCGGGAGGGCGAGTCCGGGCAGCCCGACGTCCCGGCAGAGCCGGCGCCAGAGCGCGGCGTCGTGGCCACCCCGCGCGTCCACGGCGCCGCCGGGGTCGTCCGGTGGCCCCCCGGCACTCCCGTCGCGGCCGGGGCGCCCCGGTCCTGCCAGCAGTTCGCGCACGGTGCGGCGGATCTCGTCCTGTTCCGCGGTGAAGGCGGCATCCATTCGTCGGGCTCCTTCCCCTCAGAGGCCGACGGCCTCTGATCTGACGGGCCGTCATGCTAGGGGGGATTCCGTGAGATGCCCAGAGCCGCGCGCGGTGACGGGGGCCGCAGGAACCCGATGCGACAAGCCCGTTCACCGGCACTGAATCTGATGTACCGTCAGATTCATGCCTTCTGAGACTTCCTCCCCCCGCAAGGTCGCGGTGGTCGGCATATCCCTCGCCGACTGCGGACGCGTCGACACGGCCACCCCGTACGCCCTGCACGCACAGGCCGCCCGCCGGGCGCTCGCCGACTCGGGGCTCGACCGGTCGGTCGTCGACGGGTTCGCCTCGGCCGGACTCGGCACGCTCGCCCCGGTCGAGGTCGCCGAGTACCTGGGCCTGAAGCCCACCTGGGTGGACTCCACCACGGTGGGCGGATCGACCTGGGAGGTGATGGCGGCCCATGCGGCTGACGCGATCGCGGCGGGCCGCGCCAACGCCGTACTGCTGGTGTACGGATCGACGGCACGCGCCGACATCAGGGCGGGCCGCCGTACGTCCAACCTCTCCTTCGGGGCCCGCGGCCCGCTCCAGTTCGAGGTGCCCTACGGCCACTCGTTGATAGCCAAGTACGCGATGGCCGCGCGCCGCCACATGCACGAGTACGGCACCACCCTGGAGCAGCTGGCCGAGGTGGCGGTGCAGGCCCGCGCCAACGCGGCGGCCAACCCGGACGCGATGTTCCGCGACCCGGTCACGGTGGACGAGGTGCTGTCAGGACCGATGATCGCCGACCCGTTCACCAAGCTGCACTGCTGCATCCGCAGCGACGGCGGCTGCGCGGTGCTGCTGGCCGCCGAGGAGTACGTACCCGACACGGCGAAGGACCCCGTCTGGATCCTCGGGACGGGCGAGCACGTCTCGCACTCCGCCATGTCCGAGTGGGACGACTTCACGGTCTCCCCCGCCGCCGTCTCGGGCCGCCTTGCCTTCGAGCGGGCCGGGGTAAGGCCGGCCGACATCGACCTGGCCGAGATCTACGACGCCTTCACCTACATGACCCTGGTGACGCTGGAGGACCTGGGTTTCTGTGCGAAGGGCGAGGGCGGCGCGTACGTGGAGAAGGGCCGCACGGGCCTGACCGGCGAGCTGCCTGTCAACACGGACGGCGGCGGCCTGTCCGCCTGCCACCCGGGCATGCGCGGACTGTTCCTGCTGGTGGAGGCGGTACGCCAGTTGCGCGGCGAGGCTGGGGAACGCCAGGTGCGCAAGGCGGGCGGCCGGCTGCCGGAACTGGCGGTGGCGTCCGGCACGGGCGGCTGGTTCTGCTCGTCGGGGACGGTGGTGCTGGGGCGTGGGTGAGGGGCCACCGCGCCGTGGGGCGTGGGTTTTCGCCTGAGGTGACGACAAGAGACACCGGGCTCCCGTATCGGGCAGCGGCTTCCCCGTCGAAGGGCAGCGGTTCGAAGGCGGCCACGGCGCGGCCCCCGGCTTCTCCATCCGTACGCACCGTTGGATGCCCGCCCGACGCACCGTTGGATGCCCGCCCACCCATGCGGTGCAATGAGCCGTATGACCGACGCACCCCCTTCCCCCGCGCAGCGCGCCTTCCGTGACCTGCTCCACGCCCAGCGCGTGTGGGACATCGAGCTGCCCGCCTTCGATCCGGCCGCCGCTCCACCGGCCCCGCTCCCCCTCTTCCACTCCTGGTTCGCCGAGGCGGTCGCCGCCGGACAGGCGGAGCCGCACACGATGACCCTGGCCACGGCCGACGCGGAGGGACTGCCCGATGTCCGCACGCTGATGCTGCACGACGCGGACGAGCGCGGCTGGCACTTCGCCACGCACTCCGGCAGCGCGAAGGGCCGCCAGCTCGCCGGCCGCCCGCAGGGTGCGCTCGGCTTCTACTGGCCCGCCCAGGGGCGGCAGGTACGGGTCCGGGGCCCGGTCACCGCGTGCTCGGCCGCCGAGAGCCGGGCCGATCTGCACGCCCGCTCCACCGGGGCGCTGGCCTCCGCGCTGGTGGGGCGGCAGAGCGAGGTGCTGGGCTCCACGGGGGAACTCGACCGGGCATCGGACACCGCCTGGCAGCGGGCCCAAGCGGAGCCGGACGCCGAGGTGACGTCCTGGACGCGGTACGTGGTCGAACCGCGCGAGGTCGAGTTCTTCCAGGGCGACGCCCGGCGGCGGCACGTACGGCTGCGCTACCGCCGGGTCGCCGGGACCGCCGGGGCCTGGGAGCGGGAGCTGCTCTGGCCCTGACGGCCACCGACCCGGCGGCCGCAGCGACCTCGGCGGCCCTGGCAGCCCCAGCAGCCCTGGCAGCCTCACTGGCCCCAACGACCCCGCCGTGCCCGCCGGGCCCCGGCAGCGTGCCGCTCAGTTCACCGTGATCGCCTGCACCGGGCAGGCGCGGGCCGCCTCCCCGACCATCGGGTCTCCGAGCTCCTCACCGGATTCGGACAGCAGTTCGCTGAACCCGTCGTCGTCCTGGGTGAATACCCTCGGCGCGGCGAGCGCGCACTGTCCCGCGCCGATACACACGTCCCTGTCGATATCGATCCGCATCCCAGCAGGACCTTTCCGATCGTTTTCCGTCACCACGTCACGGGAAGTTCCAGGAGCCCCTGGATCGTGTCCCCGGGTTTGAACGGGATTTCCTCGGCGGGAACCGTCAGGCGCAGACCGGGAAGGCGTTCGAAGAGGGCCGGCAGCGCGATCTCCAATTCGGCTCGGGCCAGATTCTGGCCCAGGCACTGATGGATTCCGAACCCGAAAGCGACGTGATTACGCGCGCTGCGGCCGAGGTCCAGCTCGTCCGCAGCCGGGTACACGGCCTCGTCCCGGTTGATCACCGACGTGGACAGGACGACGCCGTCCCCCGCCCGGACGGTCACCCCGCCGACCTCGATGTCCTCGACGGCCACCCGGGAGAGCCCGTCCGCGATGGACAGGAAGCGCAGCAGCTCCTCGACGGCGGCGGGCATCCCGGCGCTGCCGGAGTCCCGGCCCGCCTCGCGCAGCCGGGCCAGCTGCTCCGGATGCTGAAGAAGGGTGAAGGTGCCGAGCGAGATCATGTTCGCCGTCGTCTCGTGGCCCGCCACGAGCAGGATCTCGGCCAGCCGCACCAGTTCCTCGGTGTCCACCGCACCGGTCTCCAGCTGCTTGGCGATCAGCTCGTCGAGCAGCCCCTCACCCGGATCGCGCCGTTTCCGCTCGATGAGCACGCGGAAGTACTCGTCCAGCGCGTCCCGCGCCGCCTCGACGTCGGAGGCCTCGGGGCCGCGCAGCAGCTTGCGCGACTGCGCCTCGAAGAACTCGTGGTCCGCGTAGGGCACCCCGAGCAGCGCGCAGATGACCATGGAGGGCACCGGCAGCGCGAAGGCGTTGACCAGATCGGCCGGCGGCCCCTGTTCGACCATCGCGTCGAGCAGGCTGTCCACGGTCGCCCGGATCTGCGGGCGCAGGGCCACCGTCCGCTTCAAGGTGAAGCTCGGGATCAGCATCCGGCGCTGGGTGTTGTGCTCCGGGTCGTCGACGCCGATCAGTTCCACCCGCCGCTGGGTGGTCTCGGCCTGCCGCCGGGCGAAGAACGGGAACGCGGGGTTCTCCCGGTCCGACGAAAGCCTCGGATCCACCAGCAGGGACCGTGCTTCTGCGTACCCGGTCACCAACCACGCCGTGCGGCCGTCGAAGAACCGGACGGGAGTCACCGCCTGCTGTCCCCGGCTCTCACTGGGATATCCCGTCGGCGGGTGGTAGGGGCAGGTTCGGTTCTGCGGAAAGGTGACGCTCTCGGTCTCTGCCATGGAGGACCTCGCAATGCGATGGGGGATGTCCTGCCGATCACTCACCACTAGATGCCTCAGGCACCTAGATGGGCTAGGCGTTGTTCGGCCAATTCCCCCGGCCGAATCCCGTAACGCCCTTCCGGCTGCTCGCACCCGCTACGGCCCGTATATCCAGCGGTTCCGCCCGGCCCTTATCCGATTTCAACAGCCGAGGAGCACTATGGGAGACAGATGAGGACTGGACTGGAGGTCACCCATGACCCGAACCCGTAGCCGGTACGACTCCGACCGCGGTCTGACCACACGCATGGTCACCACCATGTTCCTGATCGGCCTGCTGTACGTGGTCCTGGTCGGCGTGCTGCTCGCCGTGCTGCGTGGCGCCTGGCCGATCATCCTGATCATCACCGGGGGCATGTTCATCGCCCAGTTCTGGTTCAGCGACCGCATCGCGGCCTTCAGCATGGGCGCCCGCGAGGTCACGCCCGAGCAGGCACCGGAACTGCACGGCGCCATCGACCGGATCTGCGCCCTTGCCGACATGCCCAAACCCCGCGTGGCGATCTCCGAGAGCGACGTCCCGAACGCCTTCGCCACCGGCCGAAGCGAGAAGACCGCCCTCGTCTGCGCCACCACCGGCCTGCTGCGCAGACTGGAGCCCGAGGAACTTGAGGGCGTGCTCGCCCACGAGATGTCCCATGTCGCACACCGTGACGTCGCCGTCATGACGATCGCCTCGTTCCTCGGCGTACTCGCGGGCATCATCACCCGTGTCGCCCTGTGGGGCGGATTCGCCCGGTCCAACCGGAGCAACGACCCCATCGGCATCGCGATCCTGCTGATTCCGCTGGTCAGCGCGGTGGTCTACGCCCTGAGCTTCCTGCTCACCCGACTGCTGTCGCGCTACCGCGAGCTCTCCGCCGACCGCACGGCCGCGCTGCTCACGGGCCGGCCCTCCGCCCTCGCCTCCGCCCTCACCAAGGTGAGCGGCCAGATGGCCCGGATCCCGACGGAGGACCTGCGGAAGGCGGAGCCGTACAACGCGTTCTACTTCGTCCCGGCCTTCTCCTCCAAGGAGAGCCTGAGCCGGCTGCTCTCCTCGCACCCGACGCTGGAACAGCGGCTCGACCAGCTGGCCCGCATCTCCGCCGACCTGTCGCGTCCCTGACCCCGATCCCCTTGAGGAGTACGTCCGTGGGCCTGCTCGACACCATCCTGGGCCGCAGCAAACCGATCCGGCCCGACCTCGACCAGCTCTTCGCCGTCCCGTCCGCCGCCCTCACCCTCCAGGCGGCGACGGGCTTCGTCCCGACCGGTCTGGGCTCCGTGTGCTTCGCGGGCGTGGAGGGCGGCACCTTCGCCCGTATCCAGCAGGACGTACGGGAGCTGCTGGACGCCGACACCGGGCGCGGCGGCATCCCGGTGGAGTTCAGCCGGGACTCCTACGGCTACACCTGGCTGCTGGCCCGCCAGCCCGCCGAGGACAGCGCCGCCCTGGTCAACGACCTGCACGCGGTCAACACACTGCTCCAGGACGGCGGCTTCGGCCCACAGCTGCTCTGCTCGCTGATCGCCTTCCGGGACGAGCGGGAACGGTCGCTGGCGCTCGTCTACCTCTACAAGCGCGGCACCTTCTACCCCTTCGCCCCGGTGCAGGGCGGCGCCCAGAAGCGCGACAACGAGCTCGAACTACAGGTCCGGTCCGCCCTCGGGGACGACCTCCGGGTGGAGAAGGACCTGGCCCGCTGGTTCCCGGTGTGGGGGGCGCCGGGGCTGTGAGGCCCGCGGTCAGCCGTTGACGGTCGCGTGCCCGAGGAACGCGGTCCAGGCGGCCGGGGCGACGGCGAAGGTGGGGCCGTCGTGACCGGCATCCACTTCGACGCGATCCGGCTGCGCGGCGTACGCGGTGAGGCGGTGCTGCACCATCTGGCCACGCTCACCGACGGCGATCCGGGACCTGTCGTGCGGGAGATCGCGGGGGCGCGGTGGACGTACTTGCTGCTCGCTCCCGGCACGAAGTGCTTCGGGCCGGCCACCCGTGACCAGTACGTGGGCATCCCCGCACCGCACGGCAACACGTATCCGCTGAGCTGGCGTTGCGGGGCGCCGGAGGCGGGGGACTTCGTGGACGCGGAGTTGTTGCACGGGGTGGTGACGGCACAGCTGGTGCCCGAGGAGTAGGCAGGGAAGGGGGGCCGGGAGGCCTGGCCTCGCGTGCCCGCGTCCGTATCATCGACCGCATGACTTCTGAGCCGCCCGCGCGATCCGCCGGACGTATGCGTGCCTCCGACGCCGACCGCGAAGCGGTCGTGGAAGAACTGCGGGAGGCGGCGGCGGACGGCCGGATCGACCTCGATGAGCTGGACACGCGCCTGGGACTGGCTCTCGCCGCCAAGACCCGCGGCGAACTCGTGCCGCTCACCGACGACCTCGGACCGGCCGTGCCCGACTCGGGCGGCGAACCGCTGACGCTGCGGGGCGGCGTGCACGGCGCGCAGCGGACGGGACGCTGGAAGGTGCCGCCGCGCATCCTCGCGTACGGCGGCCTGGGCGGCGTACGTCTCGACTTCACGCAGGCCGAGTGCCGGTTGCGCGAGATCGAGTTGGAGGTGGACTCGCAGATGGCCGGGGTCCGCATCGTGGTCCCGGTGGGCTGGAAGGCGGACACCGACGCCCTGGATCTCGGGTTCGGCGGCCTGAAGGACAAGACCGCGGGCGAACAGCTGCCGGGGACGCCGGTGCTGCGGATCACGGGCACATGCGGCATGGGGGGCGTACACATCCGCCACCCCAACTTCCGCGAGCGCCGCAAGCAGCGCAAGGAACTGCCGCACTGAGCCCGTTCCCGCCCTACACAGGGCGGACGGTGAGGATCTGCTGGGCGTGGCCGACCGGTCCGTTGACATCGTGCAGGACAGTGCTGGTGATGCCCTGACCGGTGGGGCCGAAGACGACCGTGGTGTCCAGCCCGGTCCAACGGCCCTCGGGATGACGGTGCAGGTGGATGGTCAGGTCGACGTTGGGGAACGTCCAGGCCGTCGGTGACTCGCGTACGGCGATGCCGTTGGCGGTGTCGACGAGCGCGACATAGGACGCGAGCGGGCCGACGGGTTCACCCGCGACGAGGTCGAGTGGCGTGGAGACCCAGGCCGTCGCACGGCCCGGCCGGGGCGGCGCGAGCGGGCGGACGTCGATGGACGCGATGTAGCCGCCGGGCCAGAGGTCGGCCATGGCCCAGGGCGCGAGCGCCTCGGGAGGCGTGAGCCTGTCGGTCTCCCCTCCGACGACCGCGCCGGTGTCGACGGCAGCGAGGCACCAGGCCCTGGCGCGCACGACGGGACGGTCCGCGATGAGGGCTACGGCCTCGACCAGTTCGATGGTGCGGCCGGGCCGGATGGTCTCGACCCGGATCTCGCACTCGTCGAGGGCGAGCCGGCCGAGGATGTCGAAGCTGATCCGGGACAGGAGCAGGGCCGCTCCCGGCCGGTCTGCGAGGTGGCTCTCGATGGCGTGGACGATGAGGCCGCCGAGCGGACTGAAGTGCACTTCGTCCGTGCTCCATGCGCCGCTCGCGTGGGCGGTGGGCTTGAAGCGGTGTTCGTCGGTGCGCTCGTAGTAGCTGCCGGTGTTCATGGGTGCGTCCCTCGCGGCCGTGCGGATCAAGGAACCTCAGCGTGACACCGAACGGATTCCGGCCGGCGGCCGGGGCCTCAGAGGGATTCGGGGGCGAAGACCGCCACCGCCTCGTGCCCCTCCTCCCGCCTGAACGTCACCCGCAGCTCCATCCCGATGGCGAGCGCGGACTCCTCGCACTCCACGACCTCCGTCATCATCCGCGGCCCCTCGGCCAGGTCGACGACGGCCGCGACATACGGGACCCGGGTGCCGAACGGGGGCAGGTCGTTGCGGTGGACGACGGACCAGGTGTAGAGCGTGGCCCGGCCGCTCGCCCGTTCCCAGCCGACGTCCTCGCTCCAGCAGTGCGGGCAGAACTCGCGCGGGTAGTGGTGCGCCCGTTCGCAGGCCCGGCACCGGCGCAGCAGCAGATGCCCTTCGGCCGCGGCGTCCCAGTAGGGGCGGGTGAACGCATCGGGCTCCGGGGCGTCGTAACGGGGAGCGGGGGTGCGGGTGGGGGTGGGGGTGAGGGTGGGAGTGGCGGCCGGGGGCTGGGCCGGACCCGGGGGCTGGGCCTGGGCCGGGGGCTGGGCCGGGGGCGTCACAGGAACAGTCCGATCGCGTTGTCGAGGGACCAGGTCTGCCAGGACATCGCGAACAGGGCGACGAGCGAGATCAGCGCCATCATCGCGTTCTGCCCCTGCTCGGCCCAGTCGTGGATCATCAGCACCAGGTAGAGCAGGTTGAGCAGGAGTCCCGCGACCAGCGCGACCGGGGTGAGGAGGCCGGTCACCAGGCCGAGGCCCAGGGCCAGTTCCGCGTAGACGACGACGTGGGCCATCGCCTTCGGGCGCGGCGCGACGATCTTCTCGAAGCCGCCGCGCACCACCGGCCAGCGGTGCTTGCCCGCGACGTCCGCGGCCCAGGCGATGCCGGTGCCGCGCTCGAACCAGCCCTTCTTGTCCTTGTGCCGCCAGCTCTCCAGCCACCACAGGCCGAGGCCTATTCGGAGCACGGCGAGCCACTCGGCTCCGTCGAGCCAGATCGTCCGCATGAGGCCTCCGTTCACGTAATCTGACGGTACGTCAGTTCACCTGATGGCGGCGGACCGCGCAAGAGGTCGCACATGAGTGCGTAGCCGTGATCAATTCGCAATCGATTCCGGTCTTGACCGAGACCCATCAAAGAGGTGGGCGATTACGCTCCAAAACATGCCCGACAGCACATCTACCGCCGGTAGCACCGCCGCGTCCCCCACCGACCTCACCGAGGGTCGGCCCGTCTACGTCATCGGCGGCGGCCCGGGCGGTCTCGCCGCGGCGGCGGCCTTGCGCGCACAGGGTCAACGAGCAGTCGTCCTGGAGAAGTCCGCGGATGTCGGCGCGTCCTGGCGACACCACTACGACCGGCTGCATCTGCACACCACCCGGCGCTGGTCCGCCCTGCCGGGGCTGGCCATGCCCCGCAAATTCGGCCGCTGGGTGTCCCGCGACAACGTGGTGCGCTACCTGGAGAAGTACGCCGAGCACCACGAGCTGGAGGTGGTGACGGGCGTCGAGGTCTCGCGCATCGACCGGGCGCCGGACGGCACCGGGTGGCGGCTGACCGCGACCGGCGGCCGTGAGCTGACCGGGCGGGCCGTGGTCGTGGCCACCGGGTTCAACCACACCCCGCGCATCCCGGACTGGACCGGACGCGACACCTTCACCGGTAAGCTGCTGCACGCGGCCGACTACCGCTCCCCCGCCCCCTTCGCGGGCAAGGACGTCCTGGTCGTGGGCATCGGCAACACGGGAGCCGAGATCGCCGTCGACCTGGTGGAGGGCGGGGCGTCACAGGTGCGGCTCGCCGTGCGGACCGTTCCCCACATCCTGCGCCGCTCCACGGCGGGCTGGCCCGCCCAGGCAACCGGCATCCTGGTGCGCCGGCTGCCCGTCGCCCTCGTCGATCGGGCCGCGGGTCTGATGGCCCGCGCCACCATGCCCGACCTCACCGAACAGGGGCTGCCCCGCCCCGACACCGGCCTGTACTCCCGCGTCAAGGACGGCGCCATCCCGGTCCAGGACGTGGGCCTCATCAACGCGGTGAAGGCCGGCAGCGTGGTGCCGGTGGCGGCCGTCGAGTCGTTCGACAAGGACGCGGTGGTACTGGCCGACGGCACCCGGATCACCCCGGACGCGGTGATCGCCGCTACCGGCTACCTGCGCTCCCTGGAGGGGCTGGTCGGCCACCTCGATGTGCTGGACGCCCGGGGCCGGCCCGTCGTGCACGGCGGGCGCAGCCCCAAGCAGGCTCCCGGCCTGTACTTCACCGGGTTCACCAACCCGATCAGCGGCATGCTCCGCGAACTGGCCCTGGACGCGCAGAAGATCGCCAAGAAGCTGGCCCGCAACGGCTGACCGCCGGAACCGGGGCCGGAACCGCACGGGCGGGGCGGGGCCGGCGGGGGGCCGGCACGGTGGGTGCGGGGCTGCACGGGGTGCGGGGCTGCACGGGGTGCGGGGCTGCACGGGTGACCGGGTGACCGGGTGACCGGGTGACCCAAAGGGCCGGGGCGCCCGGGGGTGCCGCTCCGCCCTCAATCGCCGGGCGGGCTACAAATGCCCGCCCCAGGTTCCGCGCCCCCAAACGCCCAACGGGCCGCAAAAAGCCACCCCAGGTTCCGCGCCCCCGATCGGCGGGCAGACCGCAAGTGGGCCTCCGGGGTGCCGGGCAGACCACAAATGGCCGCGCCGGTCCCGGGTCCGGCGCATCGCAGGAGACGCACGGAGCGGCCACTCCCATCCTTTGCCTGCACGACCATTCCTGACGGGCCGTCAGTTAAGTAATCTGACATGGCGTCAGCTCATGGCGCCGGCCGGGCAGCACGAGCGCCGAGGACCTCGAGCAGGAGTGGGCGGAACGATGCTTGGATCAACTCACGGCACCCTCACCACCGACTTCCGCGCCAGGGTGGTGGCCTGCGGCGAGGAGCCGCACGCCGCCGTCCACAGCATGGCGGCCGCCGCGGCGGAGGGCGATCTCGATGTCAGCGGCCGGCCGCTGCACGCGAACGTGCCCGATCTGGACCGGTTCTTCCGGCCGGAGTCCGTGGCCGTCATCGGCGCATCCGACACCGACGGCCGGCCGAACACCGGAATCACCCGGCAGCTGATCGCCTGGGCCGAGCGGGTCGGGGCGCGGCTGTATCCCGTGCACCCCACGCGGGAGGCCGTCTTCGGGCTCCCGTGCTCTCCTTCCGTAGCGGATCTGCCGGAACAGGTGGACCTGGCGGTGCTGCTGGTCGGCGACCCGCTCCCGGTGATCGAGGAACTGGCGCACGCCAAGGTGAAGTTCGCCGTCGCCTTCGCGTCCGGTTTCGCGGAGACCGGCGTCGAGGGCGCCGCCGCGCAGGCCCGGCTGGCCGCCGCGGTGGAAAGGTCGGGGCTGCGGCTGCTCGGGCCGAACACCAACCTCAACGCCTTCGAGGAGTTCCGCGACGACCTGGAGGGTCCGGCCATCGCGCTGATCACCCAGTCCGGTCACCAGGGCCGCCCCGTCTACACCCTCCAGGAGCTGGGCGTACGGCTCTCGCACTGGGCGCCCACGGGCAACGAGGCGGATCTGGAGACCGCCGACTTCATCGCGTACTTCTCCCAGCGCCCCGAAGTCGGAGCCATCGCCTGCTATGTGGAGGGGCTCAAGGACGGGCGCTCCTTCCTGCTCGCGGCCGACCGGGCCGCTCGGGCCGGCGTCCCGGTGGTGGCGGTCAAGGTCGGGCGGACGGAGACGGGGGCCAGGATGGCCGCGTCACACACCGGCAAGCTGACCGGCGCCGACCAGGTCGTCGACGCGGCGATGCGGCAGTTCGGCGTGATCCGGGTGGATGGTCTCGACGAACTCCAGGACACCGCGGCCCTCCTGGCGCGGGCCCGCAAGCCCCGGGCCGACGGCGTCGTCGTGTATTCGATCTCGGGCGGCACGGGCGCGCACTTCTCCGACCTTGCCACGGCGGCGGGCCTGGAGATCCCCGTCCTGTCCGAGGAGAAGCAGGCCGAGCTGCACACCTGGATACCGGACTACCTGAACGTGGCGAACCCGGTCGACAACGGCGGTCACCCGGTCGGGGACTGGCGTGGCCGGAAGATCATCGACGCGATCCTCGCCGATCCCGGGGTCGGGGTGCTGATCTGTCCCATCACAGGCCCCTTCCCGCCGATGAGCGACAAGCTCGCACAGGACCTGGTGGACGCGGCGGAGACCACGGACAAGCTGGTCTGCGTGGTGTGGGGTTCGCCCGTCGGCACGGAGGAGGCCTACCGCACGACCCTGCTCGGCTCGTCCCGTGTGGCCACCTTCCGTACCTTCGGGAACTGCATCACCGCGGTGAAGGCCTATCTGGACCACCACCGGTTCGCCGCCTCCTACCGCTCCCCCTTCGACGAGGCGCCGCGCACGCCGTCGCCCTCCTTCCGCAAGGCGCAGGCACTGATGCGCCCCGGCCACCAGCTGAGCGAGCACGCGGCGAAGCAGCTGCTGCGGGCGTACGGGATCCGGGTGCCGCGCGAGCAGCTGGTGACCAGCGCCGCGGCGGCCGTCCGGGCGGCGGGGCTCGTCGGCTACCCCGTCGTCATGAAGGCGTCCGGCCCCAGGCTGGCCCACAAGACCGAACTGGGGCTGGTCAAGGTCGGCCTGACCTCGGCGAGCCAGGTGCGGGACGCCTATCGCGAACTGACCGACATCGCGCGCTACGAGGACATCGAGCTGGACGGGATCCTCGTCTGCCAGATGGTCGAGCGGGGCGTCGAGATGATGGTCGGCGTCACGCAGGACGCCCTGTTCGGGCCGACCGTGACCGTCGGCCTCGGTGGCGTGCTGGTCGAAGTGCTGCACGACGCGGCGGTGCGGGTGCCGCCCTTCGGCGAGGACCAGGCGCGGGCGATGCTCGGCGAGCTGCGCGGCCGGGCCCTGCTGGAAGGGGTGCGCGGCGGGCCGCCGGTGGATGTGGACGCCCTCGTCGAAGTGGTGCTGCGGGTGCAGCGGATGGCACTGGAACTGGGCGACGACCTCTGCGAGCTGGACATCAACCCGCTGATGGTCCTGGGCCGCGGGCAGGGCGCAGTGGCGCTGGACGCGCTCGCCGTCTGCCGCTGACCCGACCCCGCCGGCGGCCGGCCGCCTCCCGCCGGCCGCTGACCGGCCCCTGCCGACCGCCCCCGGCCCCGCCCGCCGTCCGCGCCGCCGCCACCTGCTCAGGAGCTGCTTCATGCCGTCCTCCCCCGAAGACACCACCCCCGGCACCCCGTCCGGAACGCCTGAATCATTGATACTCCACGCCACTGACAACGGCGTCTCATGGATCACCCTCAACCGCCCCGAGGCGATGAACGCCGTCACCTGGGGCCAGCGCGAACGCATCATCGCGCTGCTGGCGGAGGCCTCCGCAGACCCCGGGATCCGGGCCGTCGTCCTGACCGCCACCGGCCGCGGCTTCTGCGCCGGCGCCGATCTGCGCGCCACCCCGGCAACCGGCGCCCCGGCAACCGGCGCCCCGGCAACCGGCGCCCCGGCGACCGGCGACCGGGCAACCGGCGACCGGGTGCCCGGCGATGTCGCCCGCACGATCCGGCTCGGCGCACAGCGCCTGATCGGCGCGGTCCTGGACTGCGAGAAGCCCGTCATCGCCGCGGTCAACGGCACGGCCGCCGGTATCGGCGCCCATCTGGCGTTCGCCTGCGATCTGGTGCTGGCCGCCGAATCGGCCAAGTTCATCGAGGTGTTCGTACGCCGCGGCCTCGTACCGGACGGCGGCGGAGCGTATCTGCTGCCCCGGCTGATCGGACCGCAGCGCACCAAGGAGCTGATGTTCTTCGGCGACTCGCTCCCGGCGCGGGACGCGGAGCGGCTGGGCCTGGTCAACCGGACCGTGCCGGACGAGGAACTGGCGGCGACGGCACGGGCCTGGGCCCAGCGGCTGACAGAGGGCCCCACCCGCTCGATCGCCCTGACCAAGCAGCTGGTCAACGCCTCGCTGGACTCCGACCGGACCACGGCGTTCACCGCCGAGGCCATGGCCCAGGAGATCAACATGACGACGCAGGACGCCAACGAGGGCGTGGCGAGCTTCGTGGAACGGCGGGCGGCGAAGTACCGCGGCGTCTGAGGCCGTCGCGGGCTCGAAGCGCCGTTCCCGCGGGTCGCGGCCCGCCGTCTCCGAGGCCCGGCCGAACGGGCCCGGCGCTCCAGCCGGTGTCCCGCCGGTCCTCCTGCCGGGCCGCCCGGCCGGTTTCCCGTCTCATGGGAACGGACCCAGGAGCGGCGCGAGCGGGATACCCGGGCCGGACGTCAGGGGCACCCCCCGACGAAGGCCGGAGGTTCTCCCGCCCTTCCAATCTGACGCTCCGTCAGCTCTAATCGGGAGAGTGATGGGACACGCAGGAATGGCCGCGACCGTCGTCCGCTACCTCAGGTCCGTCGGCGCCGCGACAGCCGTCTCTCCGGCGGCGGTCGATGCGCTGCCGCGCCCCGATCTGCGGGCCGTCGGCGACGACGAGCGACTGTCCCTGGATCCGGGTGAGTTCCGCCGGGTGCTGGGGCACTTCGCCAGCGGGGTCACGATCGTCACCGCGCACGCCCCGGACGACCCCGCGGGCCCGGCGGGCTTCGCCTGCCAGTCGTTCGCCTCGCTCTCGCTGGACCCACCGCTCGTCACGTTCATGGTCGCCCGCACGTCGACGACCTGGCCGCGCATCGCCCGCGCCGGGGCCTTCTGCGTCAACATCCTGGGGGCCGAACAGGGCGCGCTGTGCCGTTCCTTCGCGGTCAGCGGGGCCGACAAGTTCGCCGGGGTGGCCCACACCCCCGCCCCCGCGACCGGGTCCCCGCTGCTGGAATCGGTGCCCGCCTGGGTCGACTGCCGCATCCAGGCCGTCCACACCGGGGGCGACCACCTGATCGTGGTCGGCCGGGTGGAGGCGCTGGGAGCGGCGGCGGGCGGGGCCGGGAGCGGTCCGCTGCTCTTCCACCAGGGGGTGTTCGGGCGCTTCAGCAGCTGAGCCGCACCGTTCGGGCGCTTCAGCGGCTGAGCGGCACCGTTCGGGCATATCGGCGGCTGAGCCGCGGCCGTTCGGGCGCTTCTGCGGCTGAGCGGCGGCGCGGCTCGGGCCGTCGCGTTCACAGGACGACGGCGCTCGCCGGATTCCGCCGGATCACCAGCGCCATCAGCGCCGCCGTCGCGCACAGCGCCCCCGAGGCGTACCAGACCATGTCGTACGAGCCGAACACATCGCGTGCCACCCCGCCCAGGAACGCCACCACGGCGGCGCCCACCTGGTGGGAGGCGAGGACCCAGCCGAAGACGATCGCGCTGTCCTCGCCGTACTGCTCGCGGCACAGGGCCAGGGTCGGCGGGACCGTGGCGACCCAGTCCAGACCGTAGAACACGATGAAGAAGACCATCGGCGGGTGCACCGTGGGCGCCATCAGCATCGGCAGGAACAGCAGCGAGATGCCCCGCAGCGCGTAGTAGACGGCCAGCAGCCGCCGGGCGTCGAAGCGGTCGGTGAGCCAGCCCGAGAAGATCGTGCCGATGATGTCGAAGACCCCGATGACGGCGAGCAGCGAGGCGGCGGCCGTGATGGGCATGCCGTGGTCGTGCGCCGAGGGTACGAAGTGCGTACGAATCAGGCCGTTGGTCGAGGCGCCGCAGATCGCGAAGGTGCCGGCCAGCAGCCAGAACGGCCCGGTGCGGGCGGCGTCGAGCAGTACGCGTACGGTCCGGCTCGCCGCGCCCCGCGCGGGCGCGGGCTTCTCCACGTACGTACCGCCGTACGGGGCCAGGCCCACATCGGCCGGGTGGTCGCGCATCAGGAGCCAGACGAGCGGGACGACGACCAGGGCGGCGAGTGCGACGGTCACCGAGGCCGGTCGCCAGCCGTGCGCGTCGATGATCCAGGCGCAGAGCGGGAGGAACACCAGCTGACCGGAGGCACCGGCCGCGGTGAGGATGCCCGTGACCAGGCCCCGGCGGGCGACGAACCAGCGGTTGGTGACCGTCGCGGAGAAGGCCATCGCCATCGAACCGCTGCCGAGGCCGACGAGCAGCCCCCAATAGATCATCAGCTGCCAGGCCGCCGTCATCCAGACGCCGGCCAGCGCCCCGGAGGCGACCGCGGTGAGCGCGACGACCACGACCCGGCGGATGCCGAACCGGTCCATCAGCGCCGCGGCGAAGGGCGCGGTGAGCCCGTACAGCGCCATGTCGATCGACACCGCGAGGCCGATCTCGCCGCGCGACCAGTCGAACTCCGCGTGGAGCGGGTCGATGAGCAGCCCGGGAAGGGAGTTGAACGCGGCGCCGCCGATGATCGTCACGAAGGTGACGGCAGCGACGAGCCAGGCACGGTGGAAGCGTGGCGGCTGCCGTGCGTCGGGGGCTGTCCGCCGGCGGATGCCCCGGGCGGAACTGTCGGTTGTCTGGGTCACGTCGCCAAGCATCCGGTCCCGGCCGCGCACCCACGAGTGGCCCGAGGGCCACTGTTCGCAGGGATCGGGCCACACGTGCGAACCGTGCGGCACGGGCCACGGACCGGACCGCGTACGCTCTCCTGCTCCGGCGGTCCGCACACGCACGCGTGCCGCTCCACCTACGTCCTCGGGGGACCTCATGCAGTGGGCCGCACGTCAGAACTTCCATCACCGGTCCGTGCTGATGCAGGGGTGGGGCGTCGTCCTGCTGCTCGTCGCCTGCGCGTTGTGGATATGGCTGGCGTTCCTGCTGGTGGACCAGCAGGACGCGTACTGCTACCGCACGGTTTACAACTGCGTGTTGGTCACCTCCCTGCCCAAGCAGCTCACCATCCTGGCGGTGTCCGTGCCGCTGTCCGTGCTCGGTGCCGCGCTGCTCGTCGGCGGCAGTGTGCGCCGGCAGACGAGCGCGCACGTCCTCCAGGTCATCGAGATGCAGAAGTCCGAGGACCGCGCCCGCGCGAACGGGAAGTAGCAGCCACCTGGACACCCCAGGCGACTGCCGCGCCCACCGCGTACCAGAACAGGTCGGGCGCGTTGAACGTCGAGCCCAGCACCAGCCGTGCCACCGCGCTGTGCCGGGACAGGTCCGCCGGCACCCCGGTGAGCTGGAGCAGCTCGACCGCCCAGCTGATCCCGAGCCCGGTCCCGGCCACCGTGAGCGGCCGGGACCGGGGTGCGCACAGCGCGACGAGCGCGCAGATCAGGACCGTGTAGAGCGCGTCGCCCGCGTACTTGGCGCCAGCGCCGTCCGAGACGGTACGGACGCCGAGCCCGGCCGCGACCGTCATCAGGGCCGCCGCCGCGGCCCACACCCGGCCGGTGCTCCGGACGCGCGCGGTCACCCGATCCGCTCCAGCCGCCGGATCGGACGGGCCGCCAGCAGCACGCCCACCGCCAGCATGTTGATCACCGCTCCGGCCAGCAGCACCTCGGGGGCACCCACCAGATCCGCGACCGGGCCCGCCAGCGCCCGGCCCGCCGCCAGCATCAGCAGCGACCCGGCCACGTCGTAGGCGTGCAGCCGGTTCAGCGCCTCCGGCGGCACCTGCGTCTGGACGGACGTCGACCACATCACCAGCCAGAACGCGAACGCCGAACCCGCGATGAACTGCCCGGCACCCAGCGCGAACACGGGCAGCCCGAGACCCAGCACCAGGAGGTTGACGCACACCCCGGTCAGCGCCATGGCGCCCGCCGCCAGCGGACGGGGCGGCCGCAGCCGCAGGGCGAGCAGGCCGCCGACGACACTGCCCGCGCCGTTCACCGCCATCATCGCGCCGTACGTCCCCGAGCCGTGCGCCTCGGTGATCTCGACCGCGGTCAGCGGAAGCATCGGGCCGAGCACGGTGAACCCGTACACCGTCCAGACGGCGATGACCCCCCACAGCCAGCTGCGGGCCTTGAACTCACGCCACCCGTCGACCAGTTCGGCGACGAACGTGCCGCGCTGCGCATCGTCCGAAGGGGCCGGGGACAGTCGGAGCAGGAAGAGGCAGATGCCGGAGACCAGGAACGTCGAGGCGTTCGCCGCGTAGACCGCCCCGGCGCTCGCCAGCCCCACGAGGGCGCCCGCGAACGCCGGGCCCGCCATGGTCATCAGCGCCTCGGAGACGCGGAGCACCGCGTTGCCGCGCTGCACGTCGGACGCCACCCGGGGCACGGTCGACGCGACCCCGGGCTGGAAGAGCGCCGCCCCCACACCGGCGACCGAGCTCAGCGCGTACACCGCCCACAGGGGCGGGTTGCCGATCGAGAAGGAGACCGCGAGCGCACTGGCGCCGATCAGCCGCAGAGTGTCGGCGATGATCATCATCCGGCGTGGGGTGAACCGGTCGGCGAGTACGCCGCCGAACAGCACGAACAGCGCCAGCGGGCCCATCCAGGCCGCCAGCGCGTACCCCACCGAGGAGTGCGGGCGCCCGGCACCCAGCAGGCCGGCGGTGAGCGCCACCGGGATCATTCCGTCGCCGAAGAGCGCAGCGGTACGGGCGACGAAGAAGAGCCGGAAGTTGCGGTTCCAGAGCCGGTCGGGCCCGACCGGCAGGGACGGCAGCGGGGGCAGCGCGGGCATCGGGGACAACGGGAGCGCAGGGGACGAATGACGCAAAGCACTCTCGCGGTCAGCGGCGGGAATGCATGCGTGGTCTGCTGACTTTTCCTTCACACCGATGACATGTATCAGCTTATGGTCTATACCAGCTAGTGGTGAAGGGAGACCGTCGTGCCGCACCGAGTCGTCGTCCTCGCCCTCGATGGGGCGCTTCCGTTCGAACTGGGCATCCCGCAAAGGATATTCGGCCGGTCGCTCGAGCTCGAACCCCTCAACCGGGGCCAGACGCTCTACGAAGTCGTCACCTGCTCGATCCGCCCGCCCGGCCCGGTCCGCACCGACGCGGACTTCACGATCACCGTCCAGCACGGCCCGGAGGCACTCGCCACCGCCGACACGGTGGTGATCCCCGCCAGTTACGAACTCGGCCCCGTCCACACCGAGGGCCGGCTGACCGACGAACTCGCCGCCGCCCTGTCGTACATCAGGCCCGGCACCCGGATGGTCTCCATCTGCACCGGTGGGTACGTCCTGGCCGCCGCCGGGTACCTCGACGGGCGTCCCGCCACCACCCACTGGTCCTCCGCCGACCACTTCCAGGGACTCTTCCCGGCCGTCCGGGTCGATCCCGACGTCCTGTTCATCGACGACGGAGACGTCCTGACCTCGGCCGGTGTCGCCGCCGGGATCGATCTCTGCCTGCACATCGTGCGCCGCGACCACGGCACCGCCGTCGCCAACGACGTCGCCAGGCGCACCGTCGTACCGCCGCACCGCGACGGCGGCCAGGCACAGTACATCCAGCGCCCGGTCCCCGACGTCCAGCTCTCCGGCACGACCGCCGCACGGGCCTGGGCGCTCGGCCGGCTGGAACGGCCGATCCTGCTGCGCGACATGGCCCAGCAGGAGTCGATGAGCGTACGCACCTTCACCCGGCGCTTCCGTGAGGAGGTCGGGATAAGCCCCGTCCAGTGGCTGACCCAGCAACGCGTGGAGCGGGCCCGCCAACTGCTGGAGTCCACCGATCTGTCGATCGACCAGGTGGCCCGGGACGCCGGCTTCGGCACACCCACCTCGCTTCGGCAGCATCTCCAGGCGGCGCTGGGGGTGTCGCCGACGGGGTACCGGCGGACGTTCCGGGCTACGGCGGCCGGGAGCCGCGCCTGAGCGGCTCGGGCTGCCGGGGCTGCCTCGCCAGCTGCCCTGCCGTGGGGGTATCCCCCGGCGCCGCCTGAGGACAGCGCGTCGGCGCATCGGGGTGAAAGCCGGATGGGCCGAGCGTCCCTCCGCTGATGGGATGGTGGCCAACCGCCGGCTCCCGAGGGCGAAGAGACCGCGGGCCACAGTCCGAGCGGGTTCCGGAACCAGCAGGCAACCCGACCAGTAAGGGGATCACCATGCACGTGTCCCAAAGGTGCCGGCGCGGTCGGCGCGGCCGGCTCGTCCTGACCGCCCTGAGCGCCCTGGTCCCGGCTCTCCTCGTCGCATCGACCGGGCCGACAGCGGCGGCGAAGCCGCGGGCCGATCCACTCCAACAGCAGGTGGACACCGTCCACGCCACCGGGGCCGTCGGTGTGTCCGCCGAGGTGACAGCGCCCCGCACCCGCGACAGCGCGCACGCCGGGACGGCCCGGAGGGGCACCACCAGACCGATGCCGCAGAACGGCAGGTTCCGGATCGGCAGCGCCACAAAGACCTTCACCGCCACCGTCGTCCTGCAACTCGTCGGCGAGGGACGGGTGTCCCTGGAGGACACCGTCGAACAGTGGCTGCCGGGAGTGGTCCAGGGCAACGGCATCGACGGACGCCGGATCACTGTGCGACAACTGCTCCAGCACACCAGCGGCATCCCCGACGTCGCGCCGGAGATACCCGCCCTGAACAGCGCGGACGGCTACCGGGCCGAACGGTTCCGCGGTTACACCCCCGAGGAGTTGGTGAGGCTGGCGATGCGGCACCGCCCCGAATTCTCCCCGGGCAGGGACTGGTCGTACTCCAATACCAACTACGTCATCGCCTCGATGATCATCCACGAGGTCACCGGCCGGAGCTGGGCACAGGAGGTGAACGAAAGGATCATCCGTCCGCTGGGCCTGAGGGACACCGGTGTGCCCGGCGCCTCTCCGTTCATCCCGGGCCCGCACGCCCAGAGCTACGCCGCGTTCCGCACCGACAGCAGTACCGATGTCACCGTGCTCAACACCAGCATGGCCGTCGGCTCCGGTTCACTCGTCAGCACCACACACGACCTGAGCCGCTTCTACACCGCCCTGCTCGGCGGACGCTTGCTGCCTCCGGCGCAGCTCGACGAGATGACGACCACCGTGCCGGCGACCGAACTGGGCATACCCGGCGTGAGGTACGGGCTCGGTCTGGGCGAGCTTCCGTTGCCCTGCGGTGGCAGCTACTTCGGTCACCCCGGCGAACTGCTCGGCTACCACAGCTGGGGCGGCGTCACAGCAGATGGCACCAGGACGGCCGTCACGTACGTCACCAGTGACGGCGGCCAGGGTACGCAGCAGGCCATGAGCACGCTCGTGGGACAGGAGCTGTGCCGCGCCCGCCCCTGATCGCCCTCCCCGGGTGTGCGCCGTGGCGGAGCACGACCGGGGCGCTACGCCGCCGCACCCCCGAACACCAGCACCCCCCGGGCCACCCGCCCGTGGTGGGCGTCGTCCGCGGCCTTGGCGAAGTCCTCCACCGGGTAGGTCTCGGTGACGAGTTCGTCCAGCAGCAGCCGGCCCTCCCGGTACAGGTCCGCGTACAGGGCTATGTCGCGCTGCGGGCGCGAGGAGCCGTAGCGGCAGCCCAGGATCGACTTGTCCAGGTACATCGACGAGACGAGGAACGACGCCTCGGCCGTCGCCGCCGGTACGCCCAGCAGCACCGCCTGGCCGTGCCGGTCCAGCAGGTCGATCGCGGTACGGATCAGCTCGGTGCGGCCCACGCACTCGAAGGCGTGGTCGGCGCCGTGCGGCAGGATCTCCCGGACGCCGTCCGCCGAGGTGAGGAAGTGGGTGGCGCCGAACTGCCGGGCCACCGCCTCCTTGTCCGGGTTGGAGTCGACCGCGACGATCGTCAGCGCGCCGGCGATCCGGGCGCCCTGGATCACGTTGAGCCCGATGCCGCCGGTGCCGATCACGACGACGCTCTCGCCGCGGTCGACCTTGGCCCGGTTCAGTACGGCTCCGACTCCCGTCAGCACTCCGCAGCCGATCAGGGCCGCGGAGGTCAGGGGCAGGTCCGGTGGGATCCTCACCGCCTGCACGGCTTTGACCAGGGTCCGTTCGGCGAACGCCGAGTTGGACGCGAACTGGTAGAGCGGCTTGCCTCCCCGGGAGAACGGCTGCCCCGGCATCCCGATCGCCTTGCGGCACATCGTGGGCCGGCCGCGGTCGCACTGGGCGCAGGCGCCGCAACTGGCCAGCGTGGACAGGGCCACGTGGTCGCCGGGGGCGACGTGGCTCACGCCGGCGCCGACCGCCTCGACCACGCCTGCGCCCTCGTGGCCGAGTACGACCGGCAGCGGGAAGGGGATCGTGCCGTCGATCACCGACAGGTCGCTGTGGCAGAGGCCGGCCGCGGCCACCGCCACGAGTACCTCGCCGGGGCCCGGGTCGCGTATCTCCAGGTCGTCGACGACCTCGGTCCGCTTGCCGTCGAAAACGACGCCTCTCATCTCGGCTCCCTAGGTAGGCCGAGCGCGTGCTCGGCGGTGGTGGTTTCGCGGATGCTGCCGGGGCCCCTGTTTCGCCCGCACCGGGGCCGTCCGGTTCCTGGGGCCAGGGGCCCTTCCAGCCCGTCCGATTCCTGGGGCCAGGGCCCCTTCCAGCCCGCGATGCCGGGGGCCAGCGGCCCCTTCCAGCCCGTCCCGGCGATTGAGGACCGGGGTCCGGGGC
>NZ_JBHXUW010000033.1:0-91723 GCF_042672475.1 Streptomyces sp. NPDC127177
TCGCCCGGCCGGGCGAGGCGCCACGCGCCGAACCCCGAAGGACTTGCGGAGCCGACCGCTTAGGGTGGCAGCGCTTCGGCGAAAACCGTCGGGGCGGAGGGGAGCACGGCCATGGACGACGTACGGGACGACGTACGTGAGAGCGTGCGGGCTGACGTACAGGAACGCGTGCAGGGGGTCATCGGGCGGCTGGTCGACTCGGGGCAGGACACCGGCCTCCAGGTCGCCGCCCATCTGCGCGGTGAACTGATCGTGGACGCCTGGGCGGGCGTCGCCGATCCGGACTCCGGGCGGCCGGTGGACGGTGACACGCTCTTCCACAGCTTCTCCGCCGGCAAGGGCGTGACCGCCACCCTCGTGCACGTACTCGCCGAACAGGGGCTCATCGACTACGACACCCCGATCGCCCACTACTGGCCCGGGTTCGGCGCCCACGGCAAGGAGCACGCCACCGTGCGGCACGCGCTGACGCACTCGGCGGGGGTGCCGCAGCTCCCCGCCGGGACCACCCCGGAGGAGATGGCCGACTGGGACCACATGTGTTCCGTGATCGCCGGACAGTCGCCGGAGTGGGAGCCGGGCACCGCCACCGGGTACCACGGGTGGACCTTCGGGTGGATCGTCGGCGAGGTGATCCGCCGGGCCGCCGGACGCCCCGTCGCCCAGGCGCTGCACGACGAGGTCGCCGCCCCTCTCGGCATCGCCGACTCCCTGTTCTTCGGCATCCCCGAGGACGCCGCCGCCCGCACCGCGACGCTCGTCGAGGGGAACTGGGAGGCCGCGCTGGACCTCGCCCCCGCGAGCTGGTCGTTCTTCCGCGCCGTGCCGAACCGCTCCGTCTGGCCGGTGGCCCGGCTCGCCAACCGGCCCGACTTCCTGCGGGCCGACATTCCGGCCGGCGGCACGATGAGCGCACGGGCCGTCTCCCGGATGTACGCCGCGCTGATCGGCGAGGTCGACGGCGTACGGCTGCTGCCGGCCGAGCGGACCGCTCTGATCAGCGCCGTCGCGACCGAGGAACAGGACCAGATCATGCGCGGTCCGGTCCCCAAGGGGCTCGGCTACTTCCTCGGTCTGCCCGCGGCCGGCGGGCGGCGCTCCGCGTTCGGCATGAAGGGCAGCGGCGGCAGCGTCGCCTTCGCCGACCCGGAGCACGGACTGTCCTTCGCCCTTACCCGCAACCGGCTGGTCTGCGGGGACCAGGACATCGCCGCGGGGGCGGTCGCCACCGAGATCCGCTCAGCCCTGGGGATCGAAGCCGCCTGAGCGGTGCGGGACGGCCCCGGCCGCCTGCTCGACGGGCAGGGCGGGCGCGGATACCGGCGCGGGCGCATGCCCGGACGCGGCCAGCCGGTGTGCGCAGGACCGTTGCTGGGCCACCGCGAGTCCCGCGACCACCGTGCCCAGCACCAGCCAGCCCACCGGGCCCGAGGCCATGACCACACCGGTCAGCAGGGGCGGCCCCGCCGACTTCTGGATGGACTGGGACATGCCCGCCACCCCCAGATACGCGGCCCGCGCGTCCTCGGGCGCGAGCAGGACGGCCAGTTCCCACGAACTCACCGAGCGCATCAGCTCCGCGAGGGTGACCAGCACCGCCGCGCCGAGCAGCACGGCCGCCGCTTCCCAGGCCCCGCCCCGGGTGGCGAGGGCCAGGAAGGCGCAGCTCACGAACATCAGGGCGCCGTACAGCAGAACCGCGCGTGCCGCCCGGCTCGGGCCCTCGGCCCTTCTGGACACGCCCAGTTGGAGCACCACGACCAGCACGGTGTTGATGACCAGGAAGGCCGGGACGAGGGCGTGCGGCGCTGAGGTGCGGTTCACCAGCCACAGCGGCAGGCCGACGCCGAGCACGGAGTCGTCGAGGTTCATCGGGATGTCGAACAGGACGAACCGGAGGTAGCCCCGGTCCCGCCAAGGGCTCTTCGGCCGGGCCGGTTCGGGCTCCCCTGCGGGCGCATCGGTGGCTGCGGCCGGTGCGCCGGGCGCGGCCCGCGCCACCTCGACCGTCCTCTCCGGCAGTTCGCTCGTACGCCACACGAGGACCGCGGCGACGACGAAGGACAGGGCATTGCCGAGGATCAGGGCGCGGTAGGCGTCCGTGGTGCCCACGGCCAGGCCGATGGCCGCGATACCGGCGCCCACCCCGTAGCCCGCGTTGGCCGCACTCCGGGACAACGCCTGGTAGGCCGCCCGCCGTTCGCCCGCCGCACGGGTGGCGAACAGCATCTCCAGCGTCTTCGCCGCCCGGTCCCCCAGGTAGGTCACGGCGACGACGGGCAGCAGCGCCCCGAAGCCCGAGCACGTCAGCACCAGGGTCAGCGTCACCAGTCTCAGCAGATGGCAGCCGATCAGCAGCGGACGCACCGGGAAGCGGCCGGCCAGCCGTCCGGCCAGGGGCGAACCGGCGATACCGGCCACCCCGGCCACACCCAGCAGCACCCCGATCTCCTGGGCGCTCAGATGCGTCACGAAGGTCAGGTACAGAACCGACGACGCGGCCCACAGCCCTGATCCGGTGCGGTCGACCGACAGCGCCAGCAGCATGATCCGGGCATCCCGGCCGCCCGGCGGGTTACGCAACTGCGCCAGCAGCCCGGGCTGCCCGCTCTTCGGCGCCCGTGCGCCCCGGCCCCTCGTAGTGCGTCGTCGCACCTTCCACCCCCGAATACCTCGACATCAAGAGATCAGCAGACCGGAGGAAGCCTGCCGGGGGTTTTTCTCGATGTCAAGATACTTGATGGCGAGATACTCGTGCGAACGTCGAGTCCGCACGGACACAGCCACAGGGCTCAGTCACACGCCCTTGCCAGGCGGTAGCCCGGCGGCGTACAGGTGGGTCAGGTCGTGCACGCGCCAACGGTCCGAACCGATCGCCTGCTCGCCCAGCAGGGCAGCACCGGCGAGGAAGGCCAAGCGACTGCGGGTCTCTCGTGGCGTCCGGTCGCGTCAGGACGGCGACAGGAAGGCGACATTGGGCTCGGGCCATGACCGGCAATTGGCAGACTGACCGGAACGGGGCTGCTCCGCGGGGCGAGAATGGGGAGCCTGCCGAGCTGGTGGGCAAGCCGGTCAGGGGCGCCAGAAGCGCGACGACGGCGACCGGCCGCCGGCAGTGCGGACAGTTCAGGGGCGCGGCCATCTCCAACAGGACGCAGGTCGCGTCGGTTTCGGACCGGGAACCACCGTCGCTACGCCGACGGGTGGCGACCGCACCGCGCCGACTTCGCAGGCCGGCGTGGCCGGCCCTCGAAGCGGACGTCCACAAGCGGTGGTTCGGCGGCCGGCCGCCCCGCCTCACCCGGGCCAGACGATCGCCTGGAGTTCGCTGTACGCGTGCAGGGCGTACGAGCCCACATCGCGGCCGACACCGCTCCGCTTGAACCCGCCGAACGGGGCTTCCATGTTCCGGCCGATCGTGTTCACGCCGACCCCGCCCGCGCGCAGCCTGCGGGCGACGCGGAAGGCGCGGGCCACATCGCCGGACCAGACGTAGTCGATCAGCCCGTAGTCGCTGTCGTTGGCCAGCGCGATGCCCTCCTCCTCGTCGTCGAAGGGGACGACCACCACGACCGGGCCGAAGATCTCCTCCCGCACGACCCGCATGTCCGGCGTGCAGTCGGTGAGCAGCGTCGGCGCCACGTAGAAGCCGCGGCCGGCCGGGCCGGGACGTTCGCCGCCCGTGACGACCCTGGCCCCCTCCTTCCGGCCCAGCTCCACGTACGACTCGACGCGGTCGCGGTGGGCGGCCGAGATGACCGGGCCGACCACCGTGCCCCTGGCCGTCGGGTCCCCGACCGGCAGCTGCCGGGCGTATCCGGTGAGCTTCGCGACCAGGGCTTCGTGCGCGGCCCGTTGGACCAGGACGCGGGTCGGAGCCGTACAGATCTGACCGCTGTAGAAGGAGAACGTGGTGCCGATGCCCGCCACCGCGGAGTCGAGGTCGGCGTCGTCGAAGACGAGGGCCGCGCCCTTGCCGCCCAGCTCCATCAACTGCCTTTTCATTCCACGGCCGCAGACCTCGGCGATGCGCTGCCCGACGGCCGTGGAGCCGGTGAAACTGACCATGTCGACGTCCGCGCAGTCCACGGCGGCCTCGCCCACCCCGGCGCCCGTACCGCTGACGACGTTGACGACACCCGCCGGCACACCCGCCTCGGCCAGTGCCTCGGCCATCCGGAAGACGGAGAGCGGGTCCTGCGGGGCGGGTTTCACGACAACCGTGTTGCCCATGGCCAGCGCGGGGGCGATCTTGCCGGCCGGGTTGGCCCAGGGGTTGTTGTACGAGGTGATGCAGGTGACGACGCCGACGGGCTGGCGGACGGCGAGCGCCCCGAAGATCCCGGCCCGGCCCATCGGCCCGGCCTCGTTGATCTGTGGCGGGACCGCCTCCTCCACCGGCTCCAGCGCGCCCTTCGCGTACCGCCGGAACCGGGCGGCGCCGACGGCCACCTGCATGCCTCGGGCGGTGCCGGTGGTGGCGCCGCTCTCCGCCTGGGCGAGGGCGGCGTTGGCCGTGAGGTCGCGTTGCATCAGGTCGGCGGCGCGGTCGAGGACCGCGGCGCGTTCCTCGGGGCGGGTACGGGACCAGGTGGCGAAGGCCTCGCGGGCCGCCGCGGCGGCCTCGTGCACCTGCGCGCGGCTCGCCTCGGGGGCGAGGCCCACGACCGCCTCGGTGGCCGGGTTGATCACCTCGTAGTGGCCGTCCGCGGGTTCGGTCCACTCGCCGCCGATGAAGAGGCGCTGGGGCGTGGTGGTCACTGCGTGCTCACCGTCCGGGTGTCGCGGCCGGAGCGGAGCACCGTCCCCGGGACCGCGCCCGTCACCTTGTCGTCGCGCAGGGTCTCCACCCCGTTGACGCGGACCGAGACGATGCCGAGCGCCTTGGAGTCGAGCCGTGGGCTGTCACCGGGCAGGTCGTGGACGAGGGTGGCGGGACCCGCGTCGATGCGTTCGGGGTCGAAGAGGACGAGGTCCGCGTGGAAACCCTCCGCGATCCTGCCCCGGTCGCGCAGTCCGAAGAGGCGGGCCGGGTCGTCGGTGAGCATCCTGACGGCCGCTTCGAGCGGTACGAGCTTGCGGCCGCGCAGACAGTCGCCGATGAAACGGGTGGTGTACGGGGCGCCGCACATCCGGTCCAGGTGGGCGCCGGCGTCGGAGCCGCCGAGCATGACGTCCTCGTGTTCCCAGGTGCGCTGCCGCAGCGCCCAGGAGTCGGGGTCGTTGTCGGTGGGCATCGGCCACAGGACCGTGCGCAGTCCGTCGGCCGCGCAGATCTCGACGAGGCAGTGGAAGGGGTCCTGACCGCGCTCGGCGGCGATGTCGTTGACGACCCGGCCCCCGAGCCCCTCGTTCGCCTCGCTGTAGGTGTCCCCGATGACGTACCGGCCGAAGTTGGCGAGGCGGCGGAAGACGCCGGCCTCCTTGCTGTCGGCGCGGCGGAGCATCTCGGCGCGGGTGTCCGCGTCGCGGAGCCGCTCGATGCGCTCGGGGACGGGCAGGGACAGGATGTCGCCCCAGCCCGGTATCAGGTTGAGGGCGCAGAACGTGCCGAGCGACATGTTCATCGGCGTCAGGATCGGCATGGTGAGCGCGACGATCCGGCCGCCCGCGCGGCGGGCGCGTTCGCTGGGTATCAGCTGGCGCGGTACGCGTTCGGGGACGGCGGCGTCGATGGTCAGGACGTTCCAGTTGAGCGGGCGTCCGGCTGCTGCGGTCATGTCGACGAACAGGTCGATCTCGTCGTCGGAGAACTGGTCCAGGCAGCCCGCGACGATCGCCTCGATCTGGGTGCCCTCGTGTTCGCCGACCGCGCGGGAGAGCGCGAGGAGTTCCTCGGGCAGCGCGTGCCGGGAGGCCACCGGCTGTCCGTCGCCGTCGGCGTGGGTGGAGGACTGGGTGGTGGACAGGCCCCACGCCCCGGCGTCCATCGCGTCGTGGAACAGGGCCAGCATGGCGTCCAGTTGGGCGGGGGTGGGCTGTCCGCCGACCGCGTCCGCGCCCATGACGTGGCGGCGCAGCGCGCAGTGCCCGACCATGAACCCGGCGTTGACGGCGATCCGCCCGTCGAGTGCGTCGAGGTACTCGCGGAAGCTGGACCAGCTCCAGTCGACGCCCTCCTCCAGCGCCTTGAGGGCCATGCCCTCGACCCGCGACATCATGCGCCGGGTGTAGTCGGCGTCCTCGGGCCGGTCCGGGTGGAGCGGGGCGAGGGTGAATCCGCAGTTCCCGCCGGCGACGGTGGTGACGCCGTGGTTCATCGACGGGGTGGCGTACGGGTCCCAGAAGAGCTGGGCGTCGTAGTGGGTGTGCGGGTCGACGAACCCGGGTGCGAGCACGAGGCCGGTGGCGTCCTCGGTGGTCGCGGCGGGCCCGGGGGCCCGGCCCGGTTCGGCGATGACGGCGATGCGGCCGTCGCGGATACCGACGTCCGCGCGGTAGGAGGGCCCGCCGGTGCCGTCCACGACGGTCGCTCCGCGGATGAGGTGGTCGAGCATGACGGGGTCCCTTTCTCCGTGGTGGTGAGGGTGCGCCGGGGTGCGTACGGCCGCGGTACGCACCCCGGCTCGCGGAGCGGCGGTCCGGGAAGACGCCGCCCGTCACTCAAGCACCGCCGGGCGAACTCACGCCCCGCCGGCGCTTGAGGCGCGGGGGTACGGGGGCGGGGCCCCCGCAACGTCACGCCGCTTCGCGGAAGCGGGTCGTCCGGTGGACCGGGTCCGTGTCGATCTTCGGGATCACGTGCTCACCGATCAGCTTGATCGAGTTCATCGTGTCCTCGGGGCTGATCCCGATCGGCAGTCCGAAGCTCAGCTGGTCCGCTCCGGCCTGCTCCCAGCGCCGGCACTGCCCCAGCACCTCGTCCGGGTCCCCGCAGATCATCAGCTCCTCGGCGATGAGGAGTTCGATGATCTCCTCGGAGTACTCCGGCAGCAGCTCGGGCCACTCCGGGATGCCCTCCGGCCGGGGGAACGTGTCGTGGTAGCGGAACAGCAGCGACTGGAGGTAGTTCAGGCCGCCGCCGACCGCGATCTCCACGGCCTTCGCGTGCGTCTCGGCGCAGATCGCCGTCGAGGTGACCATGACGTTGTCGTTGACGAAGTCACCGACCGGTTCCGCGTCCTTGACGGCGTTCTTGTAGGACTCGACGATCCACTCCATGTCGGAGACCTTCTGCACGCTGAAGCCCAGCACGCCGAGCCCCTTCTTCCCCGCCATGGCGTACGAGGGCGGCGAGCCGGCCGCGTACCACATCGCCGGGTGCGACTTCCCGTACGGCTTGGGCAGGATCTTGCGCGGCGGCAACGACCAGTGCTTGCCCTGGAAGCCGACGTACTCGTCCTGGAGCCACATCTTGGGGAACTCGGCGATGGTCTCCTCCCAGAGTTCCTTGGTGTGGTTCATGTCGGTGATGCCCGGCATGAACCCGAGGATCTCGTGGGTACCCGCCCCCCGGCCGGAGCCGAACTCGAAGCGCCCCTCGGAGAGGTGGTCCATCATGGCCACCTTCTCGGCCACCTTCACCGGGTGGTTCACCGGGGCGAGCGGGTTGAAGATGCCGGACCCGAGGTGGATGCGGTCCGTGGCGTGCGCGAGGTAGCCCAGGTACACGTCGTTGGCCGAGAGATGCGAGTACTCCTCCAGGAAGTGGTGCTCGGAGGCCCAGGCGTACTTGAAGCCGGACTTGTCCGCCTGGATGACGTACTCGGTCTCCTCGATCAGCGCCTTGTGCTCTGCCCCGGGGTCCGCCTCGGCCCGCGCGGCGGGCACGTACCCCTGTACAAAGAGCCCGAATTCCAAGGGGGTTCACCGTCCTCAATCGTTTCTGACACTCCGTCAGATTCTGCTGCGTCCGACTGTTCCACCGACACCATGACCCGTCAATACCTGACGCCTCGTCAGGTGCGTTGGGCTGGTGCGGTCAGAAGAGGCTGACCCCGGCCAGCCAGCCGCCGTCGATGACGAACGGCTGCCCGGTGATGTACGAGGAGTCGTCCGAGGTCAGGAACAGCGCGAGCGTCGCGACCTCCTCGGGCCGGCCGATCCTGCCGAGCGGGACGAGCTTGCGGTAGAGCTCGTCCACCGCGGCCTTCGACGCCTCGGGATCCGCGTCCGGGTCCAGCGCCGCGGGGTTGGTCATCGCGGTGTCCACGGCTCCGGGGCACAGGGCGTTGACCCGGATCCCCTTCGCCGCAAGCTCCACCGCCGCCACCCTGGTCAGGCCGAGGACCGCGTGCTTGGTCGCGGCGTACGCGCCCACGAAGGCCATGCCGGTGAGCCCGGTGTACGAGGCCGTGTTGACGATGGTCCCGCCGCCCGCCGCCCCGATCTCCGGCGCGAGGGTCTTGATCCCCAGGAAGGCCCCCACCTGGTTGACCTGAACCACCTGCTGGAACTCCTCCAGCGGCGTGCTCACCAGCTCGTTGAACCGCAGGATGCCCGCGTTGTTGACCAGCCCGTCGATCCTGCCGAAGGCGTCCTTCGCGGCGGCGACGGCGGCCTGCCAGTCCGCCTCCCGGCCCACGTCCAGGTGCACGAAGAGCGCCGACTCCGCCCCCAGCTCCTTCGCGAGCGCCTCGCCCTGCTCGTCGAGCACATCGGCGATCACCACCCGCGCGCCCTCGGCGACGAAGAGCCGCGCCTCCTGCTCACCCTGCCCGCGCGCCGCGCCACTGATCAGCACGGTCCGCCCGTCCAGCTTGCCCATGGCCTGACTCCTACCTGTCGAGGTTGTCGAGGTGAGGTGCGACGTCGGCGGCGAACGCCGCCATCTGATCGGTGAGTTCGTTCCGGCCGCGACTGCGGAACCGCACCTGGATCTGGTGCACGCCCATCGCCGCGTACTCCCGGAGGGACTCGGCGAGCACCTCCGGCTTCCCGCTGAGCGTGCGCCGCCCCACGGACCAGTCCGGCTCGCCCACGTACAGCGGCTCGGTGATGGCGCCGACGACGATCGGGGCGGCGATCCCCGCCTCCTCGCGCAGGGCGTGCAGCCGGGCGATCTGTGCGGGCAGCCGCTCCCTCGGGTCGCCCTGCGGCAGCCAGCCGTCCCCCCGCACGGCCGCCCGGCGCACCGCGGCGGGCGAGGAGCCGCCCACCCAGACCGGCACCCGCTCCTGGGCCGGCCTGGGCAGCTGGCCGAGCCCGCTGAAGGAGAACCGCTCCCCGGCGAACTCCGGGTACTCCTCGGGTCCGAGCGCCGCCTTCAGCGCCTCGACGGTCTCGTCGAGGACGGCGCCCCGCCCGTCGAAGTCCGCTCCGAGCGCCTCGAACTCCTCCCGCACGTGCCCGGCCCCGACCCCGAGGATCAGCCGGCCGCCGCTGAGGTGGTCGAGGGTCGCGTACTGCTTGGCGGTGGAGAGGGGGTGCCGCAGCCCGACGACGGCGACATGGCTCATCAGCAGCACGCGCTCGGTGACACCGGCGAGGAACGCGAGCGTGGCCACCGGGTCGTACCAGACGGTGCTCATGGCCTCCGCGAGCCGGCGCGGGATGGCGACGTGCTCGCAGCTCGCCAGATAGGCGAAGCCGCAGCGGTCGGCGGTGCGGGCGATCTCGGCGAGATCCGCGGCGGGGGCCCCGGCCTCCCAGGACTCCGCGTAGATGGCGCTCTGCGACTGGATCGGGAGCTGCATCCCGTACGACAGCGGCCCGGCGGGCAGTATCGGCACCGTCCGGCCTCCTTCCCCTGGAGCTGACCTGACGGCTCGTCACATGACGAACGCGGGGCCATCGTCGTGCCTGACGACCTATCAGACAAGGGGTGGGGCGGACCGGATGCCCGGCGCGGACCGCCCCCTATCGCCGCCGGGCACCCGACCTCGCGGCCGCCGTGAGCAGCACCAGGGCGCCCGCCGCGAACACCGCGCTGCCGACGATCCCGGTGGACCGGGACACATCGAGATACCGGCTCTGCTCGAATCCCACCCACGCGTAGGTGAGCAGCGCGCCCCCGGCGAGCCCGAGCCGGTGCGCCCCGCTCCACCCCTCGCCGCGCGCCCAGCGCACGCACGGCACCAGCACCGCCGCCAGCAGCACCACCCAGCCCAGGACCGGCACCGCCGCCGGTACGCCGTCCGGCAGGTACTCCCGGCCCCAGTACCCGCTCGTGGCGGCGAAGGACAGCGCGCCGACCACCCAGGGGGCCGGCGGCCGTGGTCCGGTACCGGGCCGTTCGCCCCGCCGGCGGCACAGGAAGGCCGCGGTGATCAGGGCGGCGATGACGAGTCCCGCAACGGTGAACTGCGCCGGCGTGGCCACGAAGTCCTCGGACTCCGCCTGGGCCAGGGCGAGGAAGCCCGAGCCGGCGACGAAGACGACAGCGGTCGCCCAGAGGCCGGGGAGGCCGAGCCAGGGGCGGGTGCGGTCGCCGTCCCCGGCGAAGGCCTCGACCAGGGCGATGGGCACGCAGATGCTCCACACGGTGTGCATCGTCAGCACGTCCTGGAGCAGTTGGACGCTGGTGTCCAGCAGCGGCACCCGGCCTCCGGCGTACGCGGCACCCAGGTCGAAGCCGCCGTAGTGCGGGTTCCAGAGCATCTGGTCGACCGGGCCCTCCTCGATCAGGGCGTAGGCCGCCCCGAGCAGGATCATCGTGGGCCAGCCCCGCCCGGCGCGCCGGGCGGCCTCCCGCACCAGCAGCGCGCCGCCCCCGTACAGCGGCGCGAGCAGGAACACCGAGGGCAGGGCAGTGACCGGCTGGTTGCCCAGCAGGAACTCCCCGATCAGCGGGGCCAGCAGAAAGAGGCCGATCGCCGACCGGAAGCGGTGGTGGCGTGCGCGTTCGGAGGCCATGCCATCGAAGCTAGGCCGGGCACCATGCGGCGGGCATCGGCCGATGGTCCAGGACCGGCGGACGAAAGTATCCGGCCGGGAGACGAAGGTCGCGGCGGGGCCCGCGGACGAGCACGGCCCGTGGGCCCCGCCGTGGTCTCGGACGAAGGTCGCGGCGGGGCCCGCGGGTGAGAACGGCCCGTGGGCCCCGCCGTGGTCTCACTTGCGGTAAAGCTCCTCGATCTCCGCCGCGAAGTCCCGCGTGATCGCGTCCCGCTTCAGCTTCAGCGACGGGGTGAGATGGCCGCGCTCCTCGGTGAAGTCCACCGGCAGGACGGTGAACTTCCGGATCGACTCGGCACGCGAGACGAGCCGGTTGGCCTCGTCCACCGCGCGCTGCAGAGCGGTGCGCAGCTCCTCGTCCTGGACCAGCTCGCGCATCGGGACGCCCTGCTTCTTCTTCATCTGCCGCCAGTGGGACAGCCCGTCCGGCTCCAGGGTGATCAGCGCGGTGATGAACGAGCGGTTGTCGCCGACCACGATGCACTGGCTGACCAGCGGATGGGCGCGCAGCCAGTCCTCCAGCGGGGCGGGGGTGACGTTCTTGCCGCCCGAGGTGATGATGATGTCCTTCTTGCGGCCGGTGATCGTGAGGTAGCCGTCCTCGTCGAGCGCCCCCAGGTCACCGGTGGCGAACCAGCCGCCGTCCAGCGCGGGTGCCGGCGCGCCGCGTTCGGTGTCCCAGTAGCCCTGGAACACCTGACCGCCGCTGAGCAGGACCTCGCCGTCCTCGGCGATGCGGACGGCGGTGCCCGGCATCGGCCAGCCGACCGTGCCCAGCCTGGGTCGGAGCGGCGGGGTGACGGTAGCGGCCGCGGTGGTCTCCGTCAGGCCGTAGCCCTCGAAGATCTCGATGCCGGCGCCGGCGTAGAAGGCGGCGAGCCGGCTGCCCAGCGGGGAGCCGCCGCAGATCGCGTACCGGACGTGGCCGCCGAGCGCGGCCCGGATGCGGCGGTAGACCAGCGGGTCGTACAGGGCACGGGCGGCCCGCAGCCCGAGGCCCGGTCCGGGCCCGGTGCCGTGCTCGGCCGCCTCCACGGCCTGCCCGTACCGCTGGGCGATCCGCGCGGCCCGGTCGAAGGACGAGGCGCGGCCCATCTTCTCGGCGGTTGCCCGGCCGGTGTTGTAGACCTTCTCCAGTACGTACGGGATGGCCAGCAGGAACGAGGGCTTGAAGCCGGCCAGGTCGGCGAGCAGGTCCTCGGTCTGGATGGAGGGGGCGTGGCCGAGGCGGACCCGGGCGCGCAGACAGCCGATCGCGACCATCCGGCCGAAGACGTGCGACAGCGGCAGGAACAGCAGGGTGGACGCGGGGTACTTGCTGACCGACTTGAAGACCGGGTGCAGCAGCTCGATGGCGTTGTCGACCTCGGCGAAGAAGTTGCCGTGGGTCAGCACACAGCCCTTGGGACGGCCGGTGGTGCCCGAGGTGTAGATGAGGGTGGCGGGGGTGTCCGGTTCCAGCGTGGCCCGGCGGGCCGCGACGGCGTCGTCGGGGATGTCCCTGCCGAGCGTCTTCAGCCGGCCCAGCACCCCGGTGTCGAACTGCCACAGGTGGGCGAGGTCGCCGAGCTGTTTGCGTTCCTGGCTGATGACGCGGCCCTGTTCGGCCGTCTCGACCGCGCAGGCGACCGCGCCCGAGTCCTGGAGTATCCAGCGGGCCTGGAAGGCGGATGAGGTCGGGTAGACGGGGACGGTGACGAGGCCCGCGGCCCAGGCCGCGAAGTCGAGCAGCGTCCATTCGTACGTCGTACGGGCCATGATCGCGATGCGGTCGCCGCCCCGCAGCCCTTCCGCGATCAGGCCCTTGGCGACGGCGAGCACCTCGGCCGCGAATTCCGCCGCGGTCACGTCCTGCCAGCCGCCGTCGGGCTGCTTGCGGCTGAGGACGGCGTCGTCGGGGGCCTCCCGGGCGTTGTCGAACGGGATCTCGGCGAGTGAGCCGCGGCGGACGGGCGGGGCGAACGCCGGTACGGAGACCTGCTGGACGCTGCCGTCGGGAGCCCTGACCTTGGTCGGCTCGACCAGGACGGGCGCGGTGGTGGTGGCGGGTGGCGTGGACACGTGCGGCTCCTCGGCATCGGGGTCGGGCGGGTTCGGATCCGGTCGGGCGCTTGACGTCTCGGACGCCTGACGTCTCGGACGCCTGACGTCTCGGACGCCTGACGTCTCGGACGCCTGACGTCTCGTCCCTCGACGTGTCAGGCGCGTTCGAGGATCGCTGTGACGCCCTGGCCGCCCGCCGCGCAGATCGAGATCAACCCCCGTCCCGGGGCACCCCGTTCCGCGAGGAGTCCGGCCAGGGTCGCGACGATGCGCGCGCCCGTCGCGGCGAACGGGTGCCCGGTGGCCAGCGAGGAACCGGCCACGTTGAGCTTCTCCCGGTCGACCGGGGCGAGGCCCGCCTTCTCCCAGGCGGCCAGCGTGGCGAGCACCTGGGAGGCGAACGCCTCGTGGACCTCGAAGAGATCGAAGTCCTCCACCGTCAGCCCGGCCCGCTCCAGCAGCCGCGGCACGGCGTACGCGGGCGCCATCAGCAGACCGTCCTCGCCGCCCACGTAGTCCACCGCGGCGGTCTCGTACAGCGAGAGATAGGCGAGGGGCTCGAGACTGTGCCGCTCCGCCCACGCCTCGCTCGCCAGCAGCACCGTCGCGGCGCCGTCCGTGAGCGGGGTGGAGTTGCCCGCGGTCATCGTCGCGTCCGGGTGGTCGGCACCGAACACCGGCTTCAGGGTGGCGAGTTTCTCGACCGTGGAGCCGGGGCGCAGGTTCTGGTCGCGCTCCAGACCGAGGTAGGGGACGACGAGGTCGTCCAGGAAGCCCCGGTCGTAGGCCGCGGCGAGCCGCTGGTGGCTGGTGGCGGCGAGGAGGTCCTGCTCCGCGCGGCCGATGTGCCACTGCCGGGCGGTGACCGCCGCGTGGTCGCCCATCGAGAGGCCGGTGCGGGGCTCGGCGTTGCGCGGGATGTCCGGGACGAGATGGCGGGGACGTGCCCCCGCCAGGGCGGACACCTTGGCTCCCGTCGACTTCGCCCGCCGGGCCGACAGCAGCAGCCTGCGCAGCTCGTCGTTGACGCCGAGGGGCGCGTCGCTCGTGGTGTCCGCGCCGCCCGCGATCGCGGAGTCGACGGCACCGAGCATGATCTTGTTGGCTGCGGCGACGACGGCCTGGAGACCGGTGCCACAGGCCTGCTGGATGTCGTACGCGGGGGTGCGCGGGTCGAGCCGGGAGCCGAGCACGGTCTCCCTGGCCAGGTTGAAGTCCCGGCTGTGCTTGAGGACCGCGCCCGCGGCGAACTCGCCGACCTGCTGCCCCTGGAGCCCGAACCGCTCGACCAGTCCGTCCAGCGCGGCGGTCAGCATCTGCTGGTTGGAGGCCTGCGCGTACGGGCCGTCGGAACGTGCGAAGGGGATGCGGCTGCCGCCGATGACCGCGACCCGGCGGGGCTGCGGGAGTGCGAGGGGGATCAACTCGACCAACTCATCTCGACCTACTCCTGACTCTTGAGTAACCTTACTCTGGAGTAAATCTACGACCGAGCAGGGAGTCTGGACAATGGCCGACCGCTATCTGCATTTCACCGGCACGGCAACCGGCCGATTTCTGACCCGCAGGATCGGCCTGCCGCAGCCCGCGCCGCTGCGCCGTTGGTCACTGGAGACCCAGTCGCTGACCGGCCCGGTGCTCCACCTCACCGCCGGGGACTCCACCGTCACGGAACGGATCGGCGCGATCCTCACCGCGACCGGCCTGGAGGTCACCGCGAGCGCGGACCGGCCCGCCGCCATCGTCCTGGACGCCACCGCCGTCGACACCGCCGCCGGACTCGGCGACGTGCACGCCGCCCTGCACCCCGTCGTCCGCTCGCTCGCACCGGGCGGCCGCGTCGTCGTCCTCGGCGTGCGCCCCTCCCCGGACGACCACCACCAGGCCGCAGCCCAGCAGGCCCTCGAAGGCTTCGTGCGCTCACTCGGCAAGGAGATCGGCAAGGGCGCCACCGTACAGCTGCTGCGGCTGGCCCCCGGAGCCGTCGCGGGCGCCGAATCCACCCTGCGCTTCCTGCTCTCCCCCCGGTCCGCATACATCAGCGGCCAGGTCATCGAGGTCACATCGGCCCTTCCCGACCCGGTCGCCGACTGGGCCGCCCCGCTCGCCGGGCACACCGCGCTGGTCACCGGCGCGGCCCGGGGCATCGGCGCATCGGTCGCCCAGGTACTGGCCCGGGACGGCGCGCACGTCATCTGCCTGGACATCCCGCAGGCCAAGGAGGACCTGGTGCGCACCGCCGACCGGCTCGGCGCCACCGCCCTCCCGCTGGACATCACGGCGGACGACGCGGCCACCCGGATCGCCGCCGCCGCCCCGGACGGCCTCGACATCCTCGTCCACAACGCCGGCATCACCCGCGACCGGCGGCTCGCCAACATGGCCGCCGACCGCTGGTCCTCGGTCATCGACGTCAACCTCGACAGCGTCCTGCGCACCACCGACGCACTGCTGAAGAACGGCACCGTCAACCGCGGCGGCCGGATCGTCACCACCGCCTCCATCGCGGGCATCGCCGGCAACAACGGCCAGACCAACTACGCGGCCAGCAAGGCCGGCATCATCGGCCTGGTCCGCTCGCTCGCCCCGCGCGCCGCCGCCGACCACGGCGTCACGGTCAACGCGGTCGCCCCCGGCTTCATCGAGACGAAGATGACCGCGGCCGTCCCGCTCTTCATCCGCGAGGCGGGCCGCCGGATGAACTCCCTCTCCCAGGGCGGCCTCCCCGTCGATGTCGCCGAGACGACCGCCTGGTTCGCCCAGCCCGCCTCCAGCGCCGTCAACGGCCAGATCGTCCGGGTCTGCGGCCAGAGCCTGCTGGGAGCGTGAGCCGGTGCCGAGCCTGATCCTCTCCCTGCTGCGCGGAGCCGCCACCTCCCCGTTCAAGAAGGCCGGCCGGCCCGGTGCCGTGCTGCCGGCCGACCGCCCCACCCGCCCGGCCGCACCCCTCGCCGCCGGTCCACTGGCCGCGTACCGCGACATCTGCGGCTTCACCGGACCGGACACCCTGCCGGTCACCTACCCGCACGTCCTGGCCTTCCCGCTGGCCATGCGGCTGATGACCCGGTGGAGCTTCCCGCTGCCGGTCACCGGACTCGTCCACACCTGGATCGAGATCACCGCGCACCGGGCGCTCAGCCCGTCGGACCACCTCGAACTCACGGTGTACGCGGACCGGTTGGTGCCGCACCGGCGCGGCACCGAGGTCACCGTGGTCACCGAGGCGCGACTCTCCGGCGAGTTGGTGTGGGAGTCCCGCAGCGGCTACCTCTCCCGCCACGCCCCACGCATCGGTACGGCGCCGGTTCCCCCGGCTCCCCCGGCCCCCGAACCGGAACCCGTACTCCCGGCCGTCGCCGAGTGGCGGCTGCCGGCCGACCTGGGGCGGCGCTACGGAGCCGCGTCGGGCGACCGCAACCCGATCCACCTGTACCCGCTGACGGCCAGGCTGTTCGGCTTCCCGAGGGCCATCGCGCACGGCATGTGGACGGTGGCCCGCTGCCTCGCCGAGGCACCGCAGCCGCACCCCGCCCACACCGTGCGGGCCGACTTCAAGGCGCCCGTCCTGCTGCCGGGCACCGTCACCTACGCGGCCGACGGCACCCGCTTCCAGCTCCGCGACGGCGCCGGCGACGACGCCCGCGTCCACCTCACGGGGACGACAGCGCCCGCCCCCTCGCCGGGGGAGTCCCTCAGCGGACCCGCGCCCGCCGAGGGGAACGGGCGCTGATCCGGACCCGGTTGACGACCCGGTACGGCGCGGCCGACTCCGCCGCCTCGGTGCGCAGAGCGGCGAGCGGGGCGAGAACCTCCGCCGGGTCCGTGTCGGGGGCGAGCCAGACGCGGGTGCGGACATGAAGGCGGGCGCGCCGCGCCCTGACGTCCACCCGGCAACGGGACACCCCGGCGAGCGAGGCCGTCCGCCGGGCCAGGACGTCGGCCAGCGCCCCCGAACGCACCGCGCCGCCTGCGGAGGGAAGGTTCAGGAAGGACCGCCCGCCGCCTCGGACCCGGCCGGCGCACCACCGTACGAGCAGCAGGACCGGCACCAGCGAACAGACGATGACGGCGGGCAGCCACCAGCCGTGCGTGCGCAGTCCGGCAAGCCCTTCCCGGTCCAGCAGGACACTGCCCGGCTCCGCCACGGGCCACCGGCCCGGCAGCCGGGAACCGACGGACCGGCCGGTGCCCGCCAGCCAGCCGCCGCCCGCCAGCAGGGCAAGCCCCGTCACGCCCAGCACGATCCGGTTGAGGGCCGAGCGCCGGTCCATCACGCGTCTCCCGTCGTCGGCTGCCCGAGTGGTGCCGCCCCGGAGGGCCCGGCGGCAGGCGCCTCGGGAACACCGGCCGCAGGCGGCTCGGAAACATCCGGCTCACGAGCACCAGGCCCGGCGGCATCGGGCTCGGAGGCACCACGCCCGGAAGCATCAGGCTCGGGAGGGTGCCAGACCGGCTCCGGCCGCACCCGGACACGCAGTCGCGGAGCGCGGCCCAGCAGACAGCCGGTCAGCGCCCGGCGGGCAGCCACATCGACGTCCTTCCGCACCGCCGCCGCATCACCGAAGGCCAGCCCCGCCCGGACCCTGACACTCCGGCGCCGCACCCGCACCCGCACCCGGCCCGTCCCGGCAACGCCGCTCACCGCACCGTGCACCAGCGCCAGGACCACCGAGCGGTCGACGGCCGCTTCCGGGTACGAGGCCGGCGCGGCAAGGGTCAACAGCCGCCGCTGCCCGGGAGCAACGGCCAGGACCACCAGCCACACACCGAGCAGGGCCAGGGCGGCACCGCCCAGGACCACGGGCACATCCCCCGGCCCGTGCCCCGACAGCCAGTCCACCGCACCGGTGCGCCACCCGGCGGCCGGCCGGTCCCGGACGTGCACCCGGACCACGTCGAGGCCCACGGCGCCGCAGCCGACGACGGCCGCCAGCAGGAGCACGGCCACCGGCACCCGGCGCGACGACCGGAAGCGGCGCACACTTCGGCGCGCAGGCCGCTCCTCCGGCTGCGCGACCGGTACCGGCACGGCCCGCAGAGTGAGCCTGTCGACCCGGACTTCGGCCCTGGTCACATCGAGCCCCGCGAGCCCGCGCGTGCGCTCGGTGACGTGCTCCTGGACCCGGCGCACGGTGTCGGCCAACGGCGCCGGATAGGCCACGGCGACTCCGATCCGCACCCGCGCCCGCTGCCCACGCACCGCCACCGAGCCCCGCGCCGTGGCTCCCGCGGTGTCCCCGGGCAGGGCTTCCGCCGCCGCCCGCTCCACGATCCTGCGCACCGCCCGGTCCGAGACGGTCGTCGTCCCCCGCTGCGCCGGGGTGCTCACCGGCGCCCCCGTTCGAACAGCTCGCGCAGTTCCTCCTGGCTGCCGCCGTTGTCGAGCCAGCGGCCCACCCCGTAACCGACCGAGCCGAGTGCGGCCACGAGCAGGAACGCCCCGAAGCCGCCGAACCAGGCGGCGAACGCCAGGGCCATGCCCGCGACCGTTCCGGCGGCTGCTCTGCTCATCCTGCTCACCTCTCATGCGACGGATCATGCGGCGGACGGCCGTGCCCTCGTCCCGCAACGGCCGGTGGATCACTCATCGTTCGGTGGATCACGCTTCGTCCGGTGGGCCACGCCGCGTCGGGCGGGCCGCGCCTCGTCCGGTGGATCATGGTGCGGCCCCTGAGTCACTCCACCCGGGAGTCGGCCGGGCCGGCCTCGTCGTCCTCGGGCAGGTGCACGTCGTTGACGGTGACGTTGACCTCCACGACCTCCAGACCGGTGATCCGCTCCACGGCCGCGATGACGTTCTCGCGCACGTCACGCGCCACATCCGTGATGGCCACGCCGTACTCGACGACCAGGTCGACATCGATCGCGGTCTGCCGCTCCCCCACCTCGACCTTCACACCGCGGCCGACGTTGGGGCGGCCGCCGGGCACCCGGTCGCGGACCGCGCCGAGCGTGCGCGACAGGCCGCCGCCCATGTCGTGGACACCCGGGATCTCCCGCGCCGCCATGCCCGCGATCTTCACCACGACGACATCGGCGATCGATGTCCTGCCCCGCGTCGCGGCCGGCTCGTCCGCGCCCACGGCGCCACCCGCGAGGGCAGTCGTCCCCTGGGGGGCCTTCACCGGCCGGGCGGCGGATGCGTTCTCGGCTACTGGTGCCGTCTGCGTGGTCATGAGGAAGTCCTCTCTGCAAGCTCTGCGAAGTGCTCTCATACCGACAGACCCCGACGGGAGGCATCCGTGACGCGGATTCGGGGAGATTCTTTTCGCGGCCCCACCGGCACCGGGCGGGCCGCATCCGTCCACCGGTCCCGCTCGTAACCGAGGCACGCGCAATCAGCGCCCGTGTCATCAAGGCACGCGTCACAGGACCGGAGTTTTTGTGTCCAACCCACAGAGAACCGACGAGAGGAGCCGCCCTGTGCCGGGGCCCCGCAGACACGCCGCACCAGCGACCGACGACCCGCCGGCCGACAGCGACGACGGACTGCTGACCGTGCGTGCCGCAGAGGGTGACGAGGAAGCCTTTGCGGTCCTCGTCCGCCGCCACGCGCCGACGCTGATCCGTCTGGCCACGCGGCTCCTGGGCAACGCGCCGGAGGCCGAGGACGCCGTGCAGGACGCACTCATCACCGCCTGGCGCAAACTGCCCGGCTTCCGGCACGAGTCGTCCTTCCGCACCTGGATGTACCGGATCGTGACCAACCGCTGCCTCAACGTCCTGCGCGGCCGGCGACCGGACGCACCGCTGGAGGCGGCGGACGAGGTGCCGGCGCCCGACCACGCCGTCTCGCCGACCCGGATCGCCGAGTCGCGGGCCGCCGTCGGGGAGCTCCGGACCGCGCTCTCCTCGCTCTCGCCCGAACAGCGCACCTGCTGGGTGCTGAGAGAACTGGACGGTCAGTCCTACGAATTCATCGCGGCCGCGGTCGGCATCAGCCAGGAGGCTGTCCGAGCGCGTATCTTCCGAGCACGACGCTGCCTGACACAGGAACTGGGGGCCTGGCGATGACCACCCACACCGACCCTCCCGGCCACGCACGCGCCGACGGCCCGGAGGACGAACGGCTGCCCTGCGGACGCCTCCTCTGCGATCTCTACGACACCTGGGAGCAGCAGGCTCCCGACCCGCACCTCGACGACTGCCCCCACTGCCGGCGGGCCACGGACGAGCTGGAGGGTCTCGAAGCCGCGGTCCGGGACCTGCGCGAGGAGACCGATGCCGCGGAGGCCTACGACGCCGCTCCGCTGACCCAGCGCGTGATGGACGTCGTACGGCTCGAACTGCGGCCGGGGCGACCGCTCCCGCTGGGCGAACCCGACGAGGACATCTGGATCATGGAGGCGGTCGCCGCCCGCACCGTACGCGCCGCCGCCGAGACGGTCACCGGGGTACGTGCGGGCTCCTGCCGGATCGCTCCGGACCGGCCCGGCCCGGCCCGGGTCGCCGTGGCCCTGGACATCCACGCACCCGTCACGGCCGATCTGCGGGAACTCGCCGAAGAGGTCCGCCTGCGGGTCCTGGAGACGGTGGACAGGCAACTGGGCCTCGACATCACGGAGATCGACATCCGCATCACCGACCTGCGCGAACCCACCGACCGTTCCACCGGGGAAGGAGGCACCCGATGACCCGCGACCCGGCACGGACCGCACTGACGGAGCAGGTCGCCCGAGCCGTGGAGGGCGTCGAAGGAGTGGCATTCCTCAGACCGGGAGTGGCACAGCTGCTGCGCTCGGCGCTGCCGCCCGTCGCACGGCCCACAACCGCCGCGCACCACTCGGGCGTGCGGCTCAGCCGGGGAAGCGGCGCCTCGCCCCGGCAGATCGACATCCAGATCGTCGCCCGCCGCGAGGCCCGCGCGCTGGACGTCGCCAGGGCCACCCGCAAGGCCGTCGAATCCTGCCTGGCCACGGTGGTCCCGGCGGAGGCCGCCGCCGTACGCGTGGCCGTGACCATCACGGGTCTCGCCTGAGGCCGGGGCCATCCGCCCGGATCGGCCCCATCGGACGCTACGCGCGCCCGGACTGACCCCGCGGCTGCCAGGGACGGCCGTTCATAAGGTTCTCCAGGCCCGCCCAGGAGAAGTTCATCAAGGTGGCCGCGGCCTCCTTGGCCGAGACGCCCGGAGTCTCGTTCGCCCAGCCGGCGAGCGACTCCGCGGCGCCCACCAACGCCTGTGCCAGCCCCGCCACATCGTGGTCGGGAAGCGCCGGATCACGGTGCACCTCGCGCGCCGCGGCCCCGATCAGACCCGTCACGAACGCAACGATCTCCTCACGCATCACGTTCACCTCGGTGGCGAACGGCTCCCCGTGCGTGCGCGCCTGCCGGTACAACACCGCCCAGCCGTCCGGGTTCTCCGCCGTGTGCGTGAAGAACGCCCGCAGCCCGGCCCACAGTTGCCGGTCGGCGGGCAAACCCGGATCGGCGCCCGCCTGTACCGCCTCGACCAGCGCTTTCGCCTCACGCCTGATGCAGGCGGAGAAGAGCTCGTCCTTGGAATTCAGGTAGAGGTAGACCAGCGGCTTCGACACCCCGGCCAGCTCGGCGATCTCGTCCATCGAGGCCGCCCGGAACCCGCGCTGCCCGAACGTCCGTACTGCGGCATCCATCATCTGCTGCTCACGCACCGCGCGCGGCATCCGTTTGCTCTTCACAGCACCCACGTCGACTTCCTCCCACCCCCGTGCGCCACTCCCCGGTAAGACTACGGCGCGGGCCCGGATCGCGTCGTACGCACCGGGCTCCCGGCCGGCCCCCTGGCCGGATCCCCCGCCCGGTGCCGCCGGCCCGGCCGCGCACGCACGTGGGCCCCTCCTCCGCATCGGAGAAGGGGCCCACGTGGATGTCGCGCAGAGCCGGGGTGGGATCAGGCCGGAACCGGCACCCGGTCCGACTCGGTGTCGCGCACCTCGGCGTCGTCGACCGGGGAGGACGAGGCCGAGTTGTACGCGTCGTGGTCGAGGATCTTCTCGCGGGCCGCGACGATCACCGGGACCAGAGCCTGGCCCGCGACGTTCGTGGCCGTCCTCATCATGTCCAGGATCGGGTCGATGGCCATCAGCAGGCCGACGCCCTCCAGCGGGAGGCCCAGCGTCGACAGCGTCAGGGTCAGCATGACCGTGGCGCCGGTGAGGCCGGCGGTGGCCGCCGAACCGATCACCGAGACGAACGCGATCAGGATGTAGTCACCGACACCCAGCTGGACGTCGAAGATCTGCGCGATGAAGATCGCGGCCAGCGCCGGGTAGATCGCGGCGCAGCCGTCCATCTTGGTCGTCGCACCGAACGGGACCGAGAAGGAGGCGTACTCCTTCGGAACGCCGAGGCGCTCGGTGACCTGCTGGGTGACCGGCATGGTGCCGACCGAGGAGCGCGAGACGAAGCCCAGCTGGATCGCGGGCCAGGCGCCCTTGAAGAACTGCAGCGGGCTGACCTTGGCGACCGTGGCGAGGAGCAGCGGGTAGACGCCGAACATCACCAGGGCGCAGCCGATGTAGACGTCGGCGGTGAACGTCGCGTACTTGCCGATCAGGTCCCAGCCGTAGTCGGCGATGGCGTAGCCGATGAGGCCGATCGTGCCGATGGGGGCGAGGCGGATGACCCACCACAGGGCCTTCTGGAGGAGCTCCAGGATGGCTTCGCTGAGGTTGAGGATCGGCTGGGCCTTCTCACCGAGCTGAAGTGCGGCGATACCGGCGACGGCGGCCATGAAGACGATCTGGAGGACGTTCAGCTCGGTGAACGGTGTGATCACGTTCTCCGGGATGATGCCCGTCAGGAAGTCGAGCCAGGAGCCGGCGTGCTCGGGGGCCTGGCCGTCCTTCGGGGTGAGGCCGGTGCCGGAGCCCGGGTTGGTGATCAGGCCGATCGCGAGGCCGATGGCGACCGCGATCAGTGAGGTGATCATGAACCAGAGGACGGTGCGGCCGGCCAGCCGGGCGGCGTTGTTGACCTTGCGCAGATTGGTGATCGACACCAGGATCGCGAAGAAGACGAGGGGCGCGACGGCCAGCTTCAGCAGCTGGACGAAGATGTGGCCGACCTTGTCGAGCGTGGTGTAGAGCCAGTTGATGTCCTGGCTGCGGGCGAGCCAGCCCAGCAGCACACCGAGTACGAGGCCGGCGACGATCTGGGCCCAGAACGGGACCTTGGGTATGCGGAAACCGGAGCCGGAGGGCTCTTCGGTGGTGGCGGACGCGGGGTTCGCGGACACGGACACACTCCAGATGTGACGCATCGGGACGCACGGGGACGGTGTGCGTTGCGGGGGACGGGGGTGCGGCGCCCGTGTCGGGGACGGCGCCGCTGCATGATGCCGTTCAGACGATGCGGCAACAGACCGCGGACATACAGCGGCAGAGATCGACATGCAGGCGCTCCACGAGCGGGATGCTCGCGGCAGGGTTGAGGCGCACAGCTGTCTTCATGTCGAACACGTTAACACTTGAACTTTGAGAAGCTCAAAGGTCTTCTTTGGGCTCGAACCGGCCCCGGAACGGCCCCGCATCGCGGGTGGAGATCGCCAACGGGCCCTGGGAGCACGAAAACCCCAGTACGGGAGCGTTGGCTCCGGCGCTGGGGTTTCGAGAAGAATTGGGGTGAGTGTGAGGGAGCTTACATTTCCCTTACGGAGTGAACTACTGGGTGACGCTGTCCTCGCGGGTCCGGTTCGCCTCGAGGCGGGCCTTGGTCCGGTCGACCGTGGAGATGATCTGCTCGGACATCTCGTCACGCTGCTTGCGCAGCAGGACGTAACTGAGGGGCGCCGACAGCACGAGGGCGAGCAGGACGACCCAGATGATGTTCGAGCCGCCCGCACCGGACGGCAGCAGCCCGAAGTTCACAGCCACGGCGGCGAGCGCGAAGCAGCCGACGAAGATACTCAGACGCATCGCGGTGTACCGGATCGTTGCGCTCGGCTTTGCAGCGGACACAGCTCGCCTTCTCTCTACGTGACAGTCCTGCCCGTCCAGTGAAGCATGCCCCACAATCGATCAGTTCGGAGGGCTCCGGCAAGCGCCGGGCGGCGAGCCCGGCCGGCCGTTCTCAGTGGAGCGGCAGCAGCATGATGATGTCGTCGCGGTCGTCCCCGTCGGCCACCCGGATCGCGCCCGGCACCCGCCCGACCTCCTTGTACCCGCAGGAGGCGTAGAAGCGGTCGGCGCCCGTGCCGCCGCGGCAGGTGAGCCGGATGGCCTCCACGCCGTCGATGGTCCGCGCGGCGTCGGCGGCCGCCGCCATCAGGGCGCGTCCGTATCCGCGGCCCTGGTGGCGGGGGTGCACCATCACCGTGTAGGCCCAGATCCAGTGCGCCATCAGCCGGTGCGTGTTGAGGGTGAGGAAGGCCGTGGCGGCGACGGCGCCCTCGTCGTCGTAGCCGACGAGGAGCCGGGTGCGGCCCTCGGCGATGGCGGTGAGGTGCTTGACCAGATCGGGCCGGACGTCCTCGACCGAGACGGGCGGGACGAAGCCCACCGCGCCGCCGGCGTTGGACACATCGGCCCAGAGTGCGGCGACACCGTCCCGCAGGGGCCTGTCGAATGAGGGGTCCAGTTCAAAAGTAAGTGCCATACGGGCAGATTAACTATTACCCGCCCGGCCCTCAAGCCCCGTCCGAAACGCGAGAAAGCTCCGGCCGGGGACGGCGGCCGGAGCTTTCGTGGAGCATTACAGCACTGCGCGCGCGGGGCGCGCGCCGGTTCAGACCCGCATGGGCTGCGGCGACTCGCGCCGTTCCGCGTCCGGGCCCGGGTACTCACGGATGATCTCGTACCGGGTGTTGCGCTCGACGGGCTGGAAGCCCGCGTCACGGATCAGGTCCAGCAGATCCTCACGGCCGAGCTTGTTCGGCGTGCCGTAGTTGTCCGCGTCGTGCGTGATCTTGTACTCGACGACCGAGCCGTCCATGTCGTCCGCGCCGTGCTGGAGCGCGAGCTGGGCGGTCTGCACGCCGTGCATCACCCAGAACACCTTGACGTGCGGGACGTTGTCGAAGAGCAGCCGGGAGACCGCGAAGGTCTTCAGCGCCTCCGCACCGGTCGCCATCGTCGTCCGCGCCTGGAGCTTGTTGCGGATCTTGCCGTCCTTCATGTCCACGAAGTCGTGCTGGTAGCGCAGCGGGATGAAGACCTGGAAACCACCGGTCTCGTCCTGGAGCTCACGCAGCCGCAGCACGTGGTCGACGCGGTGCCGGGGCTCCTCGATGTGCCCGTACAGCATCGTCGCCGGGGTCTTGAGCCCCTTCTCGTGCGCGAGGCGGTGGATCCGCGACCAGTCCTCCCAGTGGGTGGCGTGGTCGACGATGTGCTGACGGACCTCCCAGTCGAAGATCTCCGCGCCGCCGCCGGTCAGCGACTCCAGACCGGCCTCGATGAGCTCGTCGAGGATCTCGGAGGCGGAGAGCCCGGAGATGGTCTCGAAGTGGTGGATCTCGGTGGCGGTGAACGCCTTGAGGGAGACCTCGGGCAGCGCTTCCTTCAGCGCGCTCAGCGAACGCGGGTAGTAGCGCCACGGGAGGGTGGGGTGCAGCCCGTTGACGATGTGCAGCTCGGTGAGGTTCTCGCCCTGCATCGCCTTCGCGAGGCGGACGGCCTCCTCGATGCGCATCGTGTACGCGTCCTTCTCGCCCGGCTTGCGCTGGAACGAGCAGTACGCGCACGAAGCGGTGCACACGTTGGTCATGTTGAGGTGACGGTTGACGTTGAAGTGGACGACGTCGCCGTTCTTGCGCGTGCGCACCTCATGGGCCAGACCGCCGAGCCACGCCAGGTCGTCGGACTCGTAGAGCGCGATCCCGTCCTCGCGGGTCAGCCGCTCGCCGGCCCGGACCTTCTGCTCCAGCTCGCGCTTGAGTCCCGCGTCCACTAGGGCGCCTCCCATTTCTCTACGTAACAGACTTCGCTCACGGTACTCCCCCGTCCGGCGCGGCCGGCGGACCCCCCGTCAGCCCTCCTCGGGCAGCTCGCCGACGCGGTTCTCCCACTTCGTGGAGAGCACGATCGTGGTCCGGGTCCGCGAGACGCCCCGGGTGCCGCTGAGCCGTCGGATGGTCTTCTCCAGGCCGTCCACATCGCCGACGCGCACCTTGAGCATGTAGGAGTCGTCGCCCGCGATGAACCAGGCGTCCTCGATCTCGGCGAGGTCCTTCAGCCGGTGCGCGACGTCCTCGTGGTCGGCGGCGTCGGAGAGCGAGATGCCGATCAGCGCGGTGACCCCGAGCCCGAGCGAGGCGGCGTCGACGGTGGCGCGGTAGCCGGTGATGACACCGGCGGTTTCCAGCCGGTTGATGCGGTCGGTGACGCTGGGCCCGGAGAGCCCCACGAGCCGCCCCAGCTCGGCGTACGAGGCCCTGCCGTTCTCCCTGAGGGCCTGGATGAGCTGCCTGTCCACCGCGTCCATGTGACTGGAACCTTCCATTATTCAGCAATATCGCGAGTCTACGTGTAGAATCTAAGGCATGCAGGCGTCAGAGCCTGTAAAACTTCCCGAACATCCAAAAAATGCTTTCGAATCTTCAGGAGTGAAAACACCGTGTACACGATCGAGATGGCCTACGCCCGGATGCGCGAGCTGCAGGACCTGGCCAACCGCTCGCGTGCCCATCAGCCCGCCGCTGCCCACCGGGTCGACAGGACCCGCATCCCGCGCGCAGCCAAGAAGCGCTGACCCCGGCCGGGTCAGTCACGGGAGCCGCCACCGAGCTCTCCCTCCCAGCGGCGGTACAGCCGGTGCGGCACCCCCGCCGCGTCCAGCACCCGCCCCGCGACGAAATCCACCAGATCCTGGATGTGCGTCGCACCCGCGTAGAACGCCGGAGAGGCGGGCAGCACGACCGCGCCCGCCTCGTCCAGGGTCACCAGATGCTTCAGCGTCTGACCGCCGAGCGGGGTCTCGCGCACCGCGACGACCAGCTTCCGCCGCTCCTTGAGCGTCACGCTCGCGGCCCGCTGCAACAGGTCCTTCGAGAGCCCGAGCGCCACCCCGGCCACACAAGCCGTCGAGGCCGGAACGATCAGCATCCCCTTCGCCGGATACGAACCCGAGGACGGCCCCGCCGCCAGGTCACCGGCCGGCCAGTGCCGCACCCCGGACACATCGACGTCGAAGGTGTGCGGCTTGCCGTCCGCACCCCGTGCCAGCCAGCCGCGCAGGTCCTCCCGCCAGTGCGCGTCCCGGAAGGCGATCCCGGTCTCGTCCAGCAACGTCAGCCGCGAGGCCCGGCTCACCACCAGATCGACGCTCTCCCCCGCGGCCAGCAGACCGCGCAGCACCGCGGCGGCGAATGGTGTGCCCGAAGCGCCCGAAACCCCGACAATCCAAGGTTGCCGCTGGTGCTGACTCACTGAAATCCCGGAATCCACAGACCCGAGCCTATCCGGCACCCGCCACCCGGAACCGAGTCAGGGGCTCCGTACGTTCCGGGGACGAGGGGGGTGTGGTCATGACCGTCATGGAGACACGGACCGGAACCCGGGCCCTGATGGCCGGTGCGCTCATGCTCGGCTGGGTCGGGCTGCTCTGGGTGCTGGAGGGCATCGACCTCGCGACCGGCCACGGCCTGGAAAGTCACGGCATCAGCCCGCGTGAACCGGGCGAACTGCTCGACATCGTGCCCGCCGCCTTCCTGCACAGCGGCTGGCCGCACGTCGCCTCCAACAGCGTCCCGCTGCTGGTCCTCGGCTTCATAGCCGCCCTCGGCGGACTGCGCCGCTTCGCCGGTGTGGTGCTCACCGTGATCGTGGTCGGCGGCCTCGGCGTCTGGCTCATCGCCCCGGAGAACACGAACACGCTCGGCGCGTCGGGCGTGGTCTTCGGTCTCTTCGGCTACCTGCTGGTCCGCGGCTTCGTGGACCGCCGCCCGCTGGACGTGGTCGTCGGCCTGATCATCGCCGTGGTGTACGGCTCGCTGCTCCAGGGCGTCCTGCCGACCGACCCGGGCGTCAGCTGGCAGGGCCACCTCTTCGGCCTGATCGGCGGAGCGGTCGCCGCGTTCGTCCTGCGCCGCGGCGGCAGCCGCCCGCTCAGACCGTCAGGCCCCGCACCAGCAGATCCAGCAGGGCACACGCGAACAGGGCGATTCCGATGAACCCGTTGACCTGGAAGAACGCCCGGTCCAGCCGCGACAGATCGTGCGGCCGCACCACCCGGTGCTCGTACACGAAGGCCACCGCGACGACCACCATGCCGATCCAGTAGAAGAGCCCCGCCCCGGTGGCCAGCCCGAACCAGACCAGCAGGCCGGTCGTCACCACGTGGCAGACCCGCGCCCCCCACAGCGCGGCCGGGATACCGAAGCGCGCCGGGACGGACAGCACCCCGTGGGCCCGGTCCGCCTGCACGTCCTGGCACCCGAAGATCAGGTCGAAGCCACCGATCCAGATACCGACGGCCAGACCCAGTATCACCGCGTCCCACGACCAGCTCCCGGTCACCGCGAGCCAGGCCCCGACCGGCCCCATGGCCTGGGCGATCCCCAGGATCGCGTGCGGGTAGTGCGTGAACCGCTTCCCGTACGGATAGACCACCATCGGGACGACCGCGAGCGGCGCGAGCGCCAGGCAGAGCGGGTTCAGCAGGGCCGCCGCACCGAGGAAGACGACGACGGCGACGAGCGCCCCCGTCCACGCCGACCTCACCGACACCGCGCCCGTCACCAGCTCACGGCCCGCGGTACGCGGGTTACGGGCGTCGATCTCCCGGTCGATGATCCGGTTCGCGGCCATCGCGAAGGTCCGCAGACCGACCATGGCCACGGTGACCAGCAGCAGCGTCACCCAGTGGATCGACCCGTCGTCCTGGAACATCGCGGTCAGCGCGGCGATGAAGGCGAAGGGCAGCGCGAAGACCGAGTGCTCGATCATCACGAGCCGCAGGAACGCCTTGACCCTGCTGTTCGGTTGCGCGGGGCCGGAGCCCAGAGTCGCTTCGGCGGCGCTCACAGTCCGTATTCCTTCCACCGGCGGTCGACCTTCGCCGCCGTCTCCGGATCGGACTCGACCATGTCCGGCCAGCCCCCGTCCCGGGTGTAGCCCTCCTCGGGCAACTTCTTCGTCGCGTCGATACCCGCCTTGCCGCCCCAGAACTGCTGGTAGGAGGCGTGGTCGAGATGGTCGACGGGCCCCTCGGCGACCGTGAGGTCCCGCGCGTAGTCGGTGTTGCCGAGCGCGCGCCAGGACACCTCGTGCAGATCGTGGACGTCACAGTCGGAGTCCACCACGACGATCAGCTTGGTCAGCGACATCATGTGCGCGCCCCAGATGGCACTCATCACCTTCTGGGCGTGCTTCGGGTACTTCTTGTCGATCGAGACGATCGCACAGTTGTGGAAACCACCGGACTCGGGCAGGTGGTAGTCCACGATGTCCGGCACGATGATCTTGAGCAGCGGCAGGAAGAACCGCTCGGTGGCCCGCCCCAGCGGTCCGTCCTCGGTCGGCGGCCGGCCCACCACGATCGACTGGAGCAGCGGCCGCCTGCGCATCGTCACGCAGTCGATCGTCAGCGCGGGGAACGGTTCCTGCGGCGTGTAGAAGCCGGTGTGGTCGCCGAACGGCCCCTCGGGCAGCGTCTCGCCGGGCTCCAGCCATCCTTCGATGACGACCTCGGCGTTGGCCGGGACCTGGAGCGGCACGGTCTTGCAGTCGACCATCTCGATGCGCTTGCCCTGGATGAACCCGGCGAAGAGGTACTCGTCGATGTCCCCGGGCAGCGGCGCGGTGGAGGCGTACGTCACCGCGGGCGGCGCGCCGAACGCGATGGCGACGGGCAGTCGCTCCCCGCGCCTGGCGGCGACCTGGTAGTGGTTGCGGCTGTCCTTGTGGATCTGCCAGTGCATCCCGATGGTGCGGCGGTCGTGGCGCTGGAGCCGGTAGAGCCCCAGGTTCCGCACTCCGGTCTCGGGGTGCTTGGTGTGGGTGAGCCCGAGGTTGAAGAACGAGCCGCCGTCCTTGGGCCAGGTGAACAGCGCGGGCAGCTGGTCCAGGTCCACGTCGTCGCCGGTGAGGACGACCTCCTGTACGGGGGCGTTCTCGGCCTTCACCTTCTTCGGTGGCACGTGCACCATCGTGCCGAGCTTCCCGAAGGCTTCCCGGACGCCGACGAAGCCGTGCGGCAGCTCGGGCTTGAGGAGCCCGCCGATCTTGTCGCTGATCTCGGCGTAGGACTTCAGCCCGAGCGCCTTGAGGAGCCGCTTGTCGGTGCCGAACACGTTCATGGCCAGGGGCATCGAGGAGCCCTTGACGTTCTCGAAGAGCAGCGCGGGCCCGCCGGCCTTGTTCACCCGGTCGACGATCTCACCGACCTCCAGGTAGGGGTCGACCTCGGCCTTGATGCGCTTGAGCTCGCCCTCGCGCTCCAGAGCCCGGAGGAGGGATCGAAGATCGTCGTAAGCCATGCCGTCCAGTTTGGCATCCTCCCCGGCGTCGGCTGCCGGGGCTCCCCCACCTCGGCCGTCGGCCGGTGCGGTTGCGCACCGGGAATCCCTCGCCGGCTCGCGCGTGTTCGCCTCCGTGCGGGCGGCCGCCCGCGCGGCCGAACCGTAGCCGGACCTGCTCGCCGCCCGTTCGCGCCTGCTCGCCGTGGGGCGCAGCTGACACCGGTTACCCTGGGCGGTCACCGGGTCGGGGCACATGCCCCGCCAACTCTCTTCGGGGGGACTCTTCCACCATGCTCCGGGCCCTGATCTATCTTCTGCCGCTGGCGCTGACGATCTTCGCGTTCATCGACTGCCTGAACACGCCGGAGGAAGAGGTCAAGCACCTGCCGAAGGTCGGCTGGGTCTTCATCATCCTGCTGTTCTGGATCGTCGGCCCGATCGTGTGGCTGGCCGCGGGCAAGGTGCGCGAGGTGTCCGAGGGGAGCCGTGCGTTCTCCGGCCGGCGCGGGCAGTGGGTGGCGCCGGACGACAATCCCGAGTTCCTCAAGTCGCTGAAGGACGAGGACAAGCAGGGCGGGGCCCGGAGCGAGGAGTCGCTCCTCAAGGACTGGGAGGCGGACCTGCGCCGCCGGGAGGACGAGCTCAAGCGGCGCGAGGGCGGGCCGGAGGCGCCGCCCGCCCCGTAGCCGGGCGGATCACGCGTACAGCAGCTGCCCCAGCCGGTTGAGCAGGGGCAGCAGCGTTGTGCGCTCCTCGGGCGTGAGTGCTTCGAGCGCGCCGTGCACGGCGCGCATCTCGGCGCGGATCGTGTGGGCGAGTGCGGTGCCCTCGGGGGTGCGGCTCGCGACCTTGGAGCGGCGGTCGCCGGGGGCGGGGGCCCTGCTGACCAGGCCGCGGGTCTCCATGCGGCTGATGAGGCCGGTGGCGTTGGAGGCGTCGCAGACCAGGTGGGCGGCGAGTGCGCTCATCGGCATGGGCTCGTTGAGCGCTATCAGCGCACGCGCCTGGGAGGTGGACAGGCCGTGGCGGGCGGCGACGGCGGTGAGGTCGTCGTGGTGACCGCGGACGACGAGGGCCAGGGGCTCCAGGAGGTCGTCCGGGGCCGGGGCGGCTCGATCGTCCGGAGCAGTGACGGCGCGGGGCGTCGGTTCGGTGGTCATGGTCGGCCATTCTTCGATCGGCGTCTGCCGACTTTTATTTGACATGCTCAACCGTTGGCAGTTACATGGATTGAGTTGCTTGAGCATATCAAGTTCTTGTCCCGAGCCGACACCGCGTTCGCTCACCGCACCCCGTTCGTCGCAGGGAGTACCCCCCATGCCCTCCGTACTGTTCGTCCTCACCGGCGCCGACCACTGGACCCTCAACGACGGCACCACTCACCCCACCGGGTTCTGGGCCGAGGAACTGGCCGCACCGCACCGGGTCTTCACCGAGGCCGGATACGCCGTCACGCTCGCCACCCCGGGCGGCGTCACCCCCACCGCCGACTCCGGCAGCCTGACGGCCGCCGCCAACGGCGGACAGGAGCAGGCCGACGCCGTCGCCGCTTACCTCGACTCGATCCGCCCCGAGCTCGGCGCCCCGGCCCGGCTGGAGGACATCCGCCCCGACCGCTACGACGCCGTGTTCTACCCCGGCGGCCACGGGCCCATGGAGGATCTGGCCGTGGACGAGCTGTCCGGGCGGCTGCTGACCACCGCACTCGACTCCGGCATCCGGATCGGTGTCCTGTGCCACGGGCCGGCCGCGCTGCTCGCCGCCCGCCGCGAGGACGGCGGCCGGCCCTTCGCCGGCTACCGCATGACCGGGTTCAGCAACGCCGAGGAGACCATCGGCGGGCTCGCCGACAAGGCCCCCTGGCTGCTGGAGGACCGGCTCGTCGAACTGGGCGCCGACTACACCGCCGCCGCCCCCTTCACACCGCACACCGTCACCGACCGCACGCTGCACACCGGCCAGAACCCGGCCTCCTCCGAGCAGCTGGCCCGGGAGATCGTCACCGCGCTGGCCCCCGTCGAGTCCCCCGCCGAGACCGTCGACCGGCTCCGCGCCACCTTCCGCACCGGCCGCACCAAGAGCCTCGACTGGCGCACCGGCCAGCTCCGGCAGCTGCGCGCACTGCTCACCGAACGCGGTGACGAGCTCGCCGACGCGCTCCGCGCCGACCTCGGCAAGAGCCGCAAGGAGGCGTACCGCACCGAGATCGACTTCACCATCCGCGAGATCGACCACACGCTGGAGCGCCTGGCCGACTGGCTGCGCCCCGAGCCCGCCCCCGTGCCGGCCTCACTGGGCGGGGCGAGGGCCCACACCGTGCAGGACCCGCTCGGTGTCGTGCTGGTCATCGCGCCCTGGAACTACCCCGTGCAGCTGCTGCTCGCCCCGCTCGCCGGTGCGCTGGCCGCGGGCAACGCGGTGGTGGCCAAGCCGAGCGAGCTGGCGCCCGCCACCTCGGCCGCCGTCGCGCGGCTGCTCCCGCGCTACCTGGACGAGGACGCCGTCGCCGTCGTGGAGGGGGCGGTCCCCGAGACGACCGCGCTGCTCGCCGAGCACTTCGACCACATCTTCTACACCGGCAACGGCACGGTCGGCCGGATCGTGATGACCGCCGCGGCGAAGAACCTCACGCCGGTGACGCTCGAACTGGGCGGCAAGTCGCCGGTGTTCGTCGACCGGGGCACGGACCCGGCCAAGGTCGCGGGGAGGCTCGCGGCGGGCAAGTTCCTCAACGCGGGCCAGACGTGCGTCGCCCCCGACTACGTACTGACCGACCCCGAGACGGGCGCCGCACTCGCGGAGGCGCTCGCCACCGCCGTCGAGGGCCTGTTCGGGGCGGACGCCTCGACGCACCCGGAGTACGGGCGAATCGTGAACCGTCGCCACTTCGACCGGCTGACGGGCCTGCTCGGCTCGGGCCGCACGGTGACCGGCGGGACGTACGACCGGGACGCCAAGTACATCGCGCCGACCGTCCTGGCCGATGTGGCGCCGGACGCGCCCGTGATGCGCGAGGAGATCTTCGGTCCGGTGCTGCCGATCGTCACGGTGGACGGCCTGGACGAGGCGATCGCCTTCATCAACGACCGGGACAAGCCGCTCGCGCTGTACGCGTTCACCGATTCGGACCCGGTACGCGAACGACTGGTCGCCGAGACGTCGTCGGGGGCCGTCGGGATCGGGCTGCCGCTGGCCCATCTGACCGTGTCGGACCTGCCGTTCGGCGGGGTCGGCGAGAGCGGAATGGGCAACTACCACGGCCGGTACTCGCTGGAGACGTTCAGCCACCGCAAGGCGGTCCTGGACACCCCGATGCCCTCATGAGCACGGCCGGCCGGGACGCGGCGTGGCTGTCGACCGCACTGGCCGAGGCCCGCGCCGGCCTCGCCGAGGGCGGCGTCCCGATCGGCGCCGCCCTGTACGGGGCGGACGGTGCGCTGCTCGGCCGGGGCCGCAACCGCCGGGTGCAGGACGGTGATCCGTCGCTGCACGCGGAGACGGCCGCGTTCCGGGCCGCCGGCCGGCAGCGCTCGTACCGGGGCACGACGATGGTGACCACGCTGTCGCCGTGCTGGTACTGCTCCGGTCTGGTGCGGCAGTTCGGGATCTCGCGGGTGGTGATCGGTGAGGCCGTGACGTTCACCGGCGGTCACGACTGGCTGGCCCGGCACGGGGTGGAGATCGTGCTGCTCGACGACGCGGAGTGTGCCGGGCTGATGCGCCGGTTCGTGCGCGAGCACCCCGCTCTGTGGAACGAGGACATCGGCCAGGAGTGATCACCTGCGCGGACGGGCCCGTCACGTCCCGGCCGCGTACTCCTCGCGCAGTCCCGCCCAGCGCACCGGCGTCCACTTCGACCAGTCGGCGGGGTAGCCCAGCAGCGCGTCCACGAGGTAGCCGAAGTGGTCGTGCCAGCCGGCGAGGCAGTCCAGTCGCAGTGCGTCGTCGCCGCGGAACTCGTTGGTGAAGCGCAGCAGCACGTGGTCCCCGCGTGGCGGTTCCAGGTGGAAGCGCATCCGGCCGTGCAGCCCGTCCACGGTGTACTCGGCGACCCGCTCGACGTCCCACGCGGTGACGGTGCCGGAGGCGGTCGTGGCCTGCCCGTCCGGTGCGGTGTTCAGCCAGGTCAGTGTGATGGCCCCGCCGACGTGCGGTTCGAAGGGGTCGGCGGCGGCCAGCCACTGCGGCAGTCCCTCGGAACTGGCAACGGCTGCCCACACCCGTGGTACGGGGTGGGGCAGCCGAAGGGTGAACCGCAGATTGTGCAGGTCACCGTGGGTCTCGCTGGTACCGGGCTCGATCACGGGCGTCGCATCGGTCATGGTTCCAGCGTGACCCGGCGGGGCGCGTTCCGCACCCTTGGCGGGTGGTCTCAGACGCCGGCGTAGGAGTGCTTGCCGGTGACGAAGATGTTCACGCCGTAGTAGTTGAAAATCCAGCAGCCGAAGGCGATCAGCGCCAGGTAGGCGGCCTTGCGGCCCTTCCAGCCGGCGGTGGCGCGGGCGTGCAGGTAGCAGGCGTACGCGACCCAGGTGATGAAGGACCAGACCTCCTTGGGGTCCCAGCCCCAGTAGCGGCCCCAGGCGTCGCCCGCCCAGATCGCGCCCGCGATGATCGTGAACGTCCACAGCGGGAAGACGGCGGCGTTGATCCGGTACGAGAACTTGTCGAGGGTCGACGCGGACGGCATCCGGGAGAGCACGGACTGGGCGAACGCGCCGGGCTCCTGTCCGTTGGCGAGCTTGTTCTCGTAGCTGTCGCGGAAGAGGTAGATCAGGGTGCCGATGCCGCCGATGAAGAACACAGCGCCGCAGATGATGGCGGTGGAAACGTGGATCCACAGCCAGTACGAGTGCAGGGCGGGCACCAGCTGGTCGCTGGAGGTGTAGAGCACCGTGGTCGCGATCCCGAGGTCCAGCAGCACGACGGTGACCAGGATCAGGCCCATCCAGCGGACGTTCTTCTTCAGGGCGAGCAGGGTCAGGTACGCGCCGACCGCCACCGCGGAGAAGGTGATGGAGAACTCGTACATGTTGCCCCAGGGGGCACGCTGCACGGACAGGGCACGGGCGACGACGCCGCCGGCCTGGATGAGGAAGGCGAGGACGGTCATGGAGACCGCGATCCGCCCGTACAGGTCGCCCTTGAATGTGCCACCGGCCGCGCCGGGCCCGTCCGGGACGTCGCGGGACCCGGGCGCGGACCGGGTGACGATCTTCGGCCGGTCCAGTACGGCGGTGGACCCGGCCTTCTGTGCGACCTCGACCTTCACGGTCGCGGCCGCGGGCTGCTCACCGGTCAGCGCGGCGGCGGTGCGGCCGACCTTGCTCCGGCTGCCGAAGACCCACTCCGCGATGTGCGCGAAGAAGGCCAGCGTGTAGACGGCCATCGACGAGTAGATCAGCACGTTGCTGGTGTGTGCCAGGTTCTCGTTGGTTGCGGCGGCGAGATTCACTTCTCAGCCCCTTCGGAAGGTTCTGCGGAGGACGCGTCGACGACGTCGGGGTCCGGATCGGTGTCGGGGTCGGTGTCTGGGCCGGACGCCATGGGCGCCGCGGCGTTGAGCGTGACCGCGAGATCGGCCAGCTCCTCGGGAAGCTTCGCGGACTCGCTGCGGCCGAGTCCCGCCATTTCGACGACGGTGACGCCGTCACCGCCGCGTACGGCCCGGACCCAGATCCGGCGCCGCTGGATGAAGAGGGAACCGGCCAGGCCGGCGATGGCGCCGATGGCCCCGGTGAGCGCCCAGCCGCTGGCGGGCTGCTCCGAGATCTGGAAGCTGGCCCACTCGTGGATGCCCTCGAAGGTGATCGAGCCTGCGCCGCCGGGCAGCTTCATCGTCTCGCCGACGAGCAGCCGCTGCTTGAGCTGATCGCCCTTGGAGTCCTTGAACTCCTTCATCTTGGTCTTGTCCAGCTGGTACACGTTCTGCGGCAGTCCGGAGTCGACGCCGAGGGAACCGTGGTAGCCGTTGAGCGCCAGGACCGGCATGTCGGCTGCCGGGAACTGGGAGAACATCGTGCCCTTGCCGTTGCCGGCGAAGGTCGGCACGAAGAAGGCCTGGAAGCCCAGCTGGTCCTTCTTGCCGTTCTTGTCCCGGTAGCCGTCCATCACCTTGATGGCGCCGCTGGAGGTGACGTTGTTGTCGAGGGGCAGCAGCGGCACCGCGTTGCGGTAGACCTCCTTGCCCCGGCCGTCCTTGACGGAGACGACGGGCGCGTAGCCGTGGGCGTTCAGGTAGACCTTGGTGCCGTCGACGACCAGCGGATCGTTGACCTTGATGACGGACTTCTTCGGTTTGCCGTCGGCACCCTCGGAGTACGTCACGTGCGCCTCGTAGGTGCGGGGCGTGCCGATCTGCGGGCCGCTGCGCTCGTAGGTGCCGATGAAGTCGTCGAGGGTGAAGCTGAAGGGGGAGAGCGAGTCCTTGTCGAAGAGCGACCCGGACTTGAAGTCGTCGTACTGGGTGATCGTGTTGGAGAAGCCGCCGCCCTCGACGACGAGCTTGGCGCCCTCGGACTTGAAGAGCTGTCCCGTGGCGAAGGCCACCAGCATCACGATGAGCGCGATGTGGAACATCAGGTTCCCGGCTTCGCGCAGGTAGCCCTTCTCGGCGGCGACCGCGTCCCCGGCGGTGTGGGCGCGGTAGCGGCGTCCGCGCATCATGGCGAGCGCGGCCTCGCGGACCTGCTCGGGCTCGGCCTCGGTGCGCCAGGTGGTGTACGCGGGCAGCCTGGTCAGCCGCTTGGGGGCGCCCGGCGGGCGGCTGCGCAGCTGGCCGACGAAGGTGCCGGTGCGCGGCACGATGCAGCCGATGAGCGAGACGAACAGCAGGATGTAGATCGCGGAGAACCACACCGAGCTGTAGACGTCGAAGAACTGGAGCTTCTCGTAGATCGGCGTGACGGCGGTGTGGGCCTTCTTGAAGGTCTCCACCTTCAGTTCGTCGACGCTGTTCTGCGGGATCAGCGATCCGGGGATGGCGCCGAGGGACAGCAGGAAGAGCAGGATCAGCGCGACCCGCATGGAGGTGAGCTGGCGCCAGAACCAGCGCGCCCAGCCGATGACGCCCATGGCCGGCAGGTTGGCCAGGGTCTCCTCGCGCGGGGCGGTGGAGAGCTGTGAGCCGGCCGCACCGAGTTCACGGGCGGTCTCCCGGTCCTGCTCGGCGCGTACCTCCCGCTCGTCGGGGCGCTCGCGCTCCTGGGAGGGGTTGGACTTGGTGTTGCTCATCGGAAACTCAGATCCCCACAGTGAAGCCGTTGGACCAGCCCTGCAATTCCTGCATCATGCTGCCCCACGCGCCGGTCAGCAGGAGCAGCCCGGTCACGATCATCATGCCGCCGCCGATGCGCATGACCCAGGCGTAGTGGCGCTTGACCCAGCTGAAGGCGCCGAGCGCCTTGCGGAAGGCGACGGCGGCGAGGACGAAGGGCACGCCGAGGCCGAGACAGTAGGCGATGGTCAGTATCGCCCCGCGTCCGGCGGTGCCCTGGTCCATCGCGAGGATGCTGACCGAGCTGAGCGTCGGGCCGAGGCAGGGCGTCCAGCCGATTCCGAAGAGGGCGCCGAGCAGCGGGGCGCCCACGAGGCCGGAGACCGGCTTCTTGTGGATACGGAACTCGCGCTGCGTCATCCACGGCATCAGGCCCATGAAGAAGACCCCCATGAGGATCATCAGCACGCCGAGGACCTTGGAGAGGATCCCGCTGTTCTCCTGGAGGGTCTGGCCGAAGTAGCCGAAGAGCGCGCCGCCCGAGACGAACACGGCGGTGAAGCCGACGACGAAGAGCGAGGCGCCCGCGACCATGCGGCCGCGCCGGGCGTCCGCCAGGTCCGCGCCGCTGACCCCGGTGACGTAGCTGAGGTAGCCGGGGACGAGCGGCAGGACGCAGGGCGAGAAGAAGGAGACGAGCCCTCCGAGGACCGCGAGGGGCAGGGCGGCCAGCAGTGCGCCGCTCAGGACGGTCTCGTTGGTTTCGGCGAGGATGATCACCTGATCACTTCTCCGTGATCAGCGGGTCGATCATCTCGTGCAGCTTGGTGGCGTCGAGCGCCGTCAGGGAGCGGGCGGCGATTTTGCCGTCCCGGTCGATGACGATGGTCGACGGGATGGTCTGCACCTTGAGCATGCCCTTGGGGAAGCGCAGCAGGAGCTTCCCGGTCGGGTCGAAGAAGCTCGGGTACTCGACCCCGAAGTCCTTCTCGAAACCGGCCGCCGATCCGCGTTGCGCGTCGCCGGTGTTGATGCCGATGAACTGGACGCCCTTGCCCTCGGTCGCCTTGGCCACCTCGGTGAAGTGCTTCGCCTCCAGTCGGCACGGGGCGCACCAGGAGCCCCAGGCGTTGAGGACGACGACCTTGCCCTTGTAGTCGGCCAGGTCCAGCGCCTTGCCGTCCACGCTCTGTCCGTCGAGTTCCGGAGCGGCGACGCGTTCGTTCCTGGCCACGGTCGAGATGCCGCCGGAGCTGGTGGCGAAGTGCGTGTCGCCGACGCCGCCGGACTTGCCGCCCGAGCCGCACGCGCTCAGCGTCGCCGCGAGCGCGACGGCCGCCGCGGGGGCGGCGAGCAGGGTGAAGCGGCGTCGGGATGCGCGGCCATGGCTCATGTGAAAAGTTTCGCATGGCGGTTTCGGGGATCTTGGGCACCCCCCTCGGTGCCCGTAAAGCCCGTTGTCAGGCTTGTTTAAAGAAGGCGTTCCAGCCGCCGGCGGGGGCCTGTCCGACCTCCAGTGTGCGGAGCTTCGCGAGCACGGCCGGGTCCTGGACGTCGAGCCAGTCGACGAACTGGCGGAAGGATACGAGGCGCACGTCCTTCTTCCCCGCGATGTGCTTGAGCGCGTCCTCGACCGCATCCATGTAGATGCCGCCGTTCCACTCCTCGAAATGGTTTCCGATGTAGAACGGAGCGCGGTTCGTCTCGTAGGCGCGCTTGAAGCCGTTGATGTACGCCTGGGTGGCCTGTTCGCGCCAGCCGGGATACCGGGCCGGCATTCCCTTGGTCGAATTCTGTGACTGGTTGGCCAGGATGTTGTAGTCCATCGAGAGGACCTCGAAGCTGTGCCCGGGGAACGGGATGCCCTGGAGCGGCAGGTCCCAGACGTCCATGCGCTTGGTGGGCCACACCTGGGTGCCGCCGGGCGAGCTGGCGTCGTAGCGCCAGCCGAGCTTCTTCGCCGTGGGGAGCAGATTGTCCTGTCCGAGCAGACAGGGGGTGCGGCCGCCGACGAGTTCCTTGCGGTAGTCGAAGGGCAGCGGATCCTGGTCCGTCCAGCCGGTGTTGGTGCGCCATTCGGTGACGAAGGAAACCGACTGATCGATTTCGCTCTGCCACTGGGAGGGCGTCCACTTCTCGACGGATCCGGAACCGCCGCAGAAATGCCCGTTGAAGTGGGTGCCGATCTCGTGGCCGTCGTACCAGGCCTGGCGTACGTTCTTCAGCGTCTCCTTGATGTGACCGTCGGTGAGATAACCGATGTCGGAGGCGCCGATGGGGTTGTTGGGCGGGCGGTAGAGGGATTTCTTCGATTCCGGAAGCAGATAGAGCCCGGAGAGGAAGAAGGTCATCGCCGCGTCGTGTTCCTTGGCGAGTTCCAGGAATCGCGGGAACAGCCCGTTGCCGACCTCGCCCGCGCCGTCCCAGGAAAAGATCACGAACTGCGGCGGTTCCTGACCCGGTTCGAGCGGGACCGGCGCGGCCGGCTGGTGCGGCTGCTTCCCGGTGTCGGCGGTGGAACCGTCCCCGATGGACCTGACGTCCTTCTTCGCGGGCCCGGAGCCCTTGGCGGTCCCGTCGGCACCCTTCTCACCCTTGCCCGGCCCGGCCCGGCCGGTGTCGGAGGAATCGGAGGAACTGCAGCCCGCCACCCCGATGGCGGCCGCGGCCCCAAGTCCGGCTCCGAGCAGACCCCTTCGGCTGATGTCACGCATGCGGTTCCCATCTGCGGTCGTTTTGCCCTAAGTCCATACAAACTGCCGAAGGCTTAGATGGGCAAAGCAACACGAGGGTTCCCTGAAATAGCACACAATTCTTTACGGAACCAGACCCCAGCCTTGACCGAACATAAGTCCGACGGGCCCGGCCACACTCAGGCCCGGACCCCGGCACGGTCAAGCCCCGTGCGGGCACGATCGAGCCCGCACGGCGACCAAAAACGGAACGCCCGCCGGGCCGGCCCCGGGATCGCTCCGACCAACCGGGGCAGACCCGGACCGAAGACCCCGGCCCGGGGGCCGACTACGCCCCGACCCCCTTGGACGCGCCCTTCACCGGCTTGGCCCCCGCCAGCAGATGCGCGGGCACCAGATCCCGGGCCGGCTCCGAGTACCCGACCGACACGATCTTGTCGCCCTGGTACGTGAAGCTGGTCAGCGAGGCGAGCGTGCACTGCCTCTTGCGCGGGTCGTGCCACAGCCGCCGCCGCTCGACGAAGCTCCGCACGATCCAGATCGGCAGCTGGTGGCTGACGCACACCGCCTCGTGCCCACGGGCGGCGTCACGCGCCGCGTCCAGCGCCCCCATCATCCGTACGACCTGCTCGATGTACGGCTCGCCCCAGGACGGCCGGAACGGGTTCGTCAGGTGCTTCCAGTTGTCCGGCTTGCGCAGCGCCCCGTCGCCGACCCCGAAGGTCTTGCCCTCGAAGACGTTGGCGGCCTCGATGAGCCGCCCGTCGGTGGCGAGGTCCAGACCGTGCGCCTTGGCGACCGGGGTGGCCGTCTCCTGGGCGCGCTCCAGCGGGGAGGCGACGACATGCGTGATGTCCCGCTTCTCCAGGTGCTCGGCGACCCGGTCGGCCATCTGCCGGCCGAGCTCGGAGAGGTGGTACCCGGGGCGGCGCCCGTAGAGCACACCGTCCGGGTTGTGCACCTCTCCGTGGCGCATCAGATGGACGACGGTGATGTCCTTGCGTTCCGTGCTGGTCTCGCTCATGCGGTGGCCTCCGATGCGGCGCGGGCGGCGGCGGGCAGCGCGGCGGCGATCCGCTCCACGGCCCGGGTGTCGTGGGCCGTCGAGACGAACCACGACTCGAACGCCGACGGCGGCAGATAGACGCCCTGCGCCAGCATCGAGTGGAAGAACGGGGTGAAGCGGAAAGCTTCCTGCTGCTTGGCGTCCTCGTAGTCGCGGACGGGACGGTCCGTGAAGAAGACGGAGAACATATTGCTCGCCGCCTGCACGGTGTGCGCGACGCCCTCCTTGGCCAGGGCCTCGCTCACCAGCCCGCGGATCTCCGCGGAGACCGCGTCGACCTTCGCGTACGCGGCGTCGTCCAGCAGTCGCAGCTGGGCGAGACCGGCGGCGGTCGCGACCGGGTTCCCGGACAGGGTGCCCGCCTGGTAGACGGGGCCGGCCGGGGCCAGGTGCGCCATGACGTCGGCGCGCCCGCCGAAGGCCGCGGCCGGGAAGCCGCCGCCCATGACCTTGCCGAAGGTCATCAGGTCGGGCCGCACCCCGTCGATACCGAACCAGCCGGCCTTCGACGTACGGAAGCCGGTCATGACCTCGTCGGAGATGTACAGGGCGCCGTTGGCGGCGCAGAGCTCCTTGAGCCCGGCGTTGAAACCGTCCAGCGGCGGCACGACGCCCATGTTGCCGGGCGAGGCCTCGGTGATCACGCAGGCGATCTCGCCGGGCTGCGCGGCGAACGCGGCCCGCACGGCCTCCAGGTCGTTGTACGGCACCACGATCGTGTCGCCGGCCTGGGCGCCGGTGACCCCCGGCGTGTCCGGCAGCCCGAAGGTGGCCACCCCGGACCCGGCGGCGGCGAGCAGCGCGTCGACGTGACCGTGGTAACACCCGGCGAACTTCACGATCTTCGCGCGGCCGGTGAATCCTCGGGCGAGGCGGATCGCGGACATGGTCGCCTCGGTGCCGGACGACACGAGTCGCACCTGCTCCACCGGGTCGACCCGGGCCACGATCTCCTCGGCGAGCGCGACCTCGCCCTCACCGGGCGTGCCGAACGAGGTGCCGCGGGCGACAGCCTCCTGAACTGCGGCGATGACCTCGGGGTGGGAATGGCCGAGAATCATCGGCCCCCACGAGCACACGAGGTCGACGTACTCTCGGCCATCGGCATCGGTGAGGTACGGACCGGTACCGGACACCATGAACCGGGGCGTACCGCCCACGGCCCGGAAGGCACGGACGGGAGAGTTCACGCCGCCGGGCGTCACGAGGGACGCGCGGTCGAAAAGCGTCTGCGAAACTGGGGCGTCATAGGGAAAGCTCACACATGCCATGGTGTCAGAGCCACGGACGGTCTTGCGGACAGGTGTTTCACCGCACGCCCGTGGGGGAGGTCACTGACACGATGATCGGGTTGCGCGGCGGGGGCTGTGTCTCCTAGTTAGTAGTCGGGTGGATGAGATATGCATCGCGGTGGCGGAGTGGGCGAAGGGACCGACGACCTGGGGCCCGAGCCTGCCCGGCGAGGTCGGCACCGGCGCGAGGCTGAGCGCAGACAGGGCATACAGGCCGGTGGTGCGCAGGTGGGCGGCGGAGCCGAAAGCAGGAGTGGTGGCCGGGTGGGGGTGACCTACAAGTACTTCGGGGCTCCCGACGGGGCCACTGCCGCACGCGTGCCCGTTTCCATGCGCCCCGAGGAGCTCGGTGGCGACGAACTGGGCATGGGCGGCATGTTCAGCAAGATCAAGCCGGAGACCGTGGCCGCGATGGTCCTCACCGGCATACAGGGCATACCCCTGCACAAGGTCCCGCCGCTCGAGCTGGTCGTCCTGCACCCCGACTACGCGGTGGTGAGACTTCCGATGACGGTCGTCGACCCGCTGCGCGGCGTCGGCGAGGAGTCGGTGGGCGCGGCCGCCTTCATCTGGTCCACGGTCCCGGACCGCGGCGGCCCGCGCGACGCGTTCAACGTCTACCAACTGCTGCATGAGTGGCAGGACTTCTCGCACCGACTGCATGACGCGGGGCACCAGGCGTACTGCCTGGTGTGGCCCTGAGCCGGGGTTACACAGGCAACCGGGCGGAGCTTTCCTTCGAGCTCCGCCCTCGTCATGTAGTCATGTAGGTGCTACTTGCTGCGTGCTGCCTTTCGTCTGCCGTCTGCCGCCTGCCGTCTGCCGTCTGCTCAGCGCATCGCCACGACCAGGGCGTCACTCGTGGAGCACCAGGCCTGACGGGCTTCGGCGAACCCCGCCTCGCGCAGGGCGTTCTCGTGCCACTGGGTGGTGGTCGGACGGTCGCGCTCCGCCAACGGCGCTGCGGGCTCGCGGGGGTCGCCGAGGAGGGCGAAGCGGCGCCGGGTGGCCTCGGCCAGGTGCTCGTCTGCGGCGGCGCTGTCCCACCAGGAGGCCCAGTCCGTGGCGCCGGCGGCGTGCTCGCGCTCCTTGCGGGCCTCGTGGAAGGTGCGGAGGGCCGCGTTGATGCGCGGGGCTGAGGGGTCCTTCATGTGGTCCGCGTTGAGGAACACCCCGCCCTCGCGCAGGACGCCCGCCAGGTCCGTGTAGAGGCGGCGCAGGGGGGCGGTGTCCAACCAGTGCAGCGCGGTCGCCGTCACCACGGCGTCGTAGGAGCGGTGCGGAAGGAGCCGAGTCCAGTCGGGATCGGTGAGGTCGGCCGTCACGAAGTCGACGCGCTCCTCGTCCCGGAAGTGGCCCCGGGCGATCGTCAGGAGCGCCGGGTCGAGGTCGAGGCAGGTGGACCGGGCGTCGGGCAGGCGGCGCAGCAGCCGGTCCGTGATGCTGCCGGTCCCGCAGGCGAGGTCCAGGACCCGGGGCGCACGTCCGACCAGGGCTTCGGTCGTCTCCAGCATGACGCGGAACCGCTCCTCGCGGTCGGGCATGTACCACGCCTGCTGCCGGTCCCAGCTCTCCTGCCAGGCGGCCCAGTCGGACGGGCGCGTTGTGGTGGTCACCGGTGTGTCTCCTGTTCGTGGTGCGGGTCTTCGTGGTGCGGGTAGCACGGGTCCTCGCGGTGCGGGTCCTCGCGGTGCGGGTAGCACGGGTCCTCGCGGTGCGGAGTCGTGCCGTCTGCGGTGGGTTCCCCGGCCGGTGGGTTCCGTTCCGGTGGGGCGGTGCGGCGCGGCAACGTCCGGGCCCGCAGCAGCAGTCGGGTCGCCGGTGCGCGAGCGGTGGACAGCACCGCATCGCACGGGCCTTCCTCCACCACGCGCCCCTGGTCCAGCACGGCGACGCGGTCCGCCACGCGCGCGGTCAGCGCCAGGTCGTGGCCGATCCACAGTACGGAGGTGCCGTGCTCGTCGCGCAGGCGGCGCACCTCGGCGAGGACGTGTTCGGTGGCGGAGGAGTCCAGGGCGGTGGTGATCTCGTCGCAGACCAGGATCCGGGGTTCGGCGAGCACGGCCCGCGCGAAGGCGGCCCGCTGCAGTTCGCCGCCGGACAGTCCTTCGGGGTGCCGGCGCACGGTGGCCTCGTCGACGCCGAGCCGGGCGAGTACCTCGAAGGCCTCCCGCGCCGCCTGTCGGGGAGGGCGGTCGCGCAGCCGCACGGCGGTCCGCGCGATCTGGTCGATCACGGGGCGGTGATCGTCGAAGGAGCTGCGGCTCTCCTGCCAGACGTACTGGACACGGCGCTTCGTCTCCCGGTCGCGGTGGCGCAGCACGGGCAGCGGTACGTCGTCGAGGAGCAGTCGGCCGCCATGACGTTCGTGGAGGCCCGCCACGCACCGTGCCAGCGTGGTCTTGCCGCTGCCGGACGGGCCGACGAGCGCGACACAGCCGCTGGGGGGAACGTCCAGGGAGACGTCGTGCAGGACGGTGTTCCGCTGCCGGGTCCGGAGCCAGGCGGTCAGTGCCCGCACGCTCAGGGCGGCGGCCGGGCCGTCCGCCCGAGGGGCGGGCCCCGTCGCGGCGGCCGCCCGTTCCGGTCGGGGCGCGGGGAGCGGTGCGGCCGGGGGCAGGAGCCGCGGGGCCGGTCCGGTGGCGGTGACGTGACCCGCGTCGAGCAGGACGACCCGGTCGGCGAGGGCGCGGACCATGTCGTGGTCGTGGCTGAGCAGCAGGATCGCGAGGCCGCCCCGTGCCAGTGCGGCGAGTTCGCGGACCAGGCCCAGCCGGGTCACCGTGTCGAGGCCGGTGCTGGGTTCGTCGAGTACGAGGGCGCGCGGCCCGCAGGCCAGGACCTGGGCCAGCGCGACGCGTTGCCGCTGTCCGCCGGAGAACTCGTGCGGCAGGCGGCGCAGCACCTCCCTGGTGTCCGGCAGCTGGGCCTCGCGCAGCGCGGAGGCGGCTCTGGTCCGGCCGGCGTCGCGGTCGGCGCCGTGCAGCCGGGACAGTTCGCGCAGGGTCGGGCCGACCCTGCGCACCGGGTTGAGGGCGCTGCCGGGATGTTGCGGCATGTAGGCGATGCCCCTGCCGCGGATCGTGCGCGCCTGCCGGGTGATGCCGTCGCCGTCGACCACGTCGACGCCGGCCACCCGTACCGCGCCGCTGATCCCGGCCCCGGCCGGCGCCTCACCGAGCAGGGCGAGCGCGGTGGTGGTCTTGCCGCTGCCGGACGGGCCCACGAGTGCCGTGATCCCGCCTGCGGCGACGGTCAGGTCCACTCCGTGCAGCAGTGTCGTCCGGGGCGTCCACACGCGCAGCCCGCGGACCTCCACGACGTCCTCGTGGGAGCTCATCCGGCCGTCTCCTTCCGCTTCCCGCGCCGGCCCAGCAGGCTGTCGGCCAGCAGGTTGAAGCCGACGGTGAACAGCACGAGCATCGCGGCGGGGGCGCAGACGGCCCACGGCTGGACGAGGAGCGCCTGCCGGTTCGCCGCCACCGTCACACCCCAGTCGGCCGAGGTCGGCTCCAGGCCGAGCCCCAGGAAGTTGGCGGCGGCGACGGTGAACACGGCGCCGGTCACCCGGGTCCCGATGTCCGCGGCCATCACCGGCAGCACGGACCGGCCGACGTACCCGAGGGTGACGCGCAGCCGGGACTCGCCCTGCACGCGCATCGCCTCGGCCACCGGGCTGCCGGCCGCCGTGAGGGCGGCGGCCCGCACCAGTCGCGTGACGGCGGGCACGTTGAGCACCGCGACGGCGAGTGCGATGGCGAGCGGCGCGGCATGCCACCGCACCCCGACCACGCTGATCACCAGCAGGGACGGCAGCGGCAGGAGCAGTTCCACCGGGCGCACCAGTGTCTCGTCGACCCAGCGCCGCGGAGTGGTGGCGGCCGCCAGCCCCAGGGCGGCTCCCAGGAGGCAGGCGAGTGCGACGGCTCCGCAGGCGACCCCGAGGGTGCTCGGCCCGCCGCGCAGCAGGAGCCCCAGGACGTCACGTCCGAGACCGTCGGTGCCCAGGAGGTTGCCGTCCCGCAGCACGTAGGGCGGCCCGTCGGGGCCGGCGACCGCGCCGGCGAGGAACGGGCCGGCCACGGCGGCGCCGACGGGCAGCACCAGCAGCACGGCGGCGAGGACGGTGACGGCCCGCGAGCGGACGTGCCGCTCACCGGGCCGTGCGGGGACCCGGCGGCCCGCGGCCGGCAGGGCGGGGGCGTCCGATGTCATCGCAGGACCTCCGAGCGCGGGGCGAGCCGCTGACAGGCCACGTCCGCCGCGACGTTGAGGAGCAGGGCCAGGGCCGCGAGCAGCAGGGTCAGCGCCTGCACCGTGGGGACGTCCCGGCTCTGGACGGCCTCCACGAGCGCGGTGGCGCTGCCGGGGACGGCGAAGACCGCCTCGACGATGAGCACTCCGCCGAGCAACTGGTCACCCGCTCGGGCCAGTTCCTGAATGCCCGGGACCGCCGCGTTCGGCAGGACGTGGCGCAGTACGAGTGCCCGTCGCGGAACGCCCAGCCGCCGTGCCTGGGCGACGTAGCCGGCCTTTACGGCGTCGATGGTCCCGGCCCTGATCTGCCGGGAGAGCAGGCAGACGGTCCGGGCTAGAAGCACTGCCACCGGCAGGACCAGCAACTGGGGCCGGTCCCACCACCCTCCGCCGTCCACACCGACCCAGGTCGACGGGAGCCATCCCAGGCGCAGGGAGACGACGGCGACCAGGAACAGCGCGAGGACGAAGTCCGGTACGGAGTTGAGGAAGAGGACGACGGCGGAGACCGCCCGGTCGAGGCGGCTGCCCTCGCGCACTCCCGTGAGCAGGCCGAGGGCAGTCGCCAGGGGGACGAGAACGACGAGTGTGAGGGTGGCGAGCAGCGCCGTGACGGCGAGCGAGCCCGTCAGTACGGCGCTCACCGGTCCGTGTCCGACCAGGGATGTGCCCAGATCGCCGGTGAGGAGGCCGCCGGCCCAGTGGACGAAGCGTTCGGCGAGCGGCTGGTCGAGGCCCATCGCGTGCCGGGACTCGGCGATCTGCTGCGGTGTGGCGAGTTCGTTGAAGGCCACGGTGGCCGCGTCGCCCGGCAGCATGGCGGTCAGCAGGAACACCAGGACGGCCAGCAGGCCGAGTTGCGCGGCGGCGAGTGCGAGGCGCCGCAGGACGTAGCGCAGCATGCCCCTCCTCAGCCGAGCCACACGGTGTCGAACCGTGCCCAGTCGACGGTGTTGGGCGGTGCCGGAGCCACTCCGTGGAGCCGGACCGAGACGGCGTTGAGCCAGTCGGAGTGGCCCCACATGAGCAGCCCTCCCTGGTCGTGCACACGACGCTGGAGGGCGGCGTACTCCTTGCTCCGCTCCTCGCCGTCGGTGGTCGAGCGGGCGCGGGCGAACGCCGCGTCGAAGTCGCTGTGCCGCCAGGCCGTCGCGTTCTGTGGGGAGTTGGTGAGCATGCGGTCGCCGAGGTAGGTCGGGATGGGCATCGCACCGCAGCGGTGACTGCCCAGCGTGCCGGTGGTCAGCTGGTCGGTGAAGTAGGTCTCCGGCGGCCCGGTGACCACCCGCACCCGCAGCCCCGCCTCGCCCGCCTGCTCCGCGAACAGATGGGCCGCCTCGACGAATCCGTCGGCGGCGGTGGAGGTGTAGAAGGAGATCTCGCGGTTCAGCGCCCCGGTGCGCCGCAGCAGGCTCCGCGCCTCCTCGACGTCCCTCTTCCGCTGGGGGATTTCGGTGGGGTAGTACTCGAAGCCCTTGCCGAACATGTCGTTCCCGACGGCGGCGCGGCCCCCGGAGACCACCTCCACGAGGCGTTCGCGGTCGGCGAGCAGCTTGAGGGCGAGGGTGGCGCGCGGGTCGTCGAACGGGGGCCGGTCGGTCTTGACGGCGATCCCCTCGGCGCCCGCGTGCGGTGCGGCGACGATCCGGATGCGCGGGTTGCCGTCGGCCAGGCGCGCGAAGGTGGCGCTCATCTCGTGGGCGTAGTCCACCTCGCCGGCCTGCACGGCGTTGGCCCGTGCCTCGGTGTCCGCCGACAGCAGCCGGATCTCGTCCGGGTAGGGCGCACCCGCCCAGTGGTCGTCGAACCGGCGCGCGGTGAAGGACCTTCCCGCCGTGAAGGACCGGTACCGGAAGGGGCCGGTGCCCACCGGGCGGGTGGGGTCGCGGTAGCCCTCGCGCACCACCGCGGTCCCGGTCATGGCCAGCAGCGAGGGCAGTTCCGCGTGGGGGGCCTTCAGCCTCAGTTCGACGGTGCGCCGCCCGATCCTGCGACAGCGGGGCAGGTCGATCACCGGCGTCAGCGTCTCCTTGGCGCGACGGCCCTCGGCGGCCGGGTCGAGGATGCGGGCGATGCTGAACAGGACGTCGTCGGCGTCGAGCGCGTGCCCGTCGTGGAAGAGGGCCGGCCGGAGCTCGAAGCGCCATACGGTGTCGTCGCTGTTGGACCACCAGCGAGTGGCCAGCCTGGGGACGGGGCGCAGGGACGGGTCCAGGTCCACGAGCTTGTCGAAGACGGCCTTGTGCCGGGCGATGTCGACGAACTGCCTCTGGGTGTGCGGATCCAGCGTCTCCTTCACCCCCGCGCCCGGGAACACGGCCCGGACGGTTCCCCCCTTGCGGGGAGTGGACGAGCCGGGGCCGTCCTCGGGGCCGCAGCCCGCGAGCAGACCGGCCGCGCCCGCCGACACGCCGCCCGCGATCCGGAGGAACCCCCTGCGGGTCCGGTCGATCGGCACGCTGGACGTCCTTCCACAGGCAGGGGGCTGAGTGATCAGATATCTGCATTGAACACGCAGATGCAACTCATGTGCAATATGCCCCGGAGGCCGCCCCGGCGCGCCCCGCCGGGAGACGCCCGGCCCGCCGGCCGGCCATATCCACGCACATCCGGCCATTCATTGGCCGAAGAATGATCTTCAGTCGACCTGTCGAACCTGCCGATGCACGAGGCACCGACACCGAAGGAGACCTGCCATGGGCGACACTCTGCTGGCCCTGTCGATCCCCGTGCTGGTCTTCGCCAGTGGTGTCTACGCCGCGTGTGAGAGCTGGTGGCGACGCCGGCACCCCGCCCCGCCGTCCCCGTACACCCATGGGGCCGCCCGGCTCGCCGAGCGCGCGATGCTGGTGGACGCGGAGAGGATCGTGGACAGCGCCTACGTCACCCTGGGCGGCCTCTACGACGGGCCGGACGCGCGCTTTCCGGCCAACGACGCCGGGCCCGGTTCCACCACCGCCCCGGACCGCGACCGGCGGACGTCGGAGCCCGCGCGCCGGAACTAGGCCCATAGGATCGACCGCCATGGCCGGACCTCAAGGACCCCAAGAACCTCAGGACCCCCGAGGAACCCAAGGGTCTCAAGGCGCCCGAGAACCCCGAGGAGCCCGCGGTCCGCGGCGGGACACCCGGGGCATCGTCGACGCGCCGGAGCTCTTCACCCACGTCCGCTTCCGCCGCCGCGAACCCGCTCCGGAACTGCGGCCGTACCTGGAGCACTACTGGCTGATCGACTGGGACCTGCCACAGCCGTACGTCTCCCACCTGGTGCCGCACCCCAGCGTGAACCTGGTCTTCGAGCGGTACGCGGGCTGCGGTGACGACGAGGCAGGGTTCGCCGAGGTCTCGGGCATCGGCCTGGAACTCTTCACGCAGAGGCTGGAGGGGCGGGGGCGGGTCTGCGGGGTGCAGTTCCGGCCGGGCGGCTTCCGGCCGTTCGCGCCGGAGGGGCCGGTGTCGCGGTGGACGGGGCGGCGGGTCCCGGCACCCGAGGTGTTCGCACCACCCGCCCCTCCGTCGGCCGTTCTGGACCCCGCCCGGGAGGACGAGCGGATCGCCGCACTCGACGCGTACCTGCTGGCACTCGGCCCCGCACCGGACCCACTGGCGGACCGGGCGATGGCCCTGGTCGAGCTGGTGCGCACCGACCGCACGGTGCGCCGCGTCGGCGAACTCGCCCGCACCGAGGGAGTGTCGGCACGCTCGCTCCAGCGGCTGTTCGCCACGTACGTCGGGGTCGGCCCGAAGTGGGTCATCCTGCGCTACCGCGTCCACGAGGCACTGGAGCGCGCCGAGACGGACCCGGCCGTGGACTGGGCCGCACTGGCCGCGGACCTCGGCTACAGCGACCAGGCGCACCTGGTCAGGGACTTCACGGCAACGGTGGGCGTGCCGCCCACCGCCCTGAGCCACCACTGACCACGCACCCCGGCCCGCCGAACAGCCACCGAACACCCACCGAACAGCCGCCGACTGTCAGTGCCCCGTCCTACAGTTCCGTCATGGAGCGCACCCAAGCACCATCCGTACGGATCGAGCCCTGGTCGGAGAGCGATCTGGAGCTCCTGCGCCGCGCCAACGCACCGGAGCTGATGGACCACCTCGGCGGCCCCGAGTCCGAGGAGCAGCTCATAGGCCGCCATGGGCGCTACGTGGCACTGAGCGCCGACCGGACGGGCCGGGGCAGGATGTTCCGCATCGCACTGACCGGCGAGGACGCGGCGGTGGGCACCATCGGATTCTGGGAACGCACCTGGCAGGGCCAGGCGGTGTACGAGACGGGGTGGGCCGTTCTCGCCGGGTTCCAGGGGCGGGGCATCGCCTCCGCCGCGACCGCCGCCGTGGCCGAGCAGGCGCGTGCCGAGCACAAGCACCGCTATCTGCACGCCTACCCGTCCGTGGACAACGGCGCGTCGAACGGGGTCTGCCGCAAGGCCGGGTTCACCCTGCTCGGCGAGTGCGAGATCGAGTACCCGCCGGGCCACCCCCTGCTGACGAACGACTGGCGGCTGGACCTCCACCCGGATCGCTGACGGATCACCGGAAGCCACCCGGATCACTGAGGGGCCACCGGAAGCCACCCCGGGGTCACTGACGGATCGCCGGAAGGCTCACGCGCTCGCACGCCACGCGTAAAGCGTTTGACGGCCGGGCCCCCCTCCTGAATATTTATCTGCGTCGCGCAGCTTATGCGCACCACAGACACTCTGTGCAACCGGACACCAGAGGAGACTCCACCGCCATGCTCACCCTCGTCACCGGATGCCGCGGCCGCGTCGGCTCCGCACTCGCCTCGCTCCTGCACAACGGCGGGCACGCCGTGCGCGCCGCATCCCGCAACCCCGCTCAGCTCTCCCTGCCCGCGGACATCCCGCTCACGGCCTGCGATCTCGGCGACCCCGCGACCTTCGCCGCCGCACTGGAGGGCGTCGACTCCGTCTTCCTCTACGCCGAGCCCTCCCGCATCCACGACTTCCTCACCGCCGCGCGGACCGCCGGGGTCGGGCACATCGTGCTGCTCTCCTCCAGCTCGGTACTCGATGCGGACGCGGCCACCAACCCGATCGCCGCCTCGCACCACGCGGTGGAGGAGGCCCTCACAGCCGCACCCCTCACCGCGACACTCCTGCGTCCCGGCGCCTTCGCGGGCAACGCGTACCAGTGGTCGGGCGCCTTCCGCGCCGGGCAACCCGTCGACCTGCCCTACCCCCACAGCCGGACCAGCCCCATCGACGAGACGGACATCGCCGAGGCGGCCCTCGCCGTCCTCACCGACACCCGGCTCCAGGGCGCGGCCTATCACCTGACCGGCCCCGAATCGCTCTCCGCCACCGAGCAGGTCGAGCTGCTGGCCGCGTCCGCCGGCAGCCCCGTGACCGTCAACGCCGTCAGCCGGGAGGACTGGAAGGCTTCCGTCTTCCCCTTCGTGCCGGCCGAGATCGCCGAGGCTCTGCTCACCTACTGGGCCGCCACCGACGGCTCTCCGGCCGCGGTCACCGGCGACGCCGAGAAGCTCATCGGCCACCCGCCGCGCACGTTCGCCTCCTGGGCCGCCGAGCACGCGGCGGCCTTTCGCGCCTGAGCACCCCCGCGCCTCCGCAGCTCGCCCCCGCACCCCGCACCCCGCACCATGGGCCCGCGCGCCCGCCCGGCTCGAAATCCCTGGCCCGCGCACCCGGCCCGATGGCATCCTGACCAGGTGAACGGGCCGGAGATCCACCTCGAAGTCGCCCCTGAACTCAGACTCTTCGTCGCGCACGAACGCCGCAGGGGGCGGACGGCCGTCACCACCGACGGCTCGTCCACCCTCGGCCATGTCGTCGAGTCACTCGGGGTCCCGCTCACCGAGGCCGGTCAACTCCTCGTCGACGGCCGCCCGGTACCGGTCTCGCACATTCCCGCAGCGGGCGAAGTGGTCGACGTGCGCGCCGTGCGGCGCCCTCAACAGGTGCCGGGCGCACCCCTGCGCTTCCTCCTCGACGTCCACCTCGGCACCCTCGCGCGGCGGCTGCGACTGCTCGGCATCGACGCCGCCTACGCGTACGAGGACATCGGCGACCCCGCGCTGGCCACGCTCTCGGCGAAGGAGCGGCGCGTCCTGCTCTCCCGGGACCGGGGGCTGCTGCACCGGCGGGAACTCTGGGCGGGGGCGTACGTCTACAGCGACCGGCCCGACGAGCAACTGCGCGACGTACTGCAACGGTTCGCGCCCGCGCTCGCCCCGTGGACCCGGTGCACCGCCTGCAACGGGCGGCTGACGGCGGCCGGCAAGGACACCGTGCGCGGGCGGCTGGAGGACGGCACGCAGCGCTCGTACGACGTCTTCGCGCAGTGCGCGGAGTGCGACCGGGTGTACTGGCGGGGCGCGCACCACGCCCGGCTGGAGGCGATCGTCAGCGAAGCGGTCCGTGAGTTCGGGAGCGCCCCGGCCGGCCCGCAGGGCCCGTCGGACGGCTGAACGGGACACGGGCGGCCTCAGCCCGGGGCGCCGTCACCCTCCCGCAGCCCCGCGACCTGTACCGCGCTCAGCTCCACCGTCCGCCGCATATGAGCGATGAGCAGGGCGACTTCGGCATCGTCGTAGCCCTCGAACATGGCCGCCCAGCCGGCGTTCAGCTGCTCCCAGACCGCACCGAACTCCGTCATCCGCTCGGGCACCGTCGCGACGAGCACCCGCCGCCGGTCCACCGTGTCCCGGGCACGCGTGACGTAACCCGCCCGCTCCAGCCGGTCGACCAGCCTCGTCGCGGAGCCCGTGGTGAGCCCGGTCAGCTCCGCGATCCGGCCCGTGGTGACGGGAGCCGCCTCCAGGCTGAGCAGGTTGAGGCACTGGAGATCGGTGGGGTGAAGCCCCAGCCGGTCGGCGACGGCCTGGTTGAACAGGGCGTACGCGGCCATGTAGCGGCGCGCCACGACGGAGAGTTCGGCGAGCATGGCGGTGCGGCTGCGGCGGGCGGGGGACTTCTGCGGCATGCGGAGAGTGTACGAAGCGGAGATCATTTATCGAGACCGGGACCGAGCGGGCCCGCGAAGTCAGAAGACGTACTCGTCACCGGTCGCCGGCGCCAGCACCTCGTGCTCGCTGTTCTCCGAATTCCGGTCCGTCGCATCGCCGTTCCACACGGTGTCGATCCGGACGACCACCTCGGCCGGCCGCCCCCGAAGCTGCAGTTCGAGCGCGAGCTGCCTCGGCTGCGAGCCGTCCGCGCGCAGCGGACCCGTCCGGCACAGCACGGTCTCGCGGTCGGCCTGCAGGCACTCCCCGGGCAGCTCCTGCCGGCCGGCGAGCGGAACGGAGACCCGCAGCCGGACGGTCACCCCCGCGAGGTCGGAGGGGCCGCTGTTCTGGCTGATCAGCCAGACCCCGAGCCCGGTGCCCCACAGCGAGACATGGCCGTGGTGCGAGACATCCGCCTCCGGCGCGATGGTCCGCGCCACCGGCGCACCGACGGCCGTGGCCGTCCCGCCCGCACACAGCGCCAGAGCCGACGCCATCGCCGCCGCAGCGCACACCCTCAGCAGGGCCTTACCCGTCACTACCATGCCCCGAAGATACAGATCTGCACGAAATATCCATATATTCCGACCACTTCGGCGTGTCGGCATGTTCCCGCCCTGACCGGCCGCAGTCCGGATGCCTGCCGCCGCACCACCCGTGGCACCCTGCTCGCATGTCCGTGCTCCGCTCCATCGCCCTGTTCGCCGTCGCCGCGCTCTTCGAGATCGGGGGCGCCTGGCTCGTCTGGCAAGGCGTCCGGGAACACCGCGGCTGGGCCTGGATCGGTGCCGGGGTCGTCGCGCTGGCCACGTACGGATTCGTCGCCACGCTCCAGCCGGACGGCGAGTTCGGGCGCGTGCTCGCCGCGTACGGCGGGGTCTTCGTCGCGGGGTCGATCGTCTGGGGCATGGCCGCCGACGGCTACCGGCCCGACCGCTGGGACGTGACCGGCGCGCTGGTCTGCCTGGCCGGCATGGCCGTGATCATGTACGCCCCCCGCAACCACTGACGGCGCCCCTGCCTATCCTGGCCCCGTACCGATCTGCTGTCCGAGGAGCCCGCCATGGCCGCAACCCCCATCGCCGTCATCACCGGAGCGAGCAGCGGCATCGGTGCCGCGACCGCCCGGCAGCTGGCTGCCGCCGGCTACCGCGTCGTGGTGACCGCTCGTCGCAAGGACCGCATCGAGGCGCTCGCCGCCGAGATCACCGCAGCGGGCCACCAGGCCACGGCGTACGCCCTGGACGTCACCGACCGCGCCGCCGTCGACGAGTTCGCCACCGCGTTCCGCTCACTCGCCGTGCTGGTCAACAACGCGGGCGGCGCGCTCGGGGCGGATCCCGTCGCCACCGGTGACCCGGCCGACTGGCGCCTGATGTACGAGACGAACGTCATCGGCACGCTCAACGTCACCCAGGCCCTGCTCCCCGCCCTCACCGAGGGCGGCGACGGCACGGTGGTCATCCTCTCCTCGACCGCCGGCCTCTCCACCTACGAGGGCGGCGGCGGTTATGTGGCCGCCAAGCACGGCGAGCACGTCCTGGCCGAGACCCTGCGCCTGGAGATCGTCGGCACCCCGGTCCGCGTCATCGAGGTCGCCCCCGGAATGGTCAAGACGGAGGAGTTCGCCACCACCCGCTTCCGCGGCGACACCGAGAAGGCCGCCAAGGTCTACGCGGGCGTCGACGCCCCCCTCAGCGCCGACGACGTGGCCGACACGATCACCTGGGCCGTCACCCGCCCCAGCCACGTGAACATCGACCTGCTGGTGGTCCGCCCCCGCGCACAGGCCTCCAACTCCAAGGTCCACCGCACGAACTGAGACCCACGGCCCCCGCCGTGGGCCCCCTCAGCCCTTCACGCAGATGATCTGCTTCAGCTTCGCGACGACCTCCACCAGATCCCGCTGCTGATCGATGACCTTCTCGATCGGCTTGTACGCGCCCGGGATCTCGTCCACGACGCCGGAGTCCTTACGGCACTCCACGCCCCGCGTCTGCTCCTCCAGGTCCTTCGTCGAGAAGCGCTTCTTCGCCGCGTTCCGGCTCATCTTCCGGCCCGCGCCGTGCGAGGCGGAGTTGAAGGACTTCTCGTTGCCGAGGCCCTTCACGATGTACGAGCCGGTGCCCATCGAGCCCGGAATGATCCCGAAGTCACCGGAGCCGGCCCGGATGGCACCCTTCCGGGTGACCAACAGGTCCATGCCGTCGTACCGCTCCTCCGCCACGTAGTTGTGGTGACAGGAGATGACCGGTTCAAAGGTGACCTTGGCCTTCTTGAACTCCTTGCGGACCACGTCCTGGAAGAGCGCCATCATCACCGCGCGGTTGAGCTTCGCGTACTCCTGCGCCCAGAACAGATCGTTGCGGTAATCCTGCATCGCCGGAGTATCGGCGATGAAGACCGCCAGATCGCGGTCGACCAGGTCCTGGTTGTGGGGCAGCTTCTGCGCCCGGCCGATGTGGAAGTCGGCCAGCTCCTTGCCGATGTTCCGGGACCCGGAGTGCAACATCAACCAGACCGAACCCGCCTCATCGAGACAAAATTCGATGAAATGATTCCCACTTCCGAGCGTCCCCATCTGCTTCGTGGCGCGTTCCTGACGGAATTTGACCGCTTCGGCCACCCCGTCGAACCGGTCCCAGAAGTCGTCCCAGCGGGTCGCCGCCAGACCGTGCAGCCCACCCGGGTCCACCGGGTCGTCGTGCATCCCCCGGCCCACCGGAATGGCCTGCTCGATCTTCGACCGGAGCCCGGAGAGGTCCCCCGGCAGGTCGTTGGCGGTCAGCGAGGTCTTCACCGCTGACATTCCGCAGCCGATGTCCACGCCGACCGCGGCCGGGCAGACCGCACCGTGCATCGCGATCACCGAGCCGACCGTGGCACCCTTGCCGAAGTGGACGTCCGGCATGACGGCCAGGCCCTTGATCCAGGGCAGCGTGGCGACGTTCCGGAGCTGCTGCATCGCGACGTCCTCGACCGACGCCGGATCGGCCCACATCCGGATGGGTACCTTCGCACCCGGCACCTCTACGTATGACATATTTCCTCGATTCCCCCGAAAAGCCTGAAAGCGCAAAACCGGTGCCAAGGTCGGCAAAAGTATCGGCCGACCGGCATTCACAGCGGCGCGTGCGATACACATTGTGTCCATCGGCCGCACATGAGCGGCAACCGTTTTTCGCACGAAGGGAGCTCAGGACCGTGCGACGAATGGCGTACGCATCCGGCGCCGTGCTCATCGCAGCGCTCGCGGCCGGCTGCAGCGGCGGCACCGGAGCCGGCGATTCCGCCGCCGACAGCAAGCCCGGTGCCACGACCACGTCCGCCGCGCCTCCCGGCAAGTACGCCACTCTTCCCGAGGCCTGCCGCTCCATCGCACCCGCCACCCTGAAGGACCTGCTGCCCGGGGCGGCCGAACTGCCCGAGGCCCAGCAGGAGAAGGTGCTCGACGGTTCGCCCGCCGTCACCTACGACACCGACCGCCGGGTCGGCTGCCGTTGGAAGACCGAGGCGCCCGGCGGGGCCCGGAGCCTCTCCGTCGACTTCGAGCGCGTCGTCTCCTACGACCCGTCCGTCAGTGACGACGACAGCGCCCGCCAGGTGTACGCGAAGAAGGAGAGCGCCGCGGGTCTGCCCTCCTCCTCCCTCCCGTCCGACGACTCCCCGGACCCCTCGGACACCCCGACCGGGAGCGCGAAGCCCGGCGAGGGCGCGGACGGGAGCACGGACCCGGCCGACGGGGACGGCACGGGCGTCGGCGCCGCCGAGGATCTCCGACCCCGGCTCCTCGAGGAGCTCGGCGACAGCGCATTTCTGGACGATCAGCTCACCCGGGCAGGTTCCGCCGCACAGCACCGCACGGTGAGCGTGGTATTCCGCACATCGAACGTCGTCGTGACCATCGAGTACACCGCGCAGCCGAACCTCTCCACCGAGGTCCCCGACAGCAAGGAACTCCAGGAGAAGGCCCAGGCACTGGGCCGGAAACTGGTCGACAGGTTCAGCGAGTAACCCCTCCCCCGGACCCTCCGGGGCCACCCCGGGAACCGTCCGGCCGAGGCGGCATCCGGCTGCCGTACGTCGTACCGTGGCCCTCCGGAACCACCGTCCGCCGACCACCCGACCACGCCGGCGCCCCCGCCCACCGAACACCGGGCGGCCCGGCCGCCGCGCCATCCGAGTGAAGGAACCATGCACCGATCAGCTCCGCGACTCACCCGCATACTCGCCTGCGCCGCCGTCCCGGTGATGCTCGTCGTCGCCGGCTGCTCGTCGGACTCCGACGGCAAGAAGGACGAGGCCTCGTCCTCGTCCCCCGCGCCGGATGCGACGAAGTCGGAGGCGAAGGTCGCGGCGGCGCGGTTCGCCGAGCTGCCCGACCCGTGCAAGTCGATCACCGCGAAGACGGTCAAGTCCCTGGTCCCGTCGGCCAAGGACAAGAACGGCACCCAGGGCAAGTCCAGCGACACCGCCGCCCGCGGCAGCTGCTCCTGGAACGGCCTCGACGACAACGGCGTGAAGGGCTCCCAGTACCGCTGGCTCGACGTCGGCTTCACCCGCTTCGCCTCGGACCAGTCCCTGGGCAGCGGTGCCGACCGGGCCGGGGACGACCTCACGAAGCAGGTCGCCAAGGCCCAGGCGGCCGAGGGCGCGAAGAAGCTCGAAACGACGCCCCTCAGCGGCGTCGGCGACCAGGCGACCACGATCACGTACGACCTGGACAAGACGGGTGAGGACTTCCGGTACGCCACGATCGTCGCCCGTACGGGCAATGTCGTCGTCACCCTCACCTACAACGGCGCGGGTTACGCGGGCTCGAAGACCCCGTCCGCCGACACCATCCTGAAGGGCGCCAAAATGGGGGCCAAGGACGCCGTCGCCGCGGTCGCCTCCGCCAACGGGAGCGGACAGTCGAGCCCGTCGCCCGACGCCACCAAGTCCTCGGGCAAGGCGAGCGACAAGGCCACCGGCAAGGCGACGGACAAGGCCTCCCAGTAGCCCCACGCCGCCCGCCGTCCGCAGCTCTCCGGCGGCCCAACGCCCCCGCGCCGAAGCGGATTTACGAAGCCCGGTCCTCGTCCGAGAACCGGGCTTCGCCCCTCCCCACGCAACGCGGCGCGCCCGCATGTGCCAGGCTGTGCCCGCCAGAACTCGAAATCGTGCCTCAGGACAGAGCGTCGGACGGAACGTCGGACGAACGTCGGAGACGGAGAAACGGGGAGGGGATCGCGGGTGGCCGCGATGCAGCTGACACGCACGCACCGGATACTCATCGGGCTCGTGGTCGCCGGCGCGGTACTCATCGCGGCGATCGGTTTCGCGGGCTCGTACGCCGCCGTGCGCGAGCTCGCCCTGCAGAAGGGCTTCGGGAACTTCTCGCTGGTCTTCCCGATCGGCATCGACGCGGGCATCTGTGTCCTGCTCGCCCTGGACCTCCTGCTGACCTGGCTGCGCATCCCGTTCCCGCTGCTGCGCCAGACGGCCTGGATGCTGACCGCCGCGACGATCGCGTTCAACGGCGCGGCTGCCTGGCCCGACCCGCTCGGCGTCGGCATGCACGCCGTGATCCCGGTGCTGTTCGTGGTCTCCGTCGAGGCCGCGCGGCACGCCGTGGGCCGGATCGCCGACATCACGGCCGACAAGCACATGGAAGGCGTCCGCCTCACCCGCTGGCTGCTCTCGCCCGTGCCGACGTTCCGGCTGTGGCGGCGGATGAAGCTGTGGGAGCTGCGGTCGTACGAGCAGGTCATCAAGCTCGAACAGGACCGGCTGATCTACCAGGCCCGCCTCCAGGCCCGCTTCGGGCGCAACTGGCGCCGCAAGGCACCCGTCGAGTCCCTGATGCCGCTCCGGCTCGCGAAGTACGGCGTCCCGCTCGCCGACACCGGCCCCGCCGGGCTCGCCGCCGCGGGTATCGAACCGGTCCTGCTGCCACCGGCCCCCGCCGCCGTCGCCGCTGCCGAGACCGCCTGGTCCCAACAGCCCGAGCTGGCCGGCGCCCCGCAGCAGGAGCAGTACGCCGACGCCCAGCAGCACCCGCAGTACCCGCAGGACCAGGTGCGGACTCAGGCTCACGCTCAGCAGCAGAGCGACTTCCAGGTGCACGCCCAGGGCGCGGCCCCCGCCGCCGAGGAGCTGCCCCGGGAGCAGGAGGCCCCCGCCACGCACGAGAGCCCGTGGTTCGCGGCGCAGGCGCCGGACGGCGCGTACGAGGGTTCGTACAACCCGACGTACGTCGACGGTCTGGAGCCCTCCCCGGTGATGATCCCGGCCGGCCCGAACCGCAACCGTCCGCTGGGCAACGTGGGCACGATCGGCGCCATGCCCGGGCCCCGTGGCGCGCAGCCGCCGCTGCCGACGCACGAGGCCGACGAGACCGACGATTTCGACGGTGTCCCCGAGGCCGACGAGCCGCAGGCCGGGCCGAAGCCCGTCGCGGTGGCGGCCGAGGAATGGGCCGAGGAGTGGGCGCACGAGGACGCGGAGTTCAGCGAGATCGCCTACGAGGTCTTCGCCGCGTTCGTGACGCAGCACAGCACGTACCCGAGCATCGAGGTCCTCGACATACACCTGTCGGACGGGCACAACGTGCGGCACCCGCGCAGCGCCGCCCTGCTCCGCCAGCTGATCCAGGGCTTCAAGAACCGTTACCACGCGGAGCTCGAAGCGGACCACATCGCGTAAGGCACGCCGCGTACGGCGAAGGGCCGCCCCCGCACCAGCGGGAAGCGGCCCCTCGTCGTACCTGTGCGGAATCGGCGGTGCCTACGCTCCGAGCAGCCTGCGCACCCGGTCCGCCCCGACGGCGAGGAGCAGCGTGGGCAGTCGCGGTCCCGTGTCCCGGCTGACGAGCAGCCGGTACAGCAGCGCGAAGAAGGACCGCTGGGCGGTCTTCAGCTCGGGGGTCGGCTTGGCGTCCGCCTCCAGGCCGGCCAGTGTCTTCGGCACGCCGTAGACGAGCGTGGTCAGCCCGTCCAGTGACCAGTGCGAGTCGAGGCCTTCCACCAGGAGCCGCAGCGAGGCGCGCCCGTCCTCGTCCAGCGAGCCGAGCAGCTCCTTGTCCGGCTCGTCGCGCACGACGGTGCGGGCTTCGGCCGGGACCTGGGTGGTGATCCAGTTCTGCGCCCGGTCCAGTCGCGGCCTGGCCTCGTCCAGCGAGGTCAGCGGGGTCGAGGGGTCCAGCTCGCTGAGGATGCGCAGCGTCTGGTCCTCGGCCCCGGCGGTGATGTCGGCGACCGAAGCGAGCGTCCGGTACGGGAGCGGGTGCGGTGTGCTCGGCAGTTCACGGGCGGCCGTCCCGATCGCGCGGGCGTACGCGGCGGCGTCCGCGGGCAGCACGGAGCCGTCGGCGACCTTGCGGCCCAGCGAGTCCCACTCGTCGTAGAGCCGCTGGATCTCCTGGTCGAAGGCGATCTTGAAGGACTGGTTGGGCCTGCGGCGCGCGTACAGCCAGCGCAGCAGCGGCGCCTCCATGATCTTCAGCGCGTCGGCCGGGGTCGGCACCCCGCCCTTGGAGGAGGACATCTTGGCCATGCCGGAGATGCCGACGAAGGCGTACATCGGACCGATCGGCTGCACGCCGTCGAAGATCTCGCGGACGATCTGGCCGCCGACGACGAACGAGGAACCGGGCGAGGAGTGGTCCACCCCGCTCGGCTCGAAGATCACGCCCTCGAACGCCCAGCGCATCGGCCAGTCGACCTTCCAGACCAGCTTGCCCCGGTTGAACTCCTTCAGCCGGACCGTCTCCGCGAAGCCGCAGGCCGAGCAGGTGTAGTTCAGCTCGGTGCTGTCGTCGTCGTACGACGTGACCGTGGTGAGGTCCTTCTCGCAGTTGCCGCAGTAGGGCTTGTACGGGAAGTAGCCGGACGAACCGCCGCTGCCGTCGTCCTCGCTCGCCGCGCCGGAGCCCGCCTCGGCCTCCAGCTCGGCCTCGTCCGCCTTCTTCTGCTGCGGCTTCTTCCCGCCCTTGGCGCCGCCCGCCGGGTCCTTCTTGGTGCGGTAGCGGTCCAGGACGGCGTCGATGTCGGCGCGGTGCCGCATCGCGTGCAGGATCTGTTCGCGGTAGGTGCCCGCCAGGTACTGCTCCGTCTGGCTGATGCCGTCGTACTCGACGCCCAGCTCGTCCAGCGCGGCCGTCATGGCGGCCTTGAAGTGCTCGGCCCAGTTCGGGTAGGCGGAGCCCGTCGGGGCGGGGACCGAGGTCAGCGGCTTGCCGATGTGCTCGGCCCACGACTCGTCGACGCCCGGGACGCCGTTGGGGACCTTGCGGTAGCGGTCGTAGTCGTCCCAGGAGATCAGGTGCCGCACGGTGTGGCCGCGGCGGCGGATCTCGTCGGCGACCAGGTGCGGGGTCATGACCTCGCGCAGGTTGCCCAGGTGGATCGGGCCGGACGGGGAGAGGCCGGAGGCGACGACGACCGGTTTGCCAGGCGCACGACGCTCCGATTCGGCGATGACATCGTCCGCGAAGCGGGAGACCCAGTCGGTCTCGGTGCTGCTCTGACTCTGAGCCACGGTCGGCACGTCCTTCTCTCTTGTAGGACTCATAGGGGCGGAGCCATTCTCCCAGGTACCGCCCACAGCGCGAAAACGGCTTTACACACCGTGGGATACTTGGGGCATCCCCTGTACTCCTACGGAAACGGCAGCCAGCTGATGGCCTCGGTCAATTCCCTCGCTTCCACGCTCCAGCAGCAGCTGGCGGACGCCCTGACGGCAGCGCTGCCGGATGCCGGTACCGCGGACCCGCTGCTGCGCCGAAGCGACCGGGCGGACTTCCAGGCCAACGGCATCCTCGCGCTCGCCAAGAAGCTCAAGGGCAACCCGCGCGAGCTGGCCGCCCGGGTCACGTCGGCCCTCCCGGCGACGGACCTGATCAAGGACATCGAGGTCTCCGGCCCGGGCTTCCTGAACGTCACGCTGTCGGACAGGGCGATCATCGCGACGCTCGCCGCCCGTGGAGCGGATGACGAGGGCCGGCTCGGCGTGCCGTACAACGGCTCCGCGGGCACCACCGTCATCGACTACGCGCAGCCGAACGTGGCCAAGGAGATGCACGTCGGTCACCTGCGGTCGGCCGTGATCGGTGACGCGATGGTGCGGATCCTGGAGTTCACCGGGGAGTCCGTGGTCCGGCGCCACCACATCGGCGACTGGGGCACGCAGTTCGGCATGCTCATCCAGTACCTCATCGAGCACCCCGACGAGCTGGACCACGAGGGCGACAAGGTCGACGGCGAGGCCGCCATGTCCTCGCTCAACCGGCTCTACAAGGCCTCGCGGACCCTTTTCGACTCGGACGAGGAGTTCAAGGCGCGTTCGCGGGACCGGGTGGTGGCGCTCCAGGCCGGTGAGGCGGAGACGCTCGCCATGTGGCAGCGGTTCGTCGACGAGTCGAAGATCTACTTCTACTCGGTCTTCGACAAGCTCGACATGGAGATCAGCGACCCCGACATCGTCGGCGAGTCCGGCTACAACGACATGCTGGAGGAGACCTGCCGGATCCTGGAGGAGACGGGCGTCGCCGTCCGCTCCGAGGGTGCGCTGTGTGTCTTCTTCGACGATGTGAAGGGACCGGACGGGAACCCGACACCGCTGATCGTGAAGAAGACGAACGGCGGTTACGGCTACGCCGCGACCGACCTCTCCGCGATCCGGGACCGGGTGCAGAACCTCAAGGCGGACACCCTGCTGTACGTGGTGGACGCGCGGCAGTCCCTGCACTTCAAGATGGTCTTCGAGACGGCCCGGCGGGCGGGCTGGCTCAACGAGGACGTGAAGGCGCACCAGCTCGCCTTCGGCACGGTCCTCGGCAAGGACGGCAAGCCGTTCAAGACCCGTGAGGGTGTCTCGGTCAAGCTGGAGGATCTGCTGGACGAGGCCGTCGAGCGGGCCACGGCGGTGGTCCGGGAGAAGGCCGAGAAGGTCGGCCTGTCCGAGGAGGAGATCGTCGAGAACGGCCGGTACGTCGGCGTCGGCGCGGTGAAGTACGCCGATCTGTCGACCTCGGCCGTGCGGGACTACAAGTTCGACCTGGACCAGATGGTCTCGCTGAACGGCGACACGTCCGTCTACCTCCAGTACGCGTACGCGCGTATCCGGTCGATCCTGCGCAAGGCGGGCGACGCGAAGCCGGTCGCGCACCCGGAGCTGGAGCTGGCCCCGGCCGAGCGGGCGCTGGGTCTGCACCTGGACCAGTTCGGTGAGGTGCTGTCCGAGGTGGCGGCGGGCTCCGAGCCGCACAAGCTGGCCGCGTACCTCTACCAGCTCGCCTCGCTCTACACGACGTTCTACGACCAGTGCCACGTCCTGAGCGACGACAACCCGGCGGAGGTCGTGGAGAACCGGCTGTTCCTCTGCGACGTCACCGCCCGCACCCTGCACCAGGGCATGACGCTGCTCGGCATCAGGACCCCCGAGCGGCTCTGATCGCCTCCGCCGCAGCGGGCGGACGGCAGAGGGCGGGGTCCGGCACACATCGGTGTGCCGGACCCCGCCCTCTTTTCCGTTCCAGCCCGTTCCGGTTAGTCCAAAGCCGTTTTTCCGTTCCGGTTACTCCGGCCGGCCGAGCGCCCAGCCGGAGACGTCGGAGAGCCGCCCGCGCCACAGCGGCAGCCGCAGCGGAGCCGTCCCGCCGAAGACGAGCGTGGCGTCCCGAAGATGGATCCACCTGGGGAGCTGCTGGGGGTCCTCGTCGGCGCGCAGCTCCCTGATTCCCTGGTCCACCGTCTCGGGGAACTCGGCGATGAGGTTGGCGCCCTCGCCCTCGACCTGTCGCAGGCTCCTGGCCCAGTCCGCCTTCCAGGCCTCGTGCCCGATCACGTCGCCGTGCAGTACACCGGCCGGAATGGTCAGGGTGAGCGGCAGACCGGAACGCATTTCCCGGTCGAGCAACTGGATCAGCAGCTGGAGCTGGATGTCGGGCACCGGCTCGGTGATCACCGCGGTCGAGTCCGGTGCGATGTCGACGGACTCGTTCATGAGCGCTTCCCTTCGCCGCGGCGGCCGCCCCGGAACGGAACCACTTCCGGGCGGACCGCACTGTCTGGTCCCGCTCACCTTCCCCGAAGGAACAGCCGCACGCCTGCGGGCGTGCTGTCACCCGTGCGAATCAATTTCGGATACACGTGAATTGCTCGGGTACACGGAGGGTCAGACCAGCCGACACGAACTTCTCCACGGGGTGAATCCACATGACCGACCAGTGCGTCGCACCCGATCCCGCCGGTATGGAAGCCGCCATGGAAGCCCGTTCGGAAGTGACGGAAGTCCCGACGGAAGTCCCGACGGAAGTCTCCTCGCAGACCGTGGCCGCTCCGCTCCGGGCGGCGGACGCCCGTGCGGCCGCCACCGCGTTCGTCGCGAAACTGAATCCCGCGCCATCCGCCCGCACGGTCCAGGATCTGCTGCTGCTCTCATCGGAACTGGTGACGAACGCCATCCGGTACGCCGGAGCCGTCACCGCCCTGTCGTTCGGCGCCGATCACGGCACGCTGCAGGTGCGGGTCGACGACCCCAGCCCCACCCCTCCGCAGTGCCGGGTCCCGGACATGACCGGCCAGGCGGGCGGTTTCGGGTGGCCGATGGTGCTGCGGCTGGCCAGCAGCGTCTCCGTCCACCGTCACGGCAGCCGGGGGAAGACCATCCTCGCCACCATGGCGCGCTGATGCGGTTCGCGGCCGGCGCTCACAGATAGCGGCGGATCGGCACGACCGACACCTCGCGGAGCCGCTGCACCACCGACCGCCGCTTCCACCGGCGGCCCTCGATCAGCTCGCTCGCCCGCATGTCCTGGTCGAAGTGGCCGTCGAGGGTCGCGGTGAACGCCGGGTCCATCACGGCGAGCATCACCTCCTCGTCGTGGTCCAGCGAGCGGCGGTTGAAGTTCGTGGAGCCGATCAGCGCGGCGACCCGGTCGACGGTGATGACCTTGGTGTGCATCATGGTCGGCCGGTACTGGAAGATCTTCACGCCGCAGTCGGTGAGCTGCTCGTAGTAGCGCTGTCCGGCGAGCTGGCAGACCCGCTTGTCCGTGTAAGGACCGGGGAGCAGGATCTCGACCGTGACCCCGCGCCGCGCGGTGGCACAGAGCAGCTCCACGAAGTACGAGTCGGGCGCGAAGTAGGCCGTGGTGAGCCGTACCCGCTCCTCGGCGGACTCCAGTACGACCCGGAGCAGTGTCTGCATGTCCTGCCAGCCGAAGCTGGCCGATCCGCGCACGACCTGCACGACCGCGCTCCCGCACGGCTGCGCCTCGATGAAGCGGTCGCGGGTGTCGAAGAGCTCCTCGTGGCACTCGGCCCAGTTCTGGGCGAACGCCGCCGCGAGGCCGTCCACGGCCGGGCCGCGCACCTGCACATGTGTGTCGCGCCACTCGTTCTCGTTGCGCGCGTCGCCGCACCACTCCTCGGCTATGCCGACGCCGCCGGTGAACGCCGTCTCCTCGTCCACGACGAGAACCTTGCGGTGGCAGCGGTGGTTCTGCTTCAGCGGGGAGAGGTGGATCGGCTTACGGAACCACGCCACCTGCACACCGGCCTCGTCCATCGCCGCGAGCTGGTCCTTCTCGATCAGCCTGCTGCCGAACCCGTCCAGCAGCAGCCGGACGCGCACCCCGGCGCGGGCCCGTTCGGCGAGCGCGTCGGCGAACTCCTGGGCTATGTCGCCGCGCCAGTAGACGAACGTCATCATGTCCACGGTGTGCTCGGCGCCGCGGATGGCTCCCAGCATCGCGGCGAAGATCTCGTCGCCGTTGCGGAGGGGGACCAGCAGATTCCCTTCGGTGGCGGCGATGCCGATCAGCCGTTCCAGCCGGCGCCGCAACCGCAGGGTGCGTTCCGCGAAGAGGCCGGAGTCCCCGGATCCGTCTGAACCCGCCGGCTTCCTGTCATCCAGGTCCGGTCTGTCGTCCGTGCTGCTGGTCATGCGTCTCCTCGACGATCGTCACCGGGCCGCCCGGTTCACCGCTCCCCGCGGAAGTGGCCCCGGGCAGCTTCCCATGCCCGTGTCGGCGACGCGTTCGAAGGCCCTCCGCGAGGTTCGGACCACTGCTCTCCACGCTCGTCCCCGATCCGCGAACAGCCGGCCGTCGTCACGCAGGTGGCACGGGCCGAGACCACGCACCGGGACGGCGAGAACCGGGACGAATCGGGGACAACTCCCTGATCCCGCAGGTCAGCGGGGCACCCACTTGGAGTCGCTCCTGTCGTAGATGTACTCCGGCCGCCCCGCGATGCTGCTCGTACGGAACGGCTTGCCGCCGTCGTCGATGCGCAGGACGCCAGTCCGGCCGCCGCTGCTCCAGGCCAGTTCCAGGTACCAGTTGACGTCGTGGCCCTCCACGTGCGCGTCGAGGTCGAAGACCTCCACATCGCTGGAGGAGACCCGGAACGGGAAGTTCTTCGCCGGCACGGTCTCGTCCCCCTGCTGCCCCGCCACAGGGGTGAGCGTGGGACGGCTGTCGTCCAGGTCCACGTCGAAGGACTGGGGCTCGATACCGCTCCCGCACCCCTCGCCCATCGAGTACGCGGACCACTTCAGGGGAGCGCGCTGGCTCTGCACCCGCACACTCATGCTCCGCAGGACGACCGCTTCCTCCGAGGTTCCCTGCACGGTCAGTTCGAGCCGCATCTGCTTGCCCTCCACCCCTTTGAGCGAACGGCCCCACCCGCGGTTGTCCAGCGGCTGCGTGGGCGGCGGGGGCACGAACTGGGAGCCGCCGGCCAGCAGGTAGTACTGGCCGCACGGCCCGTCCCAGTCGTACGAGCCGACGGTGACGGTCGGCGGGCGCCCGGTGCTGCTCTTCGGCCCGGCCCCCGACGTGTGCGAGGCGGAGGTGGTGGGACGGGCGGAAGGGGTGGCCGACCCGGTGGTCGCGGAAGGACTGGGCGAGTGCGTGGGGCTGGGTGATGTGGAGGCGCTCTCGGAGGCGTCGGCCACGGCGTCCGCCTTGTCGCCGTCCCCGGGGCCGGTCGCGCGGGGGCCGCCAACGGCGGCGTCCTCGCTCGCTCCGGCGAGTTGGTTGGCGACGACGGCGGTGGGCACGGTGAGCGCGACGACGGCGGCAGCCGCGAGCAGCACGCGGGTACGGGCCGACGCGCGTCGCCAGCGGGCCGCCCCCAAGGGCCCGGGAGCGGGCCCCCGCTCGCGCTCCGGGCCGGCTTCGGCCACCGGTTCGAGCTCGGGTTCGGCCGCGGGCCCGGAGCCGGGCTCCGGTTCCGGCCCGTGCCGGGGCTCGGGCTCGGCCTCGGGAGCCGGGACGGACGCACTCACCGCAGGGGAAACCGCATCGGCGACGGGGTCCGCCGCCGGGGTCTCCGGCTTCCCGCGCCGCCGCGCGGCCTCCGCGACGATCCACCGCCGGTGCAGTTCCACCAGTTCGTCCGACGTGGCCCCGCACAGCCGGGCCAGCCGCTCCACCGTCCCGTACTCGTTGGGCACGGCGTCCCCGTTGCAGTACCGGTGCAGCGTCGATGTGCTGACGTGCAGCTTCGTGGCGAGCACCCCGTAACTGCGCCCCGAACGATCCTTCAATTGCTTGAGCAGGGCCGCGAACTCTTCGGCCTCCGGCGTCGCCACTGCAGCGTTCCCCCTCCTGGTTCGTCCCGGAACACCATTCCAGGGACGTGGAATCTGCCCAGGTCACAGTACGCGCAGGCATTCCAGTATCCCCAATGGCCCGGCGGGCGTTGCGGCCGGAATCCGTCACCCCACAAGCTGTGACCACACCGCAGAGACCGGGGGACGAGCAATGCGAACCCTCTTCCGCATCGAGATCGTCGATCTTCTCGCCATCGGCGTAGTGATCGTGACCGGCACAGTCGTCCTGGTACTGATCACCAGCCACTGAACGCCTCGCACCACCACCATTTCGCCATCACCACTTCACGGGGAGCACCACCATGCGCAGCAACAGCATCCGCACCACCGTCCTGGCCGCCACCGCACTCCTGGCCGCGCTCTCGCTCACCGCATGCAACGACAACGGGAGCACCGACGGCGCGAAGTCGGGATCGACCGCCCCGGCGACGAACGCCGGCACCACCGAGCAGTCCCCGTCCGCCGCACCGGACAAGGGCGCCACGAACGCCCCGGACGCCGACAGTGGAGCCGGCACGACCACCGGCTCCGCACCCAAGACCACCTCACAGCCCGCCAAGAACGGCGGAACGAGCGGGAAGAACACCGGCGGCACCACCAACTCCAAGACCGTCACCTGCACCAGCGCGAACACCAAGGTCACCGTCAGCAAGGTGAGCCGCCCCGTCAACCACCTGCTGCTCACCCTGACGAACTCGGGCTCCAGCCCCTGCTACGCCTACTACGCGCCCAAGCTCCGCTTCGACGACGCCCAGGCCGTCTTCCGCATCCTCGACAGCAGCCAGCCGCAGGCCGTCGTGACGCTCGACCCGGGCCAGTCCGCGTACGCCTCCATCGGCCTGTCCGGCGAGGGCGACGAGAAGAACCTGCACCCGAGCAAGAACCTCGGGGTGAGCTTCTCCGGCAGGAACCCCGAAGGCTCCACGGGCAGCCCGGCCAACGTGAAGCTGCCCGCCGGCACCACCTGGGGCGACAACGGCTTCGTCACCTACTGGCAGAGCGAGATGGCCGACGCGCTGGCCTACTGACCACCGGCGCCGAACCGCAGCCGGTGCTGACCGCCCCGGTGCTGAACCGCCGGAACTGAACGCACGGACCACCACCACACACCACGAGGAGAACCTCCACCATGCGCAGCAACAGCATCCGCACCACCGTCCTCGCCGCCACCGCCCTGCTCGCCGCTCTCTCGCTCACCGCATGCGGCAGCAGTGACAACGGCGGCACGAGCGACAACGGCAAGGCCCGGTCGGGCGCTCCGGCAGCGAACAGCGCCGCCGAGCAGACGCGGTCCTCGATCGCCACCCAGACGAAGGTCACCACCGACGCCGCAGCCGGCACCCGCACCGACGCCGGCGCCGGGACGAAGGCCCTCGCGCACCCCGCAGCGAACACCGCGCGGCACTCCACGGGCTCCACGCCCCGGGCGAGCAAGAAGTCCAGCCTGGAACCCGTCGTCTGCACCGGCGACAACACCAAGACCACCGTCAGCAAGGTGAACCGCCCCGTCAACCACCTGCTGCTCACCCTCACGAACACGGGCGACCGCCCCTGCTACGCCTACCACGCGCCCAAGCTCCGCTTCGACGACGCCCAGGCCGTCTTCCGCATCCTCGACGAGAGCCGGCCGCAGGCCGTCGTGACGCTCAACCCGGGCGAGTCCTCGTACGCCGCCATCGGCCTCTCCGGCGAGGGCGACGAGAACAACCTGCACCCGAGCAAGCACCTCCAGGTGAACTTCTCCAGCAGGAGCTTCGAAGGCTCCACGGGCACCCCGGCCAACGTGACTCTGCCCGCCAACACCTACTGGGGCGACAACGGCTTCGTCACCTACTGGCAGTTCGAGATGGCCGACGCACTGGCCTACTGATCGCGCCGCTCCTCCCCGTGCGAGTGGGGAGCAGCACGCAGGCACGGCCCCGAGGGCGGTCGGTCACGCGCGGGACAAACCAGAGACCGAGGTCATTCGGTCCCTGGCTGTCCGCACCGGACCTGGCCGCCCTGTTGCCTGCCCTCGCAGCCCCGCGGGGCGCAAGGAAGACAACCGACGCAGGCGGACCGCGTGTCCGGCCCCCACAACTCCCCTACGATCTCGGCCATGGCCATGTTCGTGCACCTGACACCCGCCGCGAACGCGGCCCGCATCCGCAAGTCCGGGATACGCGCCGTCAGCCACGGCCGCGAGGGCGACAAGGGCCTGTTCTGCTTCCCGGTGCTGCCCTCCTACACGCTGACCCACCAGTGGCTGCGCGAACTCGCCCGTCACGGCGGCCCGCGCGGCCTCGTCTCGGTCCAGCTCCGGCTGCCGGACGACGAAACCGTCACCGTCGGCCACTACAGCCAACGGCCCGGCCGGACCCACGTCACCACCACTGCGAGCGACGCCGTGCACCGGGTGGCCTCACTCCAGGACCCGCGCGGCTGGGAGGTCTTCGTCCCCCGGGCCGTCACCCGGTCCGAGATCCACCGCGTACGCGGCGTCCGCCAGGTCACCGGCTGGCGCTACTTCCCGGACTCCAACGGCAAGGTGCCCTGCACCTGTTACGGGTGCAGGGTGCGCGGTGAGTACGGCTCGCAGCGCCTGCGCCGCCGCCGACCGCACCCGCTCGACGGCCCCGCGCCCGCAACCCCCGTCCTCCTGCGCCGTATCGCCGAAGCCGGTGACCCCGGCGACCCCGCCCAACTGCGCGCGACCCTCCACTGGCTCGGGATGCGCCGCCGTGGCCCGGTCGCCCAACTCGCCCACCTCGCCGACCATCCCGACGCCACCGTCCGTACCGCCCTGGTCGAGACGGTGGCGGGCTGGTCGACCCCCGGCGTCGACGCGCTGCTCCGCCACCTGTCCGAGGACCCGGACCCGGACGTACGCGAGGCCGTCGACCTCACCGACCGACTGACCCCGGGCTGATCCGGCCCACCTCAGCCGAACTCGCACCACACGACCTTCCCGGGTGTCCGCTCCCCCACCCCCCACCGGTCCGCCAGCGCCCCGACGATCACCAGCCCCCGCCCCGACTCCCCGTCGGACACACGCACCCCGGGCTCCCCGTCACCGCTGTCATGCACCTCGACCCGCACCTGCCCCTCGTCCCGCAGCCACAGCATCACCCGGTACCCACGCCCCGGCGGCACCCCGTGCACCAACGCGTTCGTCGCGAGCTCGCTGACACACAGCACCACGTCGTCCGCCCGCACCTCGCCGAACCCCCACTCGGCCAGCGCGTCCCGCACGAAATCCCTCGCCGCCCGGACCGACCGGCGCTCCCGCCGGAAGAACCGCTCGCGCAGCAGCGGGAGTTGCATCGTCTCGTTCATGCGACGAGCGTCACACTCGGTGACTAGGCTGTCGCAGTGTGCGCACCCGTACAGATTTCTTGTACGGGTCCGGCGTGCGTGAAGTACGAATACGGGTGGGAAGTGGGGACCGTATGCAACCCAGGAAGCGGCAGCGCAAGAACGCGTCGGCAATGAAACTCGTGGGCGCGCTGGTTGCGCGGTTCCGCATCGCGGCCGGGCTGACCCAGCGCCAACTGGCCGAGCAGACGAGCACCCAGCCGGAGACCATCGCCTCGATCGAGCAGGGCAGACGCGCGCTGCTGCTGCCGCTGGCCCGTCGCATGGACATCCTGCTGGACACCAAGGAGGCCTTGGAAACGGCGGTGGAGAACATGCCGGAGGTGGACCTGATCCCGGCTTGGGCTGAGGAGTACCTCGACTTGGAGCGGGAGGCGCTCTCCCTGTCGTGGTTCGAGAACCAGGTGCTGCCGGGGCTGCTCCAGACGGAGAGTTATGCGCGCGCGGTGTTCCGGAGCAAGGTGCCCGTCATCAGCGAGGAGGACATCAACAACCAGGTGTCGTCCCGTTTGGAACGAAAGGCCATCCTGACTCGCAGGGTGCCGCCGACCACGAGTTTCATCATCTCCGAGGCCATCCTCAGGGATCGCCTCGGCGGCGACGAGGTGTACGCGGAGATGCTGCGCCACCTCCGCGCCTGCTCCGATCTCCAGGGGATCACGCTTCAGGTCATGCCGTTCGGCCAACAGACGCATGCAGCCCTGGACGGCCCCTTCATCCTGCTCGAAACACCGGACTACCAACGCCTCGCCTACACCGAAACCCAGCGTGGGAGCCGGATCGTTTCGGACCCGGACGAGGTCAGCATCCTGTCGCAGAAATATGCGATGCTGCGAACGCAGGCCCTCAACACCGAAGACACAAAAGGCCTGTTGGACCGGCTGTTAGGAGAGTTATGAGCACCGCACACGAGTGGTTCAAGTCCAGCTACAGCGGCAGTGAAGGCGGCGCCTGCCTCGAAGTCGCCTACGACTGGCAGAAGTCCAGCTACAGCAGCGAACAGGGCGGCGCCTGCGTAGAGATCGCCGCGCACCCCGCCGCCGTCCACGTCCGGGACTCCAAGAACCCCGAGGGCCCCACGCTCACCCTCGCCCCCACCACCTGGTCGGCCTTCGCCGCGCACATCGGCTCCTGAGCGACCGGCGCAGGGATCGGCCGCAAGCGGCCGACTGTCAGTGGGCGCCCGTACGCTCACCGACATGGCGACGCTTCCGAACCCGCTCCCTTCCCTGGCCACGTCAGGGCTTCAACTCCCGCCCGGCGCCCTCGTGGACACCACGACCGACGGGCCCTGGCACGAACCGCTGCTCTGGTACGCGGACGCGCCCGCGGCCCCGGGCGACTGGGCCCGGCTCCGTGACGCGGGCCGGGGTCTGGGGCTGCTGCCCGTGCTCGTCGACGGCGGGCCGCGGAACCAGTGGCCCGAGGCCTGGGACCTCGACCCGGCCGGTACGTCGTACCCCGGCGACCATGACGCCGAGGACGTCCTGAGCGAGGTCTGGGACGCGTACGCGCAGGACGAGCTCGACACCGGAACCGCCTGGCCCGGGCTGGCGCCCGCGCCCCTGGCCGACGGCCCGGACAGCCCGGAGAAGCTGGCGGCCGGGATAGCTGACGTGCTGACCGATGACGGCACACGCCTGGCGCTCGTTCCGGCGAGGCGCAGTGCGGACATCCCGGCGGCGATCGGCTGGAGCGGACCGCTCAACCACGAGAACGACGTCGCCCGGCTCTGCGCGGTACTGCGCTCCTGGGAGGACCGCTTCGGGATACGGGTGGTGGCGCTCGGCTTCGACACCCTGACCGTCAGCGTGGGGCGTCCGCCCACGACGGAGGCCGAGGCGCTGGCACTGGCCGCCGAGCACTTCGCGTTCTGCCCGGACAACATCCAGCAGACCTCGCTGAACACCCTGGAGAAGTACGCCACGGACGCTCTCATCGGCCAGGAGGGCTGGTCGTTCTGGTGGGACTGAGGCGCACCGCCGAGGAATGCACCGCTGTCCACGGGGAAACCCACACTCCATGGACCGGACAGAGAGCCTCATCGACGAGTTCCACGCACAGCCCGCCGAGAGCGAGAGAAGACGCGAACTCGTCGCGGGGATAGCCGACATACTCACGGACCGGCCCGGTCATCCGGCGGCCCTGACGTTCCTCGCCTCGGTGGCGGCCGACACCGAGGAGTACGACCTCGCCAGGGTCGAGGCCACGACGGCCCTGCGGCTGTCGCCGCCCGAGGACGCCGCGCAACGGCAGCGGGCGGCCCGCGCGTTGCTCGCCGTGATGCGCGGGCCGGACGAAGATCTGGTGCGGCAGTACGCGGCCATGGCGCTCGGGCCCTATGCCGACGATCCCGAGGTCCACGACGCGATGGCGGCCGCCGTCCTGGACGACGAGGACCAGCTCGTCCGGGACAACGCCCTGGCCGCGCTCAACCACGCGGGCCCGAGCGACGACCGGGCCCGGGTGCTGCACCGGCTGGCCGACGACCGCACGCTGGGCCGGGAGGCGGCCCGCATCCTCACGTCCTGGGGCCGCGAACCGGCGGCCTGAGCCCGCCGGGGCCGGGGCCCGTCAGGAACGGCGCAGCTTCTGCGCGACCTCCGTCGCCCAGTACGTCAGGATCATCTGCGCGCCCGCCCGCCGGATGCCGGTCAGGCTCTCCAGGATCGCCGCGTCCCGGTCGATCCAGCCGCGCTCGGCGGCGGCCTCGATCATCGAGTACTCGCCACTGATCTGGTACGCGGCGACCGGGACGTCCGTCGACTCGGCGACCTTCGCCAGGATGTCCAGGTACGGTCCGGCCGGCTTGACCATGACCATGTCCGCGCCCTCGTCCAGGTCGAGCGCCAGCTCGCGCAGGGACTCGCGGGCGTTGGCCGGGTCCTGCTGGTACGTCTTGCGGTCGCCCTTGAGCGAGGAGCCGACGGCCTCACGGAACGGGCCGTAGAAGGCGGAGGAGTACTTCACCGTGTACGCGAGGATCGAGACGTCCTCGTGGCCGGTCTGGTCCAGCGCGTCGCGGACCACCCCGACCTGGCCGTCCATCATGCCGCTGGGGCCGACCACATGGGCGCCCGCGTCGGCCTGGACCTGGGCCATCTCGGCGTACCGCTCCAGCGTCGCGTCGTTGTCGACGCGGCCGTCCTCGGTCAGCACACCGCAGTGGCCGTGATCGGTGTACTCGTCCAGGCACAGGTCGGACATGATGACGAGATCGTCACCGACCTCCTCGCGGACCGCGCGCAGACCGGCCTGGAGGATGCCGTCCGGGTCGGTGCCGGCCGTGCCGCGGCCGTCCTTCTTCTCGTCCAGCGGCACACCGAAGAGCATGATTCCGGAGACGCCCGCCGAGACCGCGTCGACAGCGGCCTTCCGCAGGGTGTCCAGGGTGTGCTGCTGCACGCCGGGCATGGCCGCGATGGGGACGGGGGCGCCGACGCCCTCGCGCACGAACGCGGGCAGGATCAGGTTCGCCGGGTCGAGCCGTGTCTCGGCGACCATCCGCCGCATGACGGGGGTCGTCCGCAGCCGTCGGGGGCGAGAGCCGGGGAAGTTTCCGTACACAGTCATCCTTCGAGATTAGACCCGCACACATCACCGTCTTACCGACACCTGTGCCGGGAAAAGGGAGCCGCGGAACGGAGCGGGGCCCGGCCGCTTCGGGGAGAAGCGGCCGGGCCCGTGCACTCGGCACACCGGATCAGGTCGTCGTACGACGCCTCCGCGCACCCGGGCGGCGCTCGCTCGGCCGTGTGACCGGGTCACCGGCCTCCTTCGCCGCGTCCCGGCGCTGCGCGCCGAAGGCCGCGAGGGCCTCGGCCAGCTTGTGCACCGAGGGCTCCGGGGACAGGACGTCCACGCGCAGACCGTGCTCCTCGGCGGTCTTCGCCGTGGCCGGGCCGATACACGCGATGACGGTCACGTTGTGCGGCTTGCCCGCGATACCGACGAGGTTGCGCACCGTGGAGGACGAGGTGAAGAGCACCGCGTCGAACCCGCCGCCCTTGATGGCCTCACGCGTGTCGGCGGGCGGCGGCGAGGCGCGGACCGTGCGGTACGCGGTGACGTCGTCGACCTCCCAGCCGAGCTCGATGAGACCGGCCACCAGCGTCTCGGTGGCGATGTCCGCGCGCGGCAGGAAGACGCGGTCGATCGGGTCGAAGACCGGGTCGTACGGAGGCCAGTCCTCCAGCAGCCCGGCGGCGGACTGCTCACCGGAGGGCACCAGGTCCGGCTTCACACCGAAGTCGACGAGCGCGGCGGCGGTCTGCTCACCGACGGCCGCGACCTTGATCCCCGCGAAGGCGCGGGCGTCGAGCCCGTACTCCTCGAACTTCTCCCGGACGGCCTTCACGGCGTTCACGCTGGTGAAGGCGATCCACTCGTAGCGTCCTGTGACCAGGCCCTTGACCGCACGCTCCATCTGCTGGGGCGTACGCGGCGGCTCGACGGCGATCGTCGGGACCTCGTGCGGCACCGCGCCGTACGAACGCAACTGGTCGGAGAGCGACGCCGCCTGCTCCTTCGTACGCGGCACGAGCACCTTCCAGCCGAACATCGGCTTGGACTCGAACCACGCGAGCTGGTCGCGCTGGGCGGCGGAGCTGCGCTCCCCGACCACGGCTATGACGGGCCGGTGCCCCTCCGGCGAGGGAAGGACCTTGGACTGCTTGAAGAGCTGGGCGATGGTGCCCAGCGTCGCCGTCCAGGTGCGCTGGCGGGTCGTCGTGCCGGCGACGGTGACGGTCAGCGGGGTGTCGGGCTTGCGGCCCGCCGAGACCAGCTCACCGGCGGCCGCGGCCACCGCGTCGAGCTGCGTCGAGATGACGCACGTGGCGTCGCTCGCGCCGACCTCGCTCCAGCAGCGGTCCGAGGCGGTACGGGCGTCGATGAACCGGACGTCGGCGCCCTGCGCGTCACGCAGCGGCACCCCGGCGTACGCGGGCACCCCCACGGCGTTGGCGACACCGGGCACGACCTCGAAGGGAATGCCCGCGGCGGCGCAGGCCAGCATTTCGCCGCCCGCGTTGCCGTCCAGACCGGGGTCACCGGCGACGGCACGGACCACCCGCCTGCCGCCCTTCGCGGCCTCCATGACAAGATTGGCCGCATCCCTGAGAACGGGAACACCGACGGCTGTTGACTGTGCGTCAACAACCGTCAGCTCAGGCGTGCTTACGCCTGCCCGCGCATGGCAGCGAACGACGCCGAGAACGTCCGGCTCGGCGACAAGAACGTCCGCGCTCGCGAGCGCCTCGACGGCGCGCAGAGTCAGCAGTCCCGGGTCGCCGGGACCGGCGCCGAGGAAGGTGACGTGCCCTGCGGACAGGACAGGAAAATCGGATGCGGCGGGGCCGTTGGGGCTCAAAGTGCTCGCTCCCCCATAAGACCGGCCGCACCCTTGGCGAGCATCTCGGCCGCGAGTTCGCGACCGAGGGCCGCCGCGTCGTCGTGCGACGTGGGGACGGGACCGGTGGTGGACAGCTGCACGAGCGAGGAACCGTCGGTGGACCCGACGACACCGCGCAGGCGCAGTTCGTTGACAGCCTGACCGTCGGCCAGGAGGTCGGCCAGCGCACCCACAGGTGCGGAGCAGCCGGCCTCCAGGGCGGCGAGCAGGGCACGCTCGGCGGTCACGGCGGCCCGGGTGTACGGGTCGTCGAGCTCGGCGAGCGCGGCGGCGAGGTCGGCGCTGGAAGCAGCGCACTCGATCGCCAGTGCTCCCTGGCCGGGAGCGGGCAGAACGGTGTCGACCGACAGGAAATCGGTCACCTCACCGGTCCGGCCGAGACGGCTGAGCCCGGCCGCGGCGAGTACCACCGCGTCCAGTTCACCGCTTCGTACAAAACCGATACGCGTATCGACGTTCCCGCGGATCGCCACGGTCTCTATGTCGAGGCCGTGACTGCGGGCGTACGCGTTGAGCTGCGCCATGCGGCGCGGCGAGCCGGTGCCGACACGGGAACCGGGCGGCAGCTGCTCGAAGGTCAGCCCGTCCCGCGCCACCAGTGCGTCACGCGGGTCCTCGCGCTCCGGCACCGCGGCCAGCACGAGTCCCTCGGGCTGTGTGGTCGGCAGGTCCTTCAGCGAGTGGACGGCGAAGTCCACCTCGCCGCGCAGCAGCGCCTCGCGCAGTGCGGCGACGAACACGCCGGTCCCGCCGATCTGCGAAAGCTGCTCCTTGGACGTGTCCCCGTACGTGGTGATCTCGACGAGCTCGACGGCCCGCCCGGTCACCTCGCTGACGGCCTCGGCGACGAGGCCCGACTGCGCCATGGCGAGCTTGCTGCGCCGGGTCCCCAGCCGCAGCGGCCGGGTGGCCGCCGGGCCACGGGGTGAGTTGTCGGTCATGACCGCCCTCGATTCGGGTCGTTCAGGTCTGCCCGGGAGACGGCGGCGACCGTCTGCGGGTCGAGGTCGAAGAGTTCCCGCAGCGCATCGGCGTACCCGGCGCCGCCGGGCTCGCTGGCGAGCTGCTTGACCCGCACGGTGGGCGCGTGCAGGAGCTTGTCGACGACGCGGCGCACGGTCTGCGAGATCTCGGCGCGCTGCTTCTCGTCCAGGTCGGGGAGGCGCCCGTCCAGCCGTGCGATCTCGCCCGCGACCACTCCGGCGGCCATCGTGCGCAGGGCGACGACGGTGGGAGTGATGTGGGCGGCGCGCTGGGCGGCGCCGAAGGCGGCGACCTCGTCGGCGACGATCGTGCGCACCTGGTCCACATCGGCGGCCATCGGGGCGTCCGCGGACGCCTCGGCGAGCGACTCGATGTCGACGAGGCGCACACCGTCGAGGCGGGCGGCGCCGCCGTCGATGTCGCGCGGCATGGCGAGGTCCAGCAGGGCGAGGCGGACCGGTCCGGTGGACTGGGCGGGCACGGTGACCCGGCGGACGGCCTGCGCCTGGGCGGTCACGGTGGCGGAACCGTTCTCCACCCATGCGGCGTGCTGGTCCAGCTCGGCGGGCGGCGCGGCGACGGGGGCGGCGGGCGCCTCGTACGCGGGGCCGGTGTCCAGTCCGAGCGCACCGGCGACGGCCTCGGTGCTCAGCACCAGGCCGGTGGCTCCGGTGCAGGAGACGACGACATCGGCACGTGTCAGTTCGTCGTCGACCGCGGCCATCTCCACCGCGTGCGCGGCCACCGATGTGCCGTCGGCCTGGTTGAGGATCTCGACCAGCCGGTCGGCGCGGGCCCGGGTGCGGTTGGCGACGACGATCTCGGCGACGCCGGTACGGGCCAGCGTCGCGGCGGCCAGCGAGGACATCGAGCCCGCGCCGATCACCAGGGCGCGCTTGCCCTTCGCCCAGAGCGCGGGGTCGCGCCCCTCGGCGAGCTGTTCCAGACCAAAGGTGACGAGCGACTGCCCGGCCCGGTCGATCCCGGTCTCGCTGTGGGCGCGCTTGCCGACCCGCAGGGCCTGCTGGAAGAGGTCGTTGAGCAGCCGGCCCGCGGTGTGCAGCTCCTGCCCCAGCGCCAGCGCGTCCTTGATCTGGCCGAGGATCTGCCCCTCGCCCACGACCATCGAGTCCAGTCCGCAGGCCACCGAGAAGAGGTGGTGGACGGCCCGGTCCTCGTAGTGCACATAGAGATACGGAGTGAGCTCGTCCAGGCCGACGCCGCTGTGCTGGGCGAGGAGCGTGGACAGCTCGGCGACGCCCGCGTGGAACTTGTCCACGTCGGCGTACAGCTCGATGCGGTTGCAGGTGGCGAGGACGGCGGCCTCGACCGCGGGTTCGGCGGCGAGGGTGTCCTGGAGCAGCTTGGCCTGGGCGTCGGCGGCCAGCGAGGCCCGCTCCAGCACGGAGACGGGGGCGCTGCGGTGGCTCAGCCCTACGACGAGGAGACTCATGCCGGCATCACGGCGGGCATGTCCCCGTCGGGTCCCTTCCGGCTGCTGGTCGCGGCGCGCACGGGCGGTGCCGCCGGGTCGGGCTCGTTGTCGGCCGCTTCCTCGCCCGCCTTGCGCTGCTCGTGGAAGGCGAGGATCTGGAGCTCGATGGAGAGGTCGACCTTGCGCACGTCGACGCCGTCGGGCACCGAGAGCACGGTCGGGGCGAAGTTCAGGATGGAGGTGACTCCGGCGGCCACGAGCCGGTCGCAGACCTGCTGGGCAGCGCCGGGCGGGGTGGTGATCACACCGATGGACACGCCGTTCTCGCTGATGATGCGGTCCAGGTCGTCGGCGTGCTGGACGGGGATACCGGCGACGGGCGTTCCGGCCATCGCGGGATCGGCGTCGATCAGCGCGGCGACCCGGAAACCGCGGGAGGCGAAACCGCCGTAGTTGGCGAGCGCGGCGCCGAGGTTACCGATGCCGACGATGGCGACCGGCCAGTCCTGGGTGAGGCCGAGTTCACGGGAGATCTGGTAGACGAGATACTCGACGTCGTAGCCGACGCCGCGCGTCCCGTACGAGCCGAGATAGCTGAAGTCCTTGCGCAGCTTCGCGGAGTTGACCCCCGCCGCCGCGGCGAGCTCCTCGGAGGAGACCGTGGGGACCGAGCGCTCGGACAGAGCGGTCAGCGCACGGAGATACAGCGGAAGTCGGGCGACGGTGGCCTCGGGAATTCCTCGGCTACGGGTCGCCGGTCGGTGATTTCGGCCAGTTGCCACGGTGCTCCTGCGGGATGAGCGGGGCTGCAGGCGGCCGTATGTCCCATGGCCGCCCCGTCGAATGCAGGCTATGTCTTTGTGAACGCGTGCACAAAGATAGTGTCCGATTTGTCCGGTCAAAGTGACCGGGGTCACGCACATTCGTCGCGCGATCCAGGAACCACCGATCGCATCAGCCCGTTGCAGGCCCGAAGGGGGCAAAGCGGTACACACTCCTCACAGCCACGCCCCCGAGACCACTCAAAACGCCCACGATGGTAACCGGGTTTCACTCAGGAAAGCAGCGCGCTGCGCAGTCTTGCCGGGTCCACCCGCCAGAACGTGTGCTGTTCGTTATCAATGAGCACCACGGGGACCTGCTCCCAGTACTCCCGGTGCAGCTCCTCGTCCCGGGTGATGTCCTTCTCCTCCCAGGACGCGCCGGTCTCCTCACAGACCGACCGCACCACCAGCCTGGCATCGTCACAGAGGTGACACCCGGGTTTCCCGACAAGGGTCACCACCCGGTCCGCGGGCTTCTTCTTCGTACGACGCAACAGGGGGCTCATACCCTTCATTCTGCGCCGGGTACGGACCCACTCCGCCCCTCATCCCCTACGCCCGGAATCGCCCGTTTAACAATTCGGTCCCCGAGAGTTCACGCCATCGCATCCAGGCAGGTCGGGAAGGGCCGAACCAACTGGCTATGCTCACGACATGGCCGCTCTTGGATGGCTCACACCCCGTAGGCGTTCCGCGACAGCGCGGAGCGTGCTGGCAGGCGAGGCTGCGGCGGAGGCCGCCCGGAAATCGTCGCTCGACGCCGAGCAGTCCGCCGAAACCGAAGCCGGAGCCCCGTCCGGCACCCAGGCCGAGGAGCCCGAGTTCCCCGTCGTCGGCGACGACCGGGCCGCCGCCTTCTTCGACCTCGACAACACCGTGATGCAGGGCGCCGCGATCTTCCACTTCGGGCGCGGCCTCTACAAGCGGAAGTTCTTCGAGCGCCGCGAACTCACCCGGTTCGCCTGGCAGCAGGCCTGGTTCAGACTGGCCGGCGTCGAGGACCCCGAACACATGCAGGACGCGCGCGACAGCGCCCTGTCCATCGTCAAGGGCCACCGCGTCTCCGAGCTGATGTCCATCGGCGAGGAGATCTACGACGAGTACATGGCCGACCGCATCTGGCCCGGCACCCGCGCCCTGGCCCAGGCCCACCTCGACGCCGGCCAGAAGGTCTGGCTGGTCACCGCCGCCCCGGTGGAGACCGCCACGATCATCGCCCGCCGGCTCGGGCTGACCGGCGCGCTCGGCACGGTCGCCGAATCCGTCGACGGCGTCTACACCGGACGTCTGGTCGGCGAACCCCTGCACGGACCCGCCAAGGCCGAGGCGGTCCGCGCGCTGGCGGCGGCGGAGGGCCTTGAGCTGGCACGCTGCGCCGCGTACAGCGATTCGCACAACGACATCCCGATGCTGTCCCTGGTCGGACACCCGTACGCGATCAACCCGGACACCAAGCTCCGCAAGTACGCCCGCGCCCGCGACTGGCGGCTGCGCGACTACCGGACGGGCCGCAAGGCGGCCAAGGTCGGCATCCCGGCCGCGGCAGGAGTGGGCGCCCTCGCGGGCGGTACCGCCGCCGCCGTCGCCCTGCACCGCCGCCGCCGCTGACCCGTCGGCGGGGGCGGGCCACGCCCGGCCGCCGCCGCCGATCGGGCCCCAGTGCCCCGCGGCCGCCCCCGCCAGTCGGGTTACCCACGATCGACCACAACCTGTCGCGGCTGACGGCAGATCTCGAAGCTATTCGATCAATAACCGGTCACGATGTGCTACTTGATGTGTCGAATAGTCGCTACAGAAGCGACCTAACCGGTGATTTGAGCAACTGGGTGTAGCACTGCCTGTACGAAGCGTTATTCTCCTCAGACGCATTCCGGAACCCACCACTCACTACGACGAGTGACGGTTTCGAACTGCACGTGATGGAAGCTCTGCCTCTGGGAGTCCCGTGTACCCACACGTCGGGGTTGACGCCTCGGGCCTGGCTACGCTGCGCGCAACGGTCGCCGACCGCTTGCGCGGCTTCGTCCCCACCGCGTACGCCGTACCCGCCTTTGCCACCCCTGCACCTGCCGGCCCTTGCTACGCCCTGGCCGAACGCGGTGCGGCGGTCGGAAGACGCAGCAACCGCGGCGCAACGACCACGTCCACCGTTCGTCGGCCGACGGCCGACAGCGACAGCGCGCGCATGATGGATCTCGTCGAGCGCGCACAGGCCGGTGAGGCTGACGCCTTCGGCCGCCTCTACGACCAGTACAGCGACACCGTCTACCGCTACATCTACTACCGCGTGGGCGGCAAGGCGACAGCGGAGGACCTCACCAGTGAGACCTTCCTGCGCGCCCTTCGCCGCATCTCCACGTTCACCTGGCAGGGCCGTGACTTCGGTGCCTGGCTGGTCACAATCGCTCGCAACCTGGTCGCCGACCACTTCAAATCCAGTCGATTCCGGCTGGAAGTGACCACCGGCGAAATGCTCGACGCCAACGAGGTCGAGCGCAGCCCCGAGGACTCCGTCCTGGAGTCCCTCTCCAATGCCGCACTGCTGCAAGCCGTGCGCCGACTCAACCCCCAGCAGCAGGAGTGCGTGACCCTGCGCTTCCTGCAGGGACTCTCGGTCGCCGAGACCGCCCGGGTGATGGGCAAGAACGAGGGCGCGATCAAGACCCTGCAGTACCGCGCCGTCCGCACCCTTGCCCGGCTCCTTCCGGACGATGCCCGCTGACCCCACCCCGGGCCGAATCACTCTCGGCGATACGTTCATCACGCACTGGTCCGATCATCCTTCCTGCGTAACCCAAGTGCCGCGCCACTCGTTGTGCCGGTTGCAGGCCCCCTGTCGTCACCCCCTGTCCGCAGACACTCACTCAATCGTGTGGATGCGCTCAAGGGGTGCAACCTTCCGGACCCTCAGGGGAGTCGACCGTCATGACGAGAGGAGGTGCCGCCAGTGATCGCAAACGTCTCGGCACACCGGCGGGCGAACGCCTTCGCCCAGGCCCTGGAGGAGCAGTCGCTCCGCGGTGCGGCGGCCGTACAGCCCGAGGAACCGGCCGAACCGGCCGACCGCGGACCGCTGTTGGCCCTGGCGAACGGCCTCGGTGAGCTACCGAAGCCGGCGTTGGATCCCGAGGTCAAAGTGGTGCAGCGAGCCCAGCTCGTCGCGGCCATGGAGGCCATGTACGCCGCGGGCGGTACGCCCGCGGACCCTACCGTTCCCGAACAACGGGGCAAGGGGGCCCACCGGGCCTCCCCGCTCCGCAAACTGCGCCCCAGATCGCGCTGGACGAAGGGCCTCGCGGCCGGCGGACTCACCGTCGGTGTGGCGGCCGGAGCCTTCGGCGGAGTGGCCGCTGCCAGCTCCGACGCCCTCCCGGGTGACTCGCTCTACGGGCTGAAGCGCGGCATGGAGGACATCCACCTCAACCTGGCCGGCAGCGACACCGACCGCGGCGAGGTCTACCTGGACCAGGCATCGACCCGGCTCAGCGAGGCCCGGCGGCTGATGGAGCGGGCCCGCGCGGGCTCACTCGACCACGAACAGCTCGGCGAGGTCAGGCGCACGCTCAACGGCATGAGCCACGACGCCACCGAAGGCCACCGCCTTCTGCACACGGCGTACGAGCGGGACGGCGCCATCGGCCCGATGCAGACCCTGGACTCCTTCTCCCGCTCGCACCGGGACAGCTGGAGCAACCTCCGCGACCGGCTGCCCGTGCAGCTGACCGAGGTCGGTGACCAGGTCAGCTCGGTCTTCGCGGCCATAGACGAGGAAGTGGCGCCGCTGCAGTCGCTGTTCCCCCGCGCCCCGCAGAAGAGCGGCGGATCCCAGGAGTCCGGCTCCGCCGACACCGGCACGGCCCCCTCCTCCCGGAAGCCCTCCCCCTCGTCCTCGTCGCCGACCGGCGCCCACGAGGACGGCAAGGGCAGCAGCTCATCGCCCCGCCCGTCGGACTCGGGCAGCACCCCCGCCGAGGGCCTGATCGGAGGCGGCGCCGACAACCTCTTCGACCCGCCGACACCGGACACGTCCACCCCGGGGAAGGACGCCCCGAGCACACCCCCGACACCCGACGTCACCCTGCCCCCGCTGATCCCCGGCCTGATCGGAGGCCTGGGCATCAACAGCCAGGACGACAAGAGCTGACGCACCAGAACTCGCCGGACGGGCGCCCACCCCGGGCCCGACAGATTCGAGCCCGTCCGGCGGTTGAGGACAAGAGCCCGACCCCGGCAAAACCAAGCCCGTCCGGCGATTGAGGACAAGGCCCCCGCCCGGGCACCCGGGCAAGCTCAGAAGAACACCGACCGCCGCTGCACCAGCAACTTGTACAACGTGTGCTGAATCTGCTCCCGCACCTGATCCGTCAGATTGAACATCAGCATCGGATCCTCCGCCGCCTCCAACGGATACCCATCCGTAGGAATCGGCTCACCGAACTGAATCGTCCACTTCGTCGGCAACGGCACCGCCCCCAACGGCCCGAGCCAAGGGAACGTGGGCGTGATCGGGAAGTACGGCGTCCCCAGCAACCGCGCCAGCGTCTTGGAGTTGCCGATCATCGGGTAGATCTCCTCCGCCCCCACGATCGAGCACGGCACGATCGGCACCCCGGCCCGCAGCGCCGTGGACACGAAGCCGCCCCGCCCGAAGCGCTGGAGCTTGTACCGCTCGCCGAACGGCTTTCCGATGCCCTTGAAGCCCTCCGGCATCACACCGACGACCTCGCCCTGCCGCAGCAACCGCTCCGCGTCCTCCGCACAGGCCAGCGTGTGTCCCGCCTTGCGGGCCAGTTCGTTGACGACCGGCAGCATGAAGACCAGGTCCGCCGCGAGCAGCCGCAGATGCCGCTCGGCCGGGTGGTTGTCGTGCACCGCGACCTGAAGCATCAGCCCGTCCAGCGGCAGCGTGCCGGAGTGGTTGGCCACGATGAGCGCCCCGCCGTCCGACGGAATGTTCTCGATGCCCTTCACCTCGACCCGGAAGTACTTCTCGTACATCGGTCGCAGCACCGACATCAGCACCTGGTCGGTGAGTTCCTTGTCGTAGCCGAACTCGTCGACGTCGTACTCGCCCGTGACCCGCCGCCGCAGGAACGCGAGCCCGCCCGCGATCCGCCGGTCCCAGCCGCCCCGCTCCGGGCTCTCCGCGGCCACCGCGGCCTCCTCCGGCTCCTCCGGCGGCGGCCCAGCGCCCGGCTGCCCCGGCAGGGCGCTCACGGACCCGTTGCCGCGTCCCGGGGAGCGCCGCCGCGCTCCACGCGACAGACCCCCCGACCGCGAACGGTCGTCATCGAACGGAATGACCTTGGCATCCGCCATCGTCGGTGCGCTCCTCTACCTGACGCTCGGAGTCGGGTGTGTGTCGCCGCCGGCCCCGGTGACCCCCGGAGCCTCGCCGGTCCCCCCGGCGAACGGCATCGCCGCCAGTCTGCCGACGGCCCGGCCCACCGCCTCGGGCGGCAGCAGTCCCGGCCCCCGGCTGCGCGCGAACTCCGCAAACGTCTCCACCGTGGTGAACTTCGGCCGGAAACCCAGGGTCTCGCGCATCTGGACCGTGGAGACCACCCTGCCATGAGTGAGCAGCCGGATCTGCTCCGGTGAGAAGTCCGTCATCCCGACCGTACGGAGCGCCTGCCCGACCCAGGTGACCGCGGGCAGCAGCAGCGGCATCGTCGGCCGCCCCAGCCGCCGCGAGCACTGAGAGAGCAGCAGCACCCCGTCCCCGGCGATGTTGAACGTGCCGCTGTTCAGCGTCCCGCGCCGCGGTTCGCTCGCCGCGATGCCCAGCACGTCGAGCACATCGTCCTCGTGCACGAACTGGAGCCTCGGGTCGTAGCCGAACACCGTCGGCAGCACCGGCAGCGACAGATAGTCCGCCAGCGGCGAATCCGCGTCCGGCCCCAGGATGTTCGCGAACCTGAGCACGCACACGGCCACGTCCGGCCTGCGCCGCGCGAAGCCGCGTACGTACCCCTCGACCTCCACCGCGTCCTTCGCGAAGCCCCCGCTCGGCAGGGACTTGGGCGGGGTCGTCTCGTGGAAGACCGCCGGATCGCGCGGGGCCGAGCCGTACACACCCGTGCTGGACTTGATCACCAGCCGCTGCACGGCCGGCGCCTTCTGGCACGCCCCGAGCAGCTGCATGGTGCCGATGACGTTGGTCTCCTTGACCGCGGTACGGCCCTGGGCCCCGAGCGCCTTCGCGCTGACGTCGAGGTGGACGACCGTGTCGACGGAGTACTCGGCGAGGACTCTGGCGATGGCGGGCTGGCGGATGTCCGCACGGACGAAGACGGCGTCGCCCAGCTGATGGTCGGGCGCGATCGCGTCGACCGCGACCACCCGGTCCACATCCGGATCACGCTGGATGCGCCGCACGAACCGGCCGCCCAGCTGTCGGGCGGCTCCCGTGACGAGCACGACCTTCCCCAAGATCAGCGCCTTCCGTCGGTCTCCCGTGAAGTGAGTGGAGAGGGACCTTTCGAAAAGGTTCTCCCGGTCGTCACCGTAGCCGGTGGATGTTGCCCTGTGATGACTGCGCGGCAGGCTTCCGGTGCTTCATGGCCCGAATGCGTGCACCAGTTGTGCGCAGAGCCCGCACAGCACCGGGCCCGCACAGCACCGCAGCCCTCCCGCCGGAATGGCGGAAGGGCTGCGGATTTCACGAACTGCGTTCGCCTACTTCTTGTTGCGACGCTGAACGCGCGTGCGCTTGAGCAGCTTGCGGTGCTTCTTCTTGGCCATCCGCTTGCGCCGCTTCTTAATGACAGAGCCCACGACTACCCTCGCTCACTTCTTCTTCACTGGTGCGGGGCGTCTGGGCCCACACGACCTACGTCGGCCTAGCCTACCCGCCACCGGGTGAGGGACGTAATCCGAGGGGAATGTCAGGCCGACCCCACCCCCACGAAGGACTCCCGGAGATACTCATGAACCGCTTGCTCCGGCACCCGGAAGGACCTTCCCACCCGGATCGCCGGCAGATGACCACTGTGCACCAAGCGGTACACGGTCATCTTCGACACCCGCATGACCGAGGCGACTTCCGCCACGGTCAGAAACTTGACCTCGTTGAGAGGCCTCTCGCTGTCAGCAGCCATGATCCACCTGTACCTTCCGCACGCGACGCGCACCGGCTTCCCCTCCGGTGACTCTTCGTCGATGTGCGCTCACTCCCCAGATTAGGGGCGGGTGATGCGAGTGGGGAAGAGGAGAGGCCATCGGCCGCCTACTGTGACAGACACGCCCGATTGAGTACATAGCGCGTGAGCGGCAGGTAGTAGGCGGACCGCACGGCGTCGTCGAGCGGCACGGCGACCGACACCCGCCCCTCGGCCTCACCGACGAACAGCGCCGGATCGTCGGTATCGGCCAGCCCGATCGCCTCGATGCCCAGCTGACCTGCCCCGCAGACCCATCCGTGGTCCCCCACGACCAGTTCCGGCAGCGGCCCACGACCCTCCGCCGCGGCCTCCAGAACGACCCTGACCGGCAGCGGAGAGTGGGAGTGTGCGCCGGTGCCACCCCCTGGCGTCCGCACGCCGGGTTCGCGCACCAGCGCGACTCCCCGTACGTAGTCCAGGTTGTGCGTGCGTACGCCGAACCGGGTCGTTATGTCGATACATCGCCCCTGCGCGGGGGTGAGTACAGCACATCCCACCGCCGACAAAGCGTCTGCCAGCGCTGCGTAGAAGCCGAGCAGCCGGTGCGGATGTCCCGTACCGAACAGCACCGGGGCCCGTCGCCTGGCCGCGTACGACAGCCGCGCGGCAAAAGCGTCCAGCCCCGCGAGCGTCCGCTCCGGATCGATCACATCCGGACCCGAGACATGCGCGGGATCGGCCGAGACCCCGCATCTGTCGGCCATGAGACGGAGCAGGTCCAGCTCCCCCCAGCCCCTTCCGGGGTCGAGGCCGAGCGTGACCCGGGGGTCCCCGGCCGCGAAGAGCCGATAACTCCGCAGACTCACCTCACGCGAGGTCGCCACGGGCCCGGCCAGCCGGGCCGCCAGCAGATGCGCACGCAGCGCTCCGGTGCTCAACACCCTGCCGATGCTCCCGTACCCGCACCGCCCAGGGGCCAAAAGCCGGGTTGCGCCCCACAGTTGGCGTAACCACTCCCGGCCGGCCGGAATCAGGTCACCGGCCGGAAGCGCGTCGGATCAGCCGCCGGCCGGGGCGTCAGGTCAGCAGCCCACGCAGCGGGAAGGCCGCCCGACGGCTCGCCAACACGGCCTGGTCCAGCCGGTCCGCGGGGTCGTACCCCTCTTCCCACGACTTCCACGACGGGGTACGCCCGTCCGTCATCCGGGCCGGCCCGAGCTGCCGCGTCCGCGCGAAGACCTCGTCCCGCCAGGACGACGGGATCACCGACTCCGGGTCGACGGGCGCGTGCGCGGCGATCCCCACCAGATGCGTCCAGGACCGGGGCACCACATCCACCACCGCGTAGCCGCCCCCGCCGAGCGCCACCCAGCGCCCGTCGTCCGCGTACTCGTGCGCGAGGTCGTGACAGGCCGCCATGACGGCCCGCTGGGCGTCCAGCGACACCGCGAGATGGGCCAGCGGGTCCTCGAAGTGCGTATCGGCCCCGTGCTGCGTCACCAGGACCTGCGGCCGGAAGTCCGCCAGCAGCTCGGGCACGACGGCGTGGAAGGCCCGCAGCCACCCCGCGTCGCCCGTCCCGGCCGGCAGCGCCACGTTCACCGCACCGCCCTCACCGGCCCCCGCCCCCGTCTCCTCCGGCCAGCCGGTCTGCGGGAACAGCGTGCGCGGGTGCTCGTGCAGCGAGACCGTCAGGACCCTCGGGTCCTCCCAGAAGGCCGCCTGTACGCCGTCACCGTGGTGGACGTCCACATCCACGTACGCGACCCGCTCCGCACCCAGCTCCAGCAGCCGCGCGATGGCGAGCGCCGGATCGTTGTAGATACAGAAGCCCGACGCGCTGCCCGGCATGGCGTGATGGAGCCCACCCGTGAAGTTCACCGCATGCCCGGTCCGCCCCCGCCACACCGCCTCGGCCGCGGCCACCGACTGTCCGGCGATCAGTGCCGACACCTCGTGCATCCCGGCGAACGCCGGATCGTCCACCGTCCCGATGCCGTATTCCTGGTCGGCGTGGCCCGGATCGGCGGAGGCCGCACGCACGGCCGCCACATAGTCCGAGCGGTGCACGAGCCGCAGAGTGGACTCCCCGGCGGGCTTGGCCGCCACCACGTCCACCTCACGGTCGAGGCCGAACGCCCGCACCAGGCCCATCGTCAGCGCGAGTCTGACCGGGTCCATGGGATGACTGTCCCCGAAGTCGTAACCCGTTACTGCGTCATCCCACATCAACTGTGCGCGGCCGCTCATGCCCGCCACCGTATCGGGCGGGCTCCGCGCCGAACGACTTGGCGTACACGAGCATCGCCAGCACCAGCACCATCGGTACGAGCATCGCGCCCCGGTAGCTCCACGCGTCCCCGAGTGCACCCACGAGGGGCGAGCCGATCAGGAACCCCACGTAGTTGAAGATGTTCAGCCGGGCGATCGCGGTATCGCTGGCACCGGGGAACAGCCGCCCCGCGGCCGCGAACGTCTGCGGCACGATCACGCACAGCCCGAGCCCCAGCATCGTGAACCCGAGCATGCCCACCCAGGCCCCGCCCGCGACGGCCACCACACCGAACCCCGCCGCGGCCAGCACGCTGCCGCACCGCACCACGGCCACCGCCCCGAACCGCCGCACCCCGAAGTCCCCGACAGCCCGCCCGAGCAGTGTCGTCACCATGTAGACGTTGTACGGAACGGTCGAGAGCTGCTCCGAGCTCCCCAGCACGTCCTGCAGATACTTGGCGCTCCAGTTGGAGACCGTCGAATCCCCGATGTACGCGAAGCTCATCACCAGGCAGAGCGGCATCAGCAGCCTGAACGAGACGGAAGCGGCCTTCCCCTGCGCCGCCGCACCCTGTTCCTCGTCCTCGTGGTTCCCCTCGACGTACCAACGGCTCCCGACGAGCGCGGCGGGCAACAGCACCACGACCACCGGCAGGTACGAGACCAGCAGCGACAGATCCCAGTGCGCCCCGGCCCACGCCATCGAAGCCCCGGCGATCCCGCCCAGGCTGTACGCGGCATGGAAGCCGAGCATGATGGAACGTCCGTACGCCCGCTGGAGGCTGACACCCATCATGTTCATGGACGCGTCCAGCGCGCCGACGGCGAGCCCGAACGCGCCGAGTGCCAGGGCCACCTCCCACAACTCGCTCCCGGCGCCGACCCCGAGCAGCGCGAGCAGCACGACGGGCTGTGCCCAGCGCAGAACCACTCGCGGCCGTACCCGGGCGACCACCTTCTCGGTGACCACACTGCCCACACCGGCCAGGATCGGCACGGCGGCGAGGAACACGGGCAGCAGGCCGTCGGATATCCCGTACCTGTCCTGAATGGCGGGAATCCGCGTCACGAGAAGAGCGAAGGTGACGCCTTGCACGAAGAAGCTCAACGCGAGGGAGGCTCTGCCGTGCCGCAAACGTGCATCTGTCATGGGCGCGAGCGTAGAGCCAGTCTCTACCCGTGGGTAGATCCGTCAGCCAAGCAATTCCCGCAGCTGACCCATGTCGGAGAAGTGCCCGGTCACCCCGGCCAACCGGTCCGCCGGCATCATCGAGGTGAAGCCGTACACATCCATCCCGGCGGCCCTGGCGGCCTCCACCCCGAGCGGGCTGTCCTCGATGACGACGCACCGCTCAGGCGGCACCCCCATCCGGTCTGCGGCGTGCAGGAACAGGTCGGGGGCCGGCTTCCCGCGCCCCACGTCCTCCGCGCTGAAGATCCATTCCTCCTCGAACCACTGGTCGAGCCCGGTCCTGACGTGCCCGACCCGGATCTTCTCGTGGCTTCCGGAGGACGCGACGCAGTACGGGACCCCCTCGGCGACGAGATTGCCCAGCACCTCTTCGACGCCGGGTACGGGCTGGAGTTCCCGCCGGAAGGCGGCGAACACCCGCGAGTGGAACACGTCGTCGAAGTCGGCGGGCAGCTTCTCCCCGCCCCGTTCCTCGACCAGGTCGTGCACCCGGTGCATGGCGGCCCCCATGTAGTCACGGAGGGATTCCTCGTACGTGGTGGGGTGACCGAGCTCCGTGAGGTACTCGGCCAGGATGGTGTTGGAGATCGGCTCGCTGTCCACGAGCACACCGTCGTTGTCGAAGATGACCAGTTCGTAGCGCATGCCACGACCTTAAACTGTCGGGAACGCAGAAAAGCCCCGTGCCACAAGGGCACGGGGCTTAACTATCAAAAGGAGTTCGGCGGCGTCCTACTCTCCCACAGGGTCCCCCCTG
>NZ_JBHXUW010000034.1:0-87996 GCF_042672475.1 Streptomyces sp. NPDC127177
GTCCATGGATGGGGATCCATGGACCGCACCCCGGTCCGTTCCGGCATATCTCTTTGCGCATTAAACGAAGCAATGGAGCGCCCGGAATCGGGGAAAGCGCTCGCTCCCGGCCCGCCCGGCCCCGGGCCGGCGGAGATGGGGAGGCGGCGGCACCCCCGCACAGGGTGCCGCCGCCTCAGGGAATTCCGCGCCGGACGCCGTCCGGTGAGGGTCGCCCCGACCGGCGCCCCCTGCGGAATCAGTGGTTCAGGTGCCTCAGCGGCTGTCGCTCCCGCGCGACACCGCGGCCGCCCGGCCCGCCTCGAGGCGCGCCACCGGAATGCGGAACGGTGAACAGGAGACGTAGTCGAGGCCCACCTCGTGGAAGAAGTGCACCGACTCCGGGTCGCCGCCGTGCTCGCCGCAGATGCCGAGCTTCAGGTCGGGACGGGTGGCCCGGCCGGCCTCCACGGCGCTGCGTACCAGCGAACCGACGCCGTCCTTGTCGATCGTCTCGAACGGCGACACCCCGAAGATGCCCTTCTCCAGGTACGCGGTGAAGAACGAGGCCTCCACGTCGTCACGGGAGAAGCCCCACACCGTCTGGGTCAGGTCGTTGGTGCCGAAGGAGAAGAACTCGGCGGCCTCGGCGATCTGAGCGGCGGTCAGCGCGGCGCGCGGCAGCTCGATCATCGTGCCGATCTTCAGCTTGAGGTCGGTGCCGGTGGCGGTCTGGACCTCGGCGATGACCCGGTCCGCCTCCTCGCGGACGATCTCCAGCTCCTGGACCGTGCCGACGAGCGGGATCATGATCTCGGCGCGCGGATCGCCCTTGGCGTTCTTGCGCTCGGCGGCGGCCTCGGCGATCGCCCGTACCTGCATGGCGAACAGACCGGGGATGACCAGGCCGAGCCGGACCCCGCGCAGACCGAGCATCGGGTTCTGCTCGTGCAGCTTGTGCACGGCCTGGAGCAGCCGGAGGTCGTTCTCGTTGGCGTCCTTGCGGGACTCCGCGAGCGCCACCCGGACCGACAGCTCGGTGATGTCGGGCAGGAACTCGTGCAGCGGCGGGTCGAGCAGCCGCACGGTGACGGGCAGTCCGTCCATCGCCTCGAACAGCTCGATGAAGTCGGCCTTCTGGAGCGGCAGCAGGCCCTCCAGCGCCGTCTCGCGCTCCTGGTCGGTGTCGGCCAGGATCAGTTTCTCGACCATCTCGCGGCGCTCGCCGAGGAACATGTGCTCGGTGCGGCACAGCCCGATGCCCTGGGCGCCGAAGCGACGGGCCCGCAGGGCGTCCTCGGCGTTGTCCGCGTTGGCCCGCACCCGCAGCCGGCGCACCCGGTCCGCGTACGCCATGATCCGGTGCACGGCGGCGACCAGTTCGTCGGCGTCGTCGGCTCCGGCGTGCATCCGGCCCTCGAAGTACTCGACGACCGGCGACGGCACGACGGGCACCTCGCCGAGGTACACCTTGCCGGTCGAACCGTCGACGGAGACGAGGTCCCCCTCCTCGACGACGGTCCCGCCGGCCGTGAGCCGGCGCCGCTTCGTGTCGACCTCGATCTCCTCGGCACCGCAGACGCAGGTCTTGCCCATGCCCCGGGCGACGACGGCGGCGTGCGAGGTCTTGCCACCGCGCGAGGTCAGGATTCCCTCGGCGGCGATCATGCCGTCCAGGTCGTCCGGGTTGGTCTCGCGGCGGATCAGGATGACCTTCTCGCCCGAACGCGACCACTTGATGGCGGTGTACGAGTCGAACACGGCCTTGCCGACCGCCGCGCCCGGGGACGCCGCGATGCCGCGGCCCAGCAGTTCGGTCTTCGCGTCGTCGTCGAAGCGCGGGAACATCAGCTGCGCCAGCTGTGCGCCGTTGACCCGCTGGAGCGCCTCGGCCTCGTCGATGAGGCCCTGGTCGACGAGCTGGGTGGCGATCCGGAAGGCGGCACCGGCGGTGCGCTTGCCGACCCGGGTCTGCAGCATCCAGAGCCGGCCGCGCTCGATGGTGAACTCGATGTCGCAGAGATCCTTGTAGTGGGTCTCCAGCGTCTCCATGATCGCGATCAGCTCGTCGTACGACTTCTTGTCGATGGACTCCAGCTCGGCGAGCGCCACGGTGTTGCGGATACCGGCGACGACGTCCTCGCCCTGCGCGTTCTGCAGGTAGTCGCCGTAGACGCCCTGGTGGCCGCTGGCCGGGTCGCGGGTGAACGCGACTCCCGTGCCGGAGTCGGGGCCGAGGTTGCCGAAGACCATGGAGCAGACGTTGACCGCCGTGCCGAGGTCGCCCGGGATGCGCTCCTGCCGGCGGTAGAGCTTGGCCCGGTCGGTGTTCCACGAGTCGAAGACGGCCTTTATGGCCAGGTCCATCTGCTCGCGCGGGTCCTGCGGGAAGTCACGTCCGGCGTCCCGCGTGACGATCTTCTTGAAGTGCTTGACCAGTTTCTTCAGGTCGGCCGCGTCGAGATCCACGTCCACGGTGACGCCCTTGGCCTCCTTCGCGGCCTCGAGCGCCTCCTCGAAGAGTTCGCCGTCGACCCCGAGGACGGTCTTGCCGAACATCTGGATGAGGCGGCGGTAGGAGTCCCAGGCGAACCGCTCGTCGCCGGCCTGGGTGGCGAGACCGACGACGGAGGCGTCGGAGAGGCCGATGTTGAGGACCGTGTCCATCATGCCGGGCATCGAGAACTTGGCGCCGGAGCGGACGGAGACCAGCAGCGGGTCGTCGGCCTGGCCGAGCTTCTTGGCCATCCGCGTCTCCAGGGCGTCGAGGTGCGCACTCACCTCGTCGCGGAGCGCGGCCGGCTCGTCACCGCTGTCCAGGTAGACCTTGCACGCCTCGGTGGTGATGGTGAAGCCCGGAGGGACGGGGAGCCCGAGGTTGGTCATCTCGGCGAGGTTGGCACCCTTCCCGCCGAGCAGGTCCTTCAGATCCTTGTTGCCCTCGGTGAAGTCATAAACGAACTTCTGCCCCGCAGGCTCCCGGGAGTTCGGGGTGGATACATGGGGATCTTTGTTTTCCGACACGGGTCTCGACTCCTCGAGGACGCGGTGGCTGCCCTGACGGCGAGGAACATACCCAGATCGAAGGTGTCTGGGTACGTCCACTTGGCCGTCATGCGACCGCAACCACCTGTCCGCCAGCAGATCCAAAGAATCTCTTCGGCGATCGAGCCGAGACTCTTCGTTCAGCTCTTGAAGACGGCATGGTTATTTCTTGGCGATCGACACTCACCTGAGCGGACCTCATCGCATCTGAGTACACTTCCCGAAGGCTGCCACGTGGCACTGAGTGCCAGGTCTTCCAGAAGTGCAGCCATCGGCAATACGCTCGTTTGAGCGCACCCCCGATCAAGGGTGGCGCGAATCACGCTGATTCCGGACCCCGAATTTCACGATTCGGACGCCTCAGGCAGTCGCTCAGCACTCCGAGGTCCACGTCCTCCAGGCTACGGACGAACGTCCGCCCCTGTCCGGGAGCCACGGGCAGCAGCGACGGGACCACCAGCACCGCGCACCCCGCCGCGTCGGCGGAGGCCGTGCCGTCCGGGGAGTCCTCCACCGCGACACAGGCCGAGGGCGCGGCGGAGAACCGGCCGGCCGCCGCCCGGTACGGATCCGGATGGGGCTTGGTCCGTACGGTGTCGTCGGCCGACAGCGTGAAGGCGAAGTCCACCCCGGCCAGCGACCCCGCCACCACAGCGTCGACCACACTCCTCGGTGAGGCACTGACCAGGGCGAACGGCACTCCGGCCGCGTCCAGCGCGGCCAGCAGCGCGGCAGCCCCCGGGCGCAGCGGCGCGCCCGCATCGACCTTTCGGAAGAAGGAGCCGGTCAGCTCCGCCGCGGTCCGGTCGAGTGCGGCGGTCCGGGCCGGTGCGTCGGATCCGCCGGTGACCGCGATCAGATGAGCGGCGGTGTCCGCGACGGCCCGGCCGACGACCTCCGGCGCGTCGGCGTCGGTCAGCCGGTGGCCGAGTCCGGCGGCGACCTCCCGGGCCGTCTCCCACCACAGCACCTCGGTGTCGACCAGGGTGCCGTCCATGTCGAAGAGGACGGCGGCGGGGGCCTTCACACCTTCGCCCGGCTGTCGGAGGCGCCGGTTTCGGGCGCCGTCCTCTCCCGTACGGGCACGACGAGCACCGGGCGCCGGACCGGGTTCACCCGCGCCCGTACCCCCGGGGTCAGCTCGGTGGCGTCCCGCGAGGGGAGGTCGGCCTTGACCGCGACACCGTCCGGCAGGTCGAGCAGGACCCGGGTGACCGAGCCGAGGAAGGAGGCGGAGACGACCGTGGCCGTGCCGTCCGGGTCGGCAGCGGCACCGATGTTCTCGGGCCTGATCAGGACGTCAGCCGCTCCCCTGCCCGCCGGGACCTCGCCGTCGACGGGGAGCGTGGTCCCCGCGACCGCCACAGAACCGTCGCCGGTCAGCCGGCCGGGCAGCCGGTTCATGGTGCCGACGAACTCGGCGACGAACGGGGTGGCGGGGCGTTCGTACAGCTCGGCCGGGGGCGCGTACTGCTCTAGGCGGCCCGCGTTGAGGACGGCTACCCGGTCGGCCATGGAGAGGGCCTCCTCCTGGTCGTGGGTGACGAAGATGGTGGTGATGCCGAGCGACAGCTGAAGGCGGCGGATCTCCTCGCGCAGCGTGAGCCGGACCTTGGCATCGAGTGCCGAGAGCGGTTCGTCGAGCAGCAGCACCCGGGGGCGCAGGGCGAGCGCCCGGGCCAGGGCGACGCGCTGCTGCTGGCCGCCGGACATCTGGTGCGGGAAGCGGTTGCCGTGAGCGGGCAGCCCGACGAGTTCGAGGAGTTCGGTGGCGGTGGCGTGCCGTTCCGCGGTGGAGACGCCCCGCATCCGGGGGCCGAAGGCCACGTTGTCGCGGGCGTCGAGGTGCGGGAAGAGGCTGTAGGACTGGAAGACCATTCCGGCGTCGCGCCGGTTGGCGGGGACGGGGGTGATGTCCTCGCCGTCGACCAGGACCTCGCCGGAGTCGGGCTGCTCGAACCCGGCGAGTACCCGCAGCGCGGTGGTCTTGCCGCAGCCGGAGGGGCCGAGCAGGGCGAGGAGCTCGCCGGGTTCGGCGGTGAGATCGAGCCCGTCGAGGGCCACGGTGTGGCCGAACGCCCGGCGCAGGGAGCGGAATTCCACCCGGGCTCCGGTGGCGGCCCGTCCTTCCGGCGCATCGGTCCTGACCGGCTCGGGGTGTCCGGCGGTGGCGGTGGGCAGGGCTGACATGGGTGGCTACTCCTTGCCGGGTACAGGTACGGGTACGGGTACGGGTGCCGAGACGGTGGCGGGGGCGGTACCGGCGGCCGGGGCGGCGGCCGGTACGGAGGTGGCGGGCCCGGTTCCGGCGCGCGAGAGGACGAGCAGCAGAGCCCAGGTGATGAGCAGGGAGAGCAGCGAGACGGCGACCGACATCCGGGCCTCGGCGCCGGAGACGGTGACGATCCACACCGCGAAGGGCCGGAAACCCAGCAGCGAGGCGATGGTGTACTCGCCGAGCACCAGCGCCAGGGTGAGGAAGGAGGCCCCGGCGAGCGAGGAGCGCAGGTTGGGCAGGACGACGCGCAGGATCACCTGCACCCGGCCCGCCCCGCAGTTGCGGGCCGCCTCCACCAGCGTGGGCACATCGACTGCGCGCAGCCCGGCGTCCAGCGAGCGGTGGACGAACGGCAGCGCGAGCACGGTGTAGGCGAGCACCAGCACCACCGGGAACGACTCGTTCTGCACGGCGAGGAACGTCTGGTAGAGCGGGGTGCGCGAGAGGTGGTCGGGTCCCCAGCGCAGCACGGTGGTGATGCCCGTGACCAGGGCGATCGGCGGCACCACCAGCGGCAGCATGCAGACGACCTCGACGACGGCCCGCAGCCGGGGCGGCCCGAGCCGCACCGCGACGAGCGCGGGGACGACGAGCAGCAGGGCGAGGGCGATCGTGGCGGCGGCGAGGGAGAGCGAGAGGACCAGGCTGTCGGTGAACCCGTCGGCCGACAGGATTCCCTGGTACGCCTCGAAGGTGATTCCGCGGCCCGGCACATGGACCGTGAAGACGAACGAGGAGAGCAGCGGGGTGACGAAGTACAGCCCGGCGGCGACCAGGACGGCCCCGCGCCAGTAGCGCGGCCTGCGGCCGGCCGCCTTCGCCGTGGCGGGGGCGGGGGCCGTGTCGGAGGCGGGAGCGGTCAGTGCAGCCATCGGGAGCTCCGTCGCTGGAGGGGCAGATAGACCGCCATCACCAGTCCGGCGATCACGATCATGTCGAGGCTCAGCGCCAGTGCCACGTTCTCCTGGCCGACCAGGACGTTCCCGGAGAGCGCGTCGGCGATCTTCAGGGTGACCAGCGGTACGGAGCCGCCGACCAGGGCCGCGGCCGTGGCGTGCGCGGCGAAGGCGCTGCCGAAGAGCAGGACGAACCCGCCGAGCAGGGCGGGCGCAAGCACCGGCAGTCCGACGCGGCGCCAGAACTGCCAGGTGGTGGCACCGGTGTTGCGGGCGGCCTCGCGCCACTGGGGGCGCAGCCCGTCCAGCGCCGGGACGACGACGAGCACCATGAGCGGGATCAGGAAGTAGAGGTAGATGACGGTCAGTCCGGTGAAGGAGTAGAGGTTCCAGCCGAGGGTGTCCAGATGCCCGAGCTCGGTGACCACGCCGGAGATGCCGAGGGTGGCGACGAAGGCGAAGGCCAACGGGATCCCGCCGAAGTTGGCGAGCACACCGGAGGCCGTGAGCACGGCCCCGCGCAGCGTGCCGCGCCGGGAGGTGACGACGGCCTGGGCGATCAGCACGCCGAACACGGTGGCGAGGGCGGCGGTCAGCGCGGACAGCTCGACGCTGCCGGTGAGCGAGGTGAGGTAGGGCCCCTGGAGCGAGGAGCGCAGGTTCTCGCCGGTGATCTCGGTGGTGCCGGCGACCGGGTCGGATCGGGTGAACGCCCCGTACAGCAGGGCGCCGGCGGGCAGTCCGAAGCAGAGGCCGGCGAAGACGAGCAGCGGGAGCGCGCCGAGCCAGGCGCGGGGCGGACGGCGCCGGCGGGTGCGGCCGCCGGCTTCCGGGACGTCCGCCCCCGGGCCCGGAGCGGACGGGTGGGCGGCGGTCATCAGGAGACGGCCTTGTCCCAGTTCCCGGAGAGCGTGGCGTTGGCCTTGTCGAGCTCGTCGGAGCTCGGGAAGGCCGGGGTGCCCTCGACCGCGGGGAGCTTGCTGACGAAGGTCTTGTCGGCGGTGCCGTCCTCGGTCATGGCGGGCAGCAGGACGGGGCGGGCGTACCCCTTGAGCCAGAGGTTCTGGCCCTCGGCGCTGTACAGGTACTCCATCCACAGACGGGCGGCCGCCGGGTGCGGGGCCTCCTTGTTGACGGCCTGCGAGTAGAACTGGGCGTACACGCCGTCGGAGGGCACGGAGACCTTCCAGTCGACGCCCTTGCCCTTGAACTGGTCGGCGTACCCGGCGTTCAGGTAGTCCCAGTCGATGCTGATCGGCGTCTCGCCCTTCTCGACGGTCGCCGGGGTGGATTCGACGGGGATGAAGTTGCCGCTCTTCTTGAGCTTGCCGAAGAAGTCGATGCCGGGCTGGATGTCGCCGAACGAGCCCTTGTTGGCCAGGGACGCCGCGTACACGCCGCCGAACGCGGAGCCCGACTTGGTGGGGTTGCCGTTGAGGGCGACCTTGCCCTTGTACTCGGGCTTCAGCAGGTCGGCGAAGGTCTCGGGGCAGTTCTTGATCCGGGCGGCGTCGCAGCCGATGGAGACGTAGCCGCCGTAGTCGTTGAACCAGCGGCCGTCCGCGTCCTTCTGGCTGTCGGGGATCTTGTCCCAGGCTGCGACCTTGTACGGGGCGAAGAGGTTCTCGGCCGCGCCGCTGCGGGCGAAGGCGATGCCGAGGTCGAGGACGTCGGGGGCGCGCTTCTGTCCCTTGCGGGACTTGACGGCGGCTATCTCGTCGGCGCTGGCGCCGTCGGGGTTCTCGCTCTTGATCCTGACCTTGTACTTGGCCTGGAAGGCCTTGATCAGCTCGCCGTAGTTCGCCCAGTCCGGCGGGAGCGCGATCACGTTGAGCTCGCCCTCCTTCTCGGCGGCGGCGACCAGCTTGTCCAGCCCGCCGAAGTCCGCGACCGAGGTGGCCTCGGTCGACTTCACGCCCTTCGCCCCGGTCCCGGCCTTCTCCTCGGGTGCGGCACCACAGGCGGTGAGCGCGGTCAGGGCTGCCGCACCGAGGGCGATGGCGGCCACCGTACGGCCGTTGGCGCGGGTGCGGGGGCGGGGACGGTGTCTGCGCACGGTGGGTCTCCTGAAAGCGAAGTGAGTGCCACTTGTTCATACAAGCTGGCATCAGTTCGCCCGGCCCGGGTGTCCGGGAAGTTAACGTCCGATGTCCGGTGCGGCAAGAGGCGAGGAAGAGGAACGCCCACCATCCAGGGGCTGTTCCAGGTAACGACCGCGCATCGGAACGCTCTGCGGCAGCGTTAGAGTGAGCGGCAGGACCGTCATCGACGAGCGGACCTGTACACAGCCCATGATCCGTGGAGTTCCAGTCGCGGACCGGCAGGCCGAGGGGGGCGCGTGAGCCATTCACGCTATCGGGAGATCGCGGAGTCGCTGCGGCACGCCATCCGCAGCGGGACCTATCCGCTCGGATCCCGGCTGCCGTCGGAGAGCGATCTCGCCACCCGCTGGTCGGCGTCGCGCGGCACCGTCCGCCAGGCGGTTGCACTACTGGCCTCCGAGGGGCTGATCGGCTCCCGGCAGGGGGCACGCCGGGTCGTCCTGCGCAGCGAGCGCCGCCAGAGCTTCCAGCAGCTCAACAGCTTCGCGCAGTGGGCGGAGGCGATGGGGTGCGAGGTCTCCAGCCGCATCCTGACCCGCGCGATGCGGACGGCGACCGCCGAGGAGGCCGAACGGCTGGACGCGGAGCCGGGCGACGAGGTGCTGTACGTGCTGCGGCTGCGACGGCTCGACGGGGAGCCGGTGATGGTCGAACGGACCGTGTACGCGGGCTGGGTGGCCCCGGCCGTCCTGGCGTTGCCGGAGGACTGCGTCTCGATCATGAACAGCATCGCCGAGCGTGCGGACGTCGTCGCCCACTACGGCGAGCATCTGATCGACGCGGTCGCGGCGGGCAGCGAGGACGCCAGGCTGCTGCGGGTGCGCCGGGCCAGCCCGCTGCTGCGGCAGCGGCATCTGACGTACACCGCCGCGGGCCGGGCCATCGAGTGGACCGACGACCGCTACCGGGCGGGGAGCATGGTCTTCAACGTGATGAACTCCGCGGCGGCGGCCCCGCTGGAGCGGCGGCCGGGCCCGGGCGTCGGGGGCTGAGCCCGTTCGCCGGTACCGCGTCAGCCGCCCGAGGTGTCCAGCTCCGCGTCGGCGGAGATGCCCGCGCAGTCGTACGGGTCCTTCAGCCAGCCGTCCGGGAGCACCACCCGGTTGTTGCCCGAGGTCCGTCCACGGGGGCCGTCGGCGCCGTCCGGCCACGGCTGGTCCAGCCGCAGCTCGTGCAGTTGCGAGCCCAGCTCCTCCAGCGAGGAGGTGACCGCGAGGTTCCTGCGCATCTCGGATCCGACCGCGAAGCCCTTCAGGTACCAGGCCACGTGCTTGCGGAAGTCGATCACGCCCCGGCTCTCGTCGCCGATCCACTCCCCCAGCAGCGTCGCGTGGCGCAGCATGACGTCCGCGACGGTGCGCAGGGAGGGAGTCTGCCGGATCTCCGTCCCCTCGAAGGCGCTCACCAGGTCACCGAAGAGCCAGGGCCGGCCCAGGCAGCCGCGGCCCACGACCACGCCGTCGCAGCCGGTCTCGCGCATCATCCGCAGGGCGTCGTCCGCGCACCAGATGTCGCCGTTGCCGAGCACGGGGATCTCCGGGACGTGCTCCTTGAGACGGGCGATGGCCTCCCAGTCGGCCGTGCCGCCGTAGTGCTGGGCGGCGGTCCTGCCGTGCAGGGCGACAGCCGTGACGCCCTCCTCCACGGCGATGCGGCCGGCGTCCAGGTAGGTGAGGTGGTCGTCGTCGATGCCCTTGCGCATCTTGATGGTGACCGGCAGATCGCCCGCGTTGGAGACGGCCTGCTGGAGGATCGCGCGCAGCAGCGGCCGCTTGTACGGGAGCGCCGAGCCGCCGCCCTTGCGGGTGACCTTGGGTACCGGGCAGCCGAAGTTCAGGTCGATGTGGTCGGCGAGGTTCTCGTCGACGATCATGCGGACGGCCTTGCCGACCGTGACCGGGTCCACCCCGTACAGCTGGATGGAGCGCGGTGTCTCGCTCGCGTCGAAGCGGATGAGCTGCATGGTCTTCTCGTTGCGCTCGACCAGCGCCCGCGTGGTGATCATCTCGCTGACGAACAGCCCCTTGCCGCCCGAGAACTCCCGGCACAGCGTGCGGAAGGGCGCGTTGGTGATGCCGGCCATGGGGGCGAGGACCACCGGCGGCTGCACGGTGTGCGGGCCGATGCGGAGCAGCTGGGGCGCGGGGGCGAGCGTGGTCATTCCCCCATTGTCGCGTACGCGGGGAAGTGCTCCCGGCGTCCGTCAGGATCCCCGTTCCGGAGGCCGGGCCCCCGGCCCCGGCGGTACTGTCCTCCGACTCCGGCGGTACTGTCGGCAGCAGTCGTTAGTTAGCCGTACTATCCATGTATGCCCGAGCTCAGCCACCGGCGACGGATGCTGGTGCTGGCGATCTGCTGCATGAGCCTGCTGATCGTCAGCCTTGACAGCACCGTCCTCAACGTCGCCCTGCCCTCCATGCGCCAGGACCTGCACGCGAGCGTCGCGGGGATGCAGTGGACGATCGACGCGTACACGCTCGTCCTCGCCTCCCTGCTGATGCTCGCGGGTTCCACCGCCGACCGGATCGGCCGCCGCAAGGTCTTCATGGCCGGACTCGTCCTCTTCACGCTGGGATCGGCGCTCTGCTCGGTCGCGCCCAGCCTGGAGACGCTGATCGTGTTCCGGATGGTGCAGGCCGTCGGCGGCTCCATGCTCAACCCGGTCGCCATGTCGATCATCACCAACACCTTCACCGACCCGCGCGAACGCGCACGGGCCATCGGCGCCTGGGGCGGGGTCGTCGGCATCTCGATGGCCGCGGGACCGCTGGTCGGCGGCGGTCTGGTCGACTCGGTCGGCTGGCGGTCGATCTTCTGGATCAATCTGCCGGTCGGCATCGCCGCCCTGCTGCTGACCTGGCGGTACGTCCCCGAGTCACGCGCCCCCAAGGCCCGCCGCCCCGACCCGGTGGGCCAGCTGCTGGTGATCACTCTGCTGGGCTCGCTGACGTACGCGATCATCGAGGCGCCGCAGAAGGGCTGGACCTCCGCCGAGATCCTCCTCTTCGCCGCACTCGCGGCCGCCTCCCTGGCCGGCCTGCTGGTGTACGAGCCCCGGCGCACCGATCCACTGATCGACCTGCGGTTCTTCCACAGCGTCCCGTTCAGCGGGGCGACCGTCATCGCGGTCAGCGCGTTCGCCGCGCTCGGCGGCTTCCTCTTCGTCAACACCCTCTACCTGCAGGACGTACGGGGCCTGAGCGCACTGGGCGCCGGTCTGTACATGCTCCCGATGGCGGCGGTCGTCTGCGTGCTGCCGCCGCTGTCGGGCCGGCTCGTGGCCAGCCGGGGACCGCGCATCCCGCTCCTGGTCGCGGGGATCGCGATGGCGGCGAGCGGGCTCATGTTCGCGGTGTTCGACGCGGAGACCGACAACGTGCTGCTGTTCACCGGCTACGTGCTCTTCGGTCTGGGCTTCGGCGCGGTGAACGCGCCCATCACCAACACCGCCGTCTCCGGCATGCCCCGCTCCCAGGCGGGCGTGGCCGCGGCCGTCGCGTCGACCAGCCGCCAGATCGGGCAGACGCTGGGCGTCGCCGTGATCGGAGCGGTCCTGGCGGCGGGGATGACCGGCGCCGGCTCCTCCTACGGCAGCGGCGCGGCCGGTGACTTCGTGGCGGCGAGCAGGCCGGCCTGGTGGATCATCACCGGCTGCGGCGTGTGCGTCCTGCTGGTCGGCGCGCTGAGCAGCGGACATTGGGCACGCGGCACCGCACGGCGGACGGCGGAACGGCTGGAGGGTGCGGCGGGCGGCACTCCGGCGACGGGAGGCTCCTCGGCCGCGGGGGCTGCCCACCGCACGGCCGGCGGTCAGTCCTCGTCGGCGAGCACCAGGTCCTGAAGGCGCTGGAGCCGCTCGTGCGTCTCCTCGTCGCGCGGGACATAGGTGACCAGCCGCGGCCCGGCCGACGGGCCCAGCCACAGATCCGACGTCTCCACCCGCAGCAGCCCCACGTACGCGTTCCGGAATACCTTGGACCGGCCGCCGGAGGTGACGACCTCGTGCCGCGCCCAGGTCTCCCTGAACTCCGACACCGCTTCCAACCGCTTGAGCAGGGCCTTCCACGAGGGCTCGGCGAGGTGCTCGGCCATCGCGGCACGGAATTTGGCCGTCAGGAAGCGGGTCACCTCGGCGATGTCCATGACGGTGGAGCGCCACTGCTCGTTCGTGTAGGCCAGCAGCATGATGTTGCGGTCCTCGGGCGCCACGGCGTCCAGGTCGCAGAGCAGCCGGCCGTAGGTGCGGTTGTGGGCGAGGACGTCGTACCGGCTGTTCTGGACGCAGGCGGGGATCGGCTCCAGCTGACGCAGCATCGCGCGCAGCGCCGGGGTGATGCTCGGGCACTCCGTGCCGGGAGCCGGGTCGACGGCGCCCGCGAGGGAGAAGAGGTGGCTGCGCTCGCTGCGGTCGAGGAGCAGTGCGCGGGCGAGGGCGTCGAGGACCTGGGGCGAGACCTGGATGTCACGGGACTGTTCGAGCCAGGTGTACCAGGTGACGCCGACGGCGGAGAGTTGGGCCACCTCCTCGCGGCGCAGCCCCGGCGTGCGCCTGCGGCGGCCCCTGACCAGGCCCACCTGCTCGGGGGTGATCCGCTCCCGGCGACTGCGCAGGAAGTCCGCGAGCTCGTGCCGCCGGATCTCTGTCTCGGGGAGCTCGGGAGCCTCCGTGACCGCCGGCGTCACGGGATCCGCCGGGGCTGCGTGGCCCGTCCGGGCTGCGGTCGCCATCGTCGTCATTCCTCCAGCGTGCTGGACGTCCCGGCACCGTGCCGGGTGCTCTTTGTACCAGGATAAAGACACTCTGGTACCAGGCTTCGAGAAGAGCGATCGTCGTTGCCGTGAGTGAATCCTCTGTACGGCCGAATGTTCGGCCGAAGACGTCTGCCACCACCGCCGCGCCCGTGGTGCGGCACGAACACCCCACGCCGGTCCTCGGCGCGCTGGGGCTGTTCACCGTGCTGCTGGGTGCGGCCCTCCCTCTGATCGACTTCTTCATCGTGAACGTCGCCCTGCCCACCATCGACCACGATCTGGCCGCGGGCCCCGCGCTGCTGGAACTGGTCGTCGCGGGTTACGGGCTGGCCTACGCCGTCCTGCTCGTACTCGGCGGCCGGCTCGGCGACATGGCCGGCCGGCGCCGGCTCTTCCTGCTGGGCATCGCCGCCTTCGGGGTCACCTCGCTGGCCTGCGGTCTCGCTCCGGACGCCTGGACGCTGGTCGGGGCGCGGGTGGCCCAGGGCGCCGCGGCGGCGCTGATGCTGCCGCAGGTGCTCGCCACCATCCAGGCGGCCACCTCGGGCCACCGTCGGGCCAGGGCGATGAGCCTGTACGGGGCCACGGCCGGGCTCTCCATGGTCGCGGGCCAGATCCTGGGCGGGGTGCTGGTCGCCGCCGCGCCGCTGTCGTCGGTGTTCGGCGAGAGCGCGGGCTGGCGGTCGGTGTTCCTGGTCAACGTTCCGGTGGCGGCGGTGGGGCTGGTACTGGCGGCCCGCTCCGTGCCGGAGACGCGCTCGGAGCGGCCCGCGCCCGTCGACGTACCGGGCACGCTGCTGCTGGCCGCGTCACTGGTCACGCTGCTGGCCCCGCTGACCGAGGGGCGGGCGGCGGGGTGGCCGCTGTGGACCTGGGTCTCGCTGGCCCTGTTCCCGTTCGCCGCGGTCGCCTTCTACCGGGTGGAGCGGCGGGCCGACCGCGGCGGCCGCATCCCGCTGGTCCCGCCGAGCCTGCTGCGGCTCGACTCGCTGCGGCGCGGGCTTTCGCTGGTACTGCCGTTCTCGGTCGGCTTCGGCGGCTTCATGTTCGTCATCGCGGTGGCCCTCCAGCAGGGCCTGAAGCTGGGCCCGGCGGCGTCCGGCCTGTCGATGGCCCCGATGGCGGCGGCCTTCTTCGCGGCGTCGCTGGCGGGTCCGAGGCTGGTGCGGCGGTACGGCAGCCGGGTCGTGACGGCCGGCGGGATCATCCAGGCGCTCGGCGTGGTGGTGCTGGCGCTCACGGTGTGGCGCGAGTGGTCCGGACTGGGGCTGCTCGGGCTGCTGCCGGGAATGGCGATCGCCGGTCTCGGCCAGGGCCTCCAACTGCCCGTCCTGTTCCGCATCGTGCTCTCCGACGTGCCGCCGGAGCGGGCCGGTGTGGGCGGCGGGGTCATGACGACGACCCAGCAGGCGGCGCTGGCACTGGGCGTGGCGACGCTCGGCTCGCTGTTCCTCTCGCTGGCCCCGGGCTCGGGGATGCGGGACGCGCTGGTCGTGACGCTGCTGGTCCAGCTGGCCGCGGTGGCCCTGACGACACTGCTGAGCCTGCGGCTGCCGCGCACGGTGTCGTGAGCGCGGCTCCGTCACTGCCGTGGGCCCGGGACACCTGAGGTGTTCCGGGCCCACGGTCGTACGAGTGGCGCGATCCGCGATCTGCGATCCGCGGGGGGCGTCAGCTCGGCACCGGAGCGTCAACTCGGCACCGGAGCGTCAGCTCTGCGCCGGGGCGTCCTGCTCCGCGGCGTCCTGCCCGGCTGCCGCGTCGTCCGGCTGCGCGGGGTGACCGGCACGCTCCCGCATCTTGCGCAGCAGCTCCTGCTTCTGCTCGGCGGCCGTCTTCCGGTCGGCGTTGCGCTCGGGACCTGCGCCCTGCTGTTCGGCTCGGGACAGCTTCTTGCGCTGTCCACCGACGCCGAGGAGGTTGTTACGGCTCTTGGCCACGGGGTTCTCCCATTCGTGGTGAAAGTGAGGGTCCGAGACGACCCTGGATCGATCCGGGCGGGCGGCGGGTGGTCGACCCGCCGCGCTCTCACTCGTAGATCTGGAAGAACGAAGACATGCCGGAACGGTACCGCGCCCCGGTCTGCCCCAGCACCGAGTTTTCGGCCGGTGGACTCACCCTCCCGAGGGAACATGGACTGACAGATATTGAAATCTGTCATCCCGCATGTCATGGTCGAACCACGAGTCGCGGCATACCGCGCCGCGGCTCGGCCACGCCGTCCACCCGGGAGTCCCCATGAACGTCCTCCGCACCCGCACCCTCGGCTCCACCGGCCCGCAGGTATCCGCGCTCGGCCTCGGCTGCATGGGTATGTCCGCGCTGTACGGCGAGACCGACCGCGCCGAGTCGGTGGCCACCATCCATGCCGCGCTCGACGCGGGCATCACCCTGCTGGACACCGGCGACTTCTACGGCATGGGCCACAACGAGCTCCTGATCAACGAGGCTTTGCGCACCGCCCCCGCCACCGCACGGGAACAGGCCCTGACGAGCGTGAAGTTCGGTGCGCTGCGGACCGTCGAGGGCGGCTTCACCGGCTACGACGGCCGCCCGGCGGCGGTGAAGAACTTCGCGGCCTACTCGCTCCAGCGGCTCGGCCTCGACCACATCGACGTCTACCGGATCGCGCGGCTCGACCCCGACGTCCCGGTCGAGGAGACCGTCGGCGCCATCGCAGAGCTGGTCGAGGCCGGACACGTGCGCCACATCGGCCTCTCGGAAGTCGGCGCGGAGACGATCCGGCGGGCGGCGTCCGTCGCCCCGATCTCCGATCTGCAGATCGAGTACTCGCTGATCTCCCGGTCCATCGAGGCGGAGATCCTGCCGGTCTGCCGCGAGCTCGGCATCGGTGTGACCGCGTACGGCGTGCTCTCCCGCGGGCTGATCAGCGGGCACTTCACCCGCGAGCGCGAGCTGAGCGCCGGGGACTTCCGGACCATGAGCCCCCGCTTCCAGGACGAGAACCTCCAGCACAACCTCGACCTGGTGGACGCGCTCCGCAAGACCGCCGAGCAGAAGGGCGTCACGGTCGCGCAGATCGCCATCGCCTGGGTCCTCGCCCGGGGCGAGGACATCGTGCCGCTGGTCGGCGCCCGCAGGCGCGACCGGCTGACCGAGGCCCTCGGCTCCCTGGACGTGGAGCTGGGAGCGGCCGATCTCGCCGCGATCGAGGAGGCCGTCCCGGCCGGAGCGGCGGCGGGCGCCCGCTACCCCGACAGCCAGATGGCCCACCTGGACAGCGAGCGCTGACGCCCGGGTACGGTCAGCAGGGTCCGGCGCGGCGACACCGTCGGCAAGCCGCACGCGAGACCCTTCCGGCGCCGGTCCCGGACCGCCCGCAGCCGTGCGACAAACCGCCCGTAGCCGCGCGACACCGCACGACGCCCCGAAAGGCAGCACACCCGCCGATGACGCCGCCGCCCGACCCGCTGACCCCCGAGCGCATCCTCGAAGCCACCGAGGAGGTGCTGCGCCGCTACGGCCCCGCCAAGGCGACTGTGGTGGACGTGGCCCGCGCACTCGGCGTCAGCCACGGCAGCGTGTACCGCCACTTCCGCACGAAGGCCGCCCTGCGCGAGGCGGTGACCGGCCGCTGGCTGACCCGCACGGAGCTGGCGCTCACCGAGATCCTGCACGCCTCGGCCCAGCCAGCCCCGGCGAAACTGCGGCAGTGGCTGGAGGCACTGTTCGAGGCCAAACGACACAAGGCGGGTGACGATCCGGAGCTGTTCGCCACCTACGAGGTGCTGATGGGTGAGAGCACCGTGGTCGAGGAGCACATCCGCGAACTGGTGGGCCAGCTGCGGAAGATGATCGAGGAGGGCGTGGCGGACGGCCAGTTCGCCGCGGCCGACCCGGCGGCGGCCGCCCAGGCCGTCTTCGACGCGACGGCACGCTTCCACGACCCGGCGTATGCCGCCGAGTGGCAGAAACCCGCCATCGCGGCCGAGTTCACCGCCGTCTCGGACCTGCTGCTGCGCGGCCTGCGGGCCTGACGGCGGACCCGGCGAAGGCTGCGGGACCGGCCGGGGAAACCATGGACACGGGCCCGGCGGGGCTACGAGGTGGTCGGGTCGACCGTCGCCTGGTGGGCCTCGGCGAGGTGTTCCTCGGCCTTCAGCCAGGGCAGGAACTGCACCCCCTTGCGCCAGTCGCAGGTGTCGCAGCTCAACTGCCGCTGCACCCCCGACTTCCTTACGTGGACTATGTGTTCACGGCCGTGCTGGTCCCATCTGCTGACCTTGCTCGTGGTCATGGACGGCATCCGAGCCTCCTGTGGACGATTGTGCCCAGTGTGCACGAAGCCCCCGGTTCCGTTCGGGGAACCGGGGGCTTCGTGCAGTGGATGCGAGGCGTCAGCAGCCGAGCAGCCGGGAGCCGAGGTACGCCTGGATCTGGTCCAGGGAGACGCGCTCCTGCTTCATGGTGTCGCGCTCGCGCACCGTCACCGCGTTGTCGTCGAGGGTGTCGAAGTCGACCGTGACGCAGAACGGCGTGCCGATCTCGTCCTGGCGGCGGTAGCGGCGGCCGATGGCGCCCGCGTCGTCGAACTCGATGTTCCAGTTCTGCCGCAGGTCGGCCGCGAGGCCCTTGGCCTTCGGCGAGAGCTGCGGGTTGCGGGACAGCGGCAGGACCGCGACCTTCACCGGCGCCAGGCGCGGGTCGAGGCGCATCACGGTGCGCTTCTCCATGACGCCCTTCGCGTTGGGCGCCTCGTCCTCGATGTAGGCGTCGAGCAGGAAGGCCAGCACCGAGCGGCCGACACCGGCCGCCGGCTCGATGACGTAGGGGGTCCAGCGCTCGCCGGCCTCCTGGTCGAAGAAGGACAGGTCGGTGCCCGAGGCCTTGGAGTGGGCCTTCAGGTCGTAGTCCGTACGGTTGGCGACACCCTCCAGCTCGCCCCACTCGCTGCCGCCGAAGCGGAAGCGGTACTCGATGTCAGCGGTGCGCTTGGAGTAGTGGGAGAGCTTCTCCGCCGGGTGCTCGAACCACCGCATGTTCTCCTCGCGCAGGCCGAGACCGGTGTACCAGTTCCAGCGCTGCTCCATCCAGTACTCCTGCCACTGCTCGTCCTCGCCCGGCTTGACGAAGAACTCCATCTCCATCTGCTCGAACTCGCGGGTGCGGAAGATGAAGTTGCCCGGAGTGATCTCGTTCCGGAAGGACTTGCCCATCTGAGCGATGCCGAACGGCGGCTTCTTGCGCGAAGCCGTCTGCACCTGGGCGAAGTTGGTGAAGATGCCCTGGGCGGTCTCGGGGCGCAGATAGGCGACCGAACCGGAGTCCTGGGTCGGGCCGAGGTGCGTGGAGAGCAGGCCCGAGAACTCCTTGGGCTCGGTGAAGGTGCCCTTGTTGCCGCAGTTGGGGCAGTTGAGGTCGGCGAGGCCGTTGACCGGCGGCTTGCCGTGCTTCTCCTCGTACGCCTCCTCCAGGTGGTCCGCGCGGTAGCGCTTGTGGCAGGAGGTGCACTCGGTCAGCGGGTCGGAGAACGTGGCGACGTGGCCCGAGGCCACCCACACCTCGGGGGCCAGGATGACCGACGAGTCGAGTCCGACCACGTCCTCGCGCGAGGTGACCATGTAGCGCCACCACTGACGCTTGAGGTTCTCCTTGAGCTCAACGCCCAGCGGCCCGTAGTCCCAGGCGGCGCGCTGGCCGCCGTAGATCTCACTGGAGGGGAAAACGAAGCCACGGCGCTTGCTCAGGCTGACGATGGAGTCGATCTTGTCGGCGGCCACGGTGCTCTCTTCATTACGACGACGAAATTGGACAGGGCCTGCGCGAAGCGCCTCGACGGGGGTGGTGGTCGGGAGACGGGTGCGCGGATGCCTCAGATTACCGGCGGGCACGCCCCTTCGATCAAATCGGTATCGGGACAGTCACTTCCGGAGGCATCTCATCAGCCTTGTTGACAATCGTTTCCACTTTTGTTGAAAATGACTGTCATGAACGAACGTCGCCTCATACCCACCGCCGCCGTCGCCGGAGCAGTCGTCCTCGGCCTCACCGCGCTCTCCGCCTGCTCGACATCCGACGCCGCCGATCACAAGGGCGGTGACAAGCTGAACGTGGTGGCCTCGTTCTACCCGATGCAGTTCCTCGCCGAGCGAATAGGCGGCAGCCACGTCTCCGTCTCCAGCCTCACCAAGCCGGGCGTGGAGCCGCACGACCTGGAGCTCAGCCCGCGCCAGATCGGCAGCCTCAGCGACGCCGACCTGATCGTCTACCTCGACGGCATCCAGCCCGCCGTCGACGACGCGATCAAGCTCTCCGAGTCGAAGAACACCGTGGACGCGGCGAAGCTGACCACGCTGGAGGACCACGGCACCGAAGCCGGCGGCGAGGAGCACGCCCACGAACACGAGGGCGAGGAGGCCGGCGCCGACCCGCACATCTGGCTGGACCCGGTGAAGTACGCCGAGGTCGCCAAGGGGGTCGGCAAGTCCCTGGAGAAGACCGACCCGGACCACGCCGCGGACTACCGCAAGAACACCGACGCCCTGGTCAACGAGCTCGGCGCGCTCGACACCGCGTACGCGAAGGGGCTGAAGTCGACCTCCACCAAGACGTTCATCACCACCCACTCCGCCTTCGGGTACCTGGCCGAGCGCTACGGCCTCACCCAGGAGGGCATCGCCGGGATCGACCCCGAGGCCGAGCCCAGCCCCGCCCGGATCAGCGCCCTGCACTCCATCGCGAAGCAGAAGAAGGTCACCACCGTCTTCTTCGAGACGCTCGCCAGCGACAAGACGGCGAAGACCGTCGCCCGGGACACCGGCCTGCGGACCGACGTCCTGGACCCGCTGGAGGGAATTACCGACAAGTCCAAGGGCGATGACTACATCGAGGTCATGAAGTCCAACCTCGTCGCGTTGCAGAAGGCACTCGGCGAGAAGTGAGCGACGAGACCGCCCAGCCCGGTCCGGCCGGCCCCGCCGACCGGACCACCCCGAACCCCGCAGCAGCACCGGAGGCGCTCATGCCCGAGCCCGCGAGCTCCATCCCCGAACCCGTGATCGTCCTGCGCGACGCCACGGCCACACTCGGAGCACGCCCCGTCCTGCGCGGCGTCGACCTGACCGTGCACCGCGGCGAGGTCGTCGCGCTCCTCGGTGCCAACGGTTCCGGCAAGTCGACAGCCGTGCGCTCCGCCATCGGCCAGGTCCCGCTCACCGGCGGCACCGTCGAGCTCTTCGGCACCCCGCTGCGCCGGTTCCGCGACTGGGCCCGGGTGGGCTACGTACCGCAGCGCACCACGGCGGCCGGCGGCGTGCCGGCCACGATCCGCGAGGTCGTCTCCTCCGGACGGCTCTCCCGCACCAAGCTGGGCCTGCCCCGCCGGGCCGACCGCGCCGCCGTCGACCGGGCGATCGAACTCGTCGGCCTCGCCGACCGCGCCAAGGACTCCGTGAACGCCCTCTCCGGCGGCCAGCACCAGCGCGTGCTGATCGCCCGCGCGCTCGCCGCCGAGCCCGATCTGCTGATCATGGACGAGCCGATGGCCGGCGTCGACCTGGCCAGCCAGGAGATCCTCGCCGCGACCCTGCGCGAACAGGTCGCCGCCGGCACCACCGTGCTGCTCGTCCTGCACGAGCTCGGCCCGCTGGAGCCGCTGATCGACCGCGCGGTCGTGCTGCGCGACGGCTGCGTGATGCACGACGGGCCGCCCCCGAAGGCGGTCGGGCAGCACGCACTGCCCGGCCACGACCACGTACACCCCCACGCGGCTTCCGAGCCCGTCCGGACGGGACTGCTGAGCTGATCATGGACTTCCTCACCCCTCCCTTCATGCAGCGGGCGCTGATCGCCGCCGTGCTCGTCGGCGTCATCGCCCCCGCCGTCGGCATCTACCTGGTGCAGCGCCGGCAGGCCCTGATGGGCGACGGCATCGGTCATATCGCGATGACCGGCGTCGGCCTCGGCTTCCTGCTCTCCACCAGCCCCGTCTGGATGGCCACCGCCGTCGCCGTCGTGGGCGCGGTCGTCATGGAGCTGATCCGCTGGTACGGCCGCACCCGCGGCGACATCGCCCTGGCGATGCTGTTCTACGGCGGCATGGCGGGCGGTGTCCTGCTGATCAACCTCTCCGACACCGGCTCCAACGCCAACCTCACCTCGTACCTCTTCGGCTCGCTGTCCACGGTCTCCTCCGAGGACATCACCGCGATCGGTCTGCTGGCGGCGTTCGTGCTGCTGGTGACGGTGGGCCTGCGCAGGCAGCTCTTCGCGGTCAGTCAGGACGAGGAGTTCGCCCGGGTCACCGGTCTGCCGGTGCGGGTGCTGAACCTGCTGGTCGCGGTCACCGCCGCGGTCACCGTCACCGTGGCGATGCGGGTCGTCGGGCTGCTGCTGGTCAGTGCCCTGATGGTGGTCCCGGTCGCCGCCGCGCAACAGATCACCCGCTCCTTCAAGGTGACCTTCGTCCTCTCGGTCGTCATCGGGGTCGCCGTTACGCTGGCCGGCACCGTGACCTCGTACTACCAGGACGTACCCCCCGGAGCGACGATCGTGCTGCTCGCCATCGGCGTCTTCGTCGTACTGACCGTGCTCGCCGCACCCCTGGCCAGAAGCCGCGCGCGCAGGAGCGAATCGGTCTCGGAGCGGTGCACCCTGGAGGTACCGGCAACGCGCCGGCCGGCGGACGACGTCCGCGTCTGACCCCGCGGCCGGGCCGGGCTGGCACAATGGCCCGACAAACGTACGGGCGACACGAGGAGGCACCTGTGGCGACGGCGCCGATCAGTGGAACGAACGCGGCACCGGTGCGAGGCCGCTCGACCCGGCAGCGGACCGCGGTGGCCGCGGCGCTCGACGAGGTGGACGAGTTCCGCAGCGCGCAGGAGCTGCACGACGTCCTCAAGCACCGCGGCGACTCGGTCGGGCTGACCACCGTCTACCGCACCCTGCAGTCCCTCGCGGACGCGGGCGAGGTCGACGTGCTGCGCACCACGGACGGCGAGTCCGTCTACCGCCGGTGCTCGACCGGCGACCACCACCACCACCTGGTCTGCCGGATGTGCGGCAAGGCGGTCGAGGTCGAGGGGCCCGCGGTGGAGCAGTGGGCGGAGACCATCGCCGCGCAGCACGGCTTCGTGAACGTGGCGCACACGGTGGAGGTCTTCGGCACCTGCGTGGAGTGCGCGAGCGCCCAGGAGTGAGCCCGGGGGCGCAGCCCCGGGCCCCCGTTCCCCGTTCCCCGGAAGGGCTGGAGGCGCCGGGCTCCGGCGGTCAGCCCTTTGTCAGATGACGGTCGAAGATCTCGCGCAGGTGGTCCACGTCGGACCGGTCCTGGACGCCGCGCTTGGCTATCACGGTCAGAGCGGTGGCGTTCTTGTCGTCGCTGAGCATCACGAAGAGATCCGCCGTCTCCACGTACCGCGGCTGCGCCCGCCACCGGATGACCGTGCTGGAGTTGTCCGTGTCGACGGTGACTCCGGCCTCGTCGACCCGCACCCGGAACTCGCCCTGCCGCCGCACGAACCGGAACACCTGGCGCGCCACCAGCCACGGACTCAGGAACAGCAGGGAGAAGCAGACCAGCAGCCCCAGCGGCAGCACCGCCGGCACGTCGGCGCCTCGCGCCAGAGCCAGGAAGACGGCCGCGACGAGACAACCCGTCGCGGCCACCGCCAGAGTCCGCTGCCGCCGGCCCGCCTTGCTGAACCGGCCGCGGGCCCGTAGTGCCGCCGAGTAGTCCCGCAGCTCGGGCCGGTATCTCAGCTCGACCCCACCGTGCCCGGTCCCCTGCTGCTCACTCATGAGCCCCCCCCCAAGTCCGAAGAGCCGTGATCGTACCGGCAGCGGCTCGGGCTCAGGCCGTCGGTTCCGTCTTCTGCGCCGCCTCCACCGCACCGCCGAAGCGCCGGTCGCGCTGGGCGAATTCCAGACAGGCCCGCCACAGGTCGCGGCGGTCGAAGTCCGGCCACAGCACGTCCTGGAAGACCATCTCGGCGTACGCGCTCTGCCAGATCAGGTAGTTGGACGTGCGCTGCTCGCCGCTCGGGCGGACGAAGAGGTCGACGTCCGGCATGTCCGGGTAGTAGGTGTACTTCGCGAAGGTCTTCTCGTTCACCTTCGACGGGTCGAGCTTCCCGGCCGCGACGTCCTGTGCGATCCGCTGCGCGGCGTCGGCGATCTCGGCCCGGCCGCCGTAGTTGACGCAGAAGTACAGCGTCATCTTGTCGTTGTCCTTGGTCTGCTCCTGGGCGACCTGGAGCTCCTGGACGACGGACTTCCACAGCTTCGGCATGCGGCCGACCCAGCGGATCCGGATGCCGAGCTCGTCCATCTCGTCGCGGCGGCGGCGGATGACGTCCCGGTTGAAGTTCATCAGGAACTTCACCTCGTCCGGGGACCGCTTCCAGTTCTCCGTGGAGAAGGCGTACAGCGAGAGGTTCTTGACGCCCATCTCGATACAGCCCTTGAGCACGTCCATGACGACGCCCTCGCCGACCTTGTGGCCCTCGGTACGCGGCAGCCCGCGCTCCTTGGCCCAGCGGCCGTTCCCGTCCATCACGACGGCGACGTGCTTGGGCACCAGTTCACCGGGGATCTTCGGGGGCGTGGCACCGGAGGGGTGCGGCTCCGGGGCCTTGTGCTCGCGCCGGTTACGGCCGCCGAGGATTCCGCGTACTGCCATGAGCTTCTCAGTCTCCCTGTGTCACTTTTCCACGTACCGCAGCGAGCGCAGCCCGCGCTCCAGATGCCAGTGCAGGTAGGCGGACACCAGCCCGCTCCCCTCCCTGGCATGACGCGCCTCGCACGCGTCCGCCGTCTCCCAGTCGCCGGTGAGCAGGGCGCTCAGCAGGGTGACGGCCTCAGCCGAGGGTACGACGCTGCCGGGTACCCGGCAGTCGCCGCATATGACGCCGCCGGCGGCGACGGAGAAGAACCGGTTCGGTCCGGGCATTCCGCACCGGGCGCAGTCGTCGAAGCTGGGCGCGTAGCCGTTGACGGCGAGGGAGCGCAGCAGGAAGGCGTCGAGGATGAGGTGGGGGTCGTGTTCGCCGCGGGACAGGGTGCGCAGGCCGCCCACCAGCAGCAGGTACTGCTGGACCGCGGGCTCGCCCTCGTGGTCGGTGAAGCGTTCGGCGGTCTCCAGCATCGCGGTGCCCGCGGTGTAGCGCCCGTAGTCGGCGACGATGCCGCCGCCGTACGGGGCGATCGTCTCGCTCTGGGTGCAGAGCGGCAGTCCTCGGCCGATCAGCTCGCTGCCCCGGGCGAAGAACTGCACGTCCACATGGGAGAACGGCTCCAGCCGGGCCCCGAACTTCGACTTCGTGCGCCGCACCCCGCGCGCGACGGCCCGCACCCGGCCGTGGCCGCGGGTCAGGATCGTGATGATCCGGTCGGCCTCGCCCAGCTTCTGCGTGCGCAGCACCACGCCGTCGTCCCGGAACAAGCTCATGGCTCCATTGTCCGGTACGCGGGCGGCCGGCAGAACACCCGGCGGCCCATGAGCCCCGGAAACGGCCTCAGCGGCGGCCGGGAGCGCCCGCAGCGCCCCGAGTGCGGGGTGAGGTCCCGAAGGGGCTCAGGAGGGCGTACGCGCCGCTGCGGCGAGGAGTCGGGCGGTGTCCTCGGCGCGGAGCTGGAGCGCGCCGCCGACCGTGGTGAGCACCTCGCGTTCGGCCGGGCTGTACGGGCCGTCGGCGAGCGCGATCCTGGCGGCCTGGAGGAGGATCGATTCACGCCCGGCCGGGGCCAGGTGCGGGGCGAGGGGCACCAGCGCCTCGTGGAGCTCGATGGCGAGGGCGGCGCCGCAGGCCTCGGCGGCGGGGCCGAACGCCGAGCCGTGACCGATGTCGACGGAGAGGACCTCGACCACGGTGGCGAGCTGCTCCTGCGTGCAGTCGTCGAAACCGGCGCCGCGCACGGTGGCGACCGCGGTCTCCAGAACCGTGCGGGAGGTGGTGCCGCCGGCCGCGAGGACGCCGAGCGCCACGGTGTGGACGGCGTCCTTGAGCATCGAGGAGAACCGGGTGGTGGTGGGGTGGTCGAGCGCGTCGGTGTCGAAGTGGTGGTGGCAGGCGGCGCATTCGACGACCGGCCCCACGGTGCCGCGCGGCAGCAGCGGCACACCGAGGACCGCGAAGCGCCGGCGTCCGGTGAGGCGGCGGTAGTTGCGGTCACCTCCGCAGCCGGTGCAGAAGAACTCGCCGTCACCGACGGTGTCCCACATGGTGCGGATGCCGCAGATACGCAGCTTTATGGCGTGTTGTCCCAAGGCTGACCACACGTCGCACACCTCCGTAACTCCCCCGTAGCCCTGAGGACACGGGAGGTACTCCCACGGCAACATTGCCGTGTTGACGTGATGTTAACCACATCCACGAGAAGACGTCAGTACCTCACTCGTCACAACCGCCCGGAGATGGCCGAAGCCCGCCCCCCGGTGCGGGTGGACGGGCTCACGGACCGTACTGATTGGTGCCCTTTCGGGCACCGGTTCAGCGGGTGGCGCGGTTGACGGCCGAGACGACCGCCTTCAGTGAGGCCCGGGTGGTGTTGGCGTCGATGCCGATGCCCCACAGGACCTTTCCGTCGATGGCGCACTCGATGTACGAGGCGGCCTGCGCGCTCGCGCCCTCACTCATCGTGTGCTCCGTGTAGTCCAGCAGCCGGGCGTCGATGCCGATGGCCTGCAGCGCTTCGAAGAACGCCGAGATCGGGCCGTTGCCGGAGCCGGTGAGCACGGTGTCCGCGCCGTCCACCGTCGCCTCGACGGTGATCGTGTCCCGGCCGTCGGACCCGAGGGTGCTCTGGCCGGAACGGATCTGTACGCGGCCCCACTGAGCCTCGGCGTTCCCGGGGTTGGGCAGGTACTCGTCCTGGAACGTGGTCCAGATCTGCGCCGGCGTGATCTCGCCGCCCTCGGCGTCGGTCTTGGCCTGAATGATCCGGGAGTACTCGATCTGCATCCGGCGCGGCAGGTCCAGCTTGTGGTCGTTCTTCAGGACGTATGCGATTCCGCCCTTGCCGGACTGCGAGTTGACCCGGATGACCGCCTCGTAGCTGCGGCCGACGTCCTTCGGGTCGATCGGCAGGTACGGCACCGCCCACTCGATGTCGTCGACGCTCTTGCCCTGGGCGGCCGCGTCGGCCTCCATCGCGTCGAAGCCCTTCTTGATGGCGTCCTGGTGGGAACCGGAGAAGGCGGTGTAGACCAGGTCGCCCGCGTACGGGTGGCGCGGGTGGATCTCCATCTGGTTGCAGTACTCGCTGGTGCGGCGGATCTCGTCGATCTGGGAGAAGTCGATCTGCGGGTCGACGCCCTGCGAGAAGAGGTTCATGCCCAGTGTGACCAGGTCGACGTTGCCGGTGCGCTCGCCCTGGCCGAACAGGCAGCCCTCGATCCGGTCCGCCCCGGCCATCAGGGCCAGTTCGGCGGCCGCGACGGCGGTGCCGCGGTCGTTGTGCGGGTGGACGGAGAGGCAGACGAACTCGCGGCGCGACAGGTTGCGCGACATCCACTCGAACCGGTCGGCGTGCGTGGAGGGCGTCGAACGCTCCACGGTGGCGGGCAGGTTGAGGATGATCTCGCGGCCCTCCTCGGGCTGCCAGACGTCACAGACGGCCTCGCAGACCTCCAGGGCGAAGTCCAGCTCGGTGTCGGTGAAGATCTCCGGGCTGTACTGGTAGCCGAAGATCGTCTCCTCGCCCAGGATCTTCTCGGCGTACTCCATGACCAGCCGGGTGCCGTCCACGGCGATCTGCTTGACCTGTTCCCTGGAGCCGCGGAAGACCACGCGGCGGAAGGTGGGGGCGGTCGCGTTGTACAGGTGGACGGTGGCGCGGTGGGCGCCGCGCAGTGATTCGACGGTCCGCTCGATCAGTTCCTCGCGGGCCTGCGTCAGGACGGAGATCGTCACGTCCTCGGGGATCGCGCCCTCTTCGATGATGGAGCGGACGAACGCGAAGTCGGTCTCGCCGGAGGACGGGAAGCCGACCTCGATCTCCTTGTAGCCCATGCGCACCAGCAGGTCGAACATCTCGCGCTTACGGGCGGGCGACATCGGGTCGATCAGCGCCTGGTTGCCGTCGCGCAGGTCCGTGGAGAGCCAGCGGGGCGCGACCGTGATCCGGTTGTCCGGCCAGGTGCGGTCGGGGATCTCGACGGCCTCGTACCGGCCGTACTTGCCGATCGGCATCCCGGACGACTTCTGCAGCCCCGTGGCGTTGGTGATCGGCGTGGGGCGCCCGACGGCGCTCTCGGCGGGGGTCTGGGCGGGATTCACTGCGGTCATGACGTAGGGCTCCTCGGAGTCCGGCAAGAAGGGGGTCCCCCTGCTCGTTGAGAGCCTGGGGGAGGCCGACTGTGTCGCTGCAACACAAGACTCCGCGGGGAGGGGGTCGGCCTACGACTACAGACCCTCGCCGCGGCAGCTAAGAAGAAGCAGCCCGAAACGCATGATGCGAAGAGAGTAGCCGAGCGACGCCCGAGACGTCGGTGCCGTATCAGTATGCGGGATCCGGGCGACGGTAAAGGGTGAACGGTGACCGATCACTCTATTTCGTCAATCCTGGTGGCAACCAGTGACATTGCGATCACACGCTGCCACAGTCGAAGGCATGCAGCCTCGATCTCAGCACGGGTTCCACCCCGTCTTCTGCGCCATCGTGCCGCCCCACGTCCTCGACAAGCTGTCACAGTCCGACGATCCCGTCCTGGCGGGCCCGGCCCGCCGCACCCTGGAGGCCGACGCCGCACGGCGCACCCGCCGCCAGGTGACGACCCCCGTCCGGTCGCCCGTCGCCCCGGCCGCGGAGGGCGACCGCTCCGGCAAACCCGACCGCACGCTCTACGACTGCCGCCACGGCACCGACCTGCCCGGCACCAAGGTCCGCGCCGAGGGCGAGGACCCCACGTCCGACGCCAGCGTCAACCGCGCGTACGCGGGCCTCGGCGCCACCTTCGAACTGTTGCTCAAGGCCTACGGACGACGTTCGATCGACGGCAACGGGCTGCCGCTGATCGGTTCCGTGCACTACGACGAGAAGTACAACAACGCCTTCTTCGACGGCGAGCAGATGGTCTTCGGCGACGGGGACGGGGAGGTCTTCCTGGACTTCACCGTCGCGATCGACGTCATCGCCCACGAGCTGGCGCACGGACTGACCCAGTACACGGCCAACCTGAGCTACTACGGCCAGTCCGGCGCGCTCAACGAATCCGTCTCGGACGTGTTCGGCTCGCTCGTCAAGCAGTACTCGCTCGGCCAGACCGCCGAGCAGGCCGACTGGCTGATCGGCGCGGGGCTGCTGGCCCCCCGTGTCCAGGGGGTGGCGCTGCGCTCGATGAAGGCGCCCGGCACGGCGTACGACGACGACGTGCTCGGCAAGGACCCGCAGCCCGCGTCCATGGACGACTACATCCACACCGGCGACGACAACGGCGGCGTCCACCTCAACTCCGGCATCCCGAACCGCGCGTTCTACCTGCTGGCGACGGCGCTCGGCGGCAGCTCCTGGGAGAAGGCCGGGCAGCTCTGGTTCGATGTGCTCACAGGTGGTGAACTGGCGGTGGACGCGGACTTCGCGGCCTTCGCCCGTCTGACCGTGGCGGCGGCGCGCAGCCGCTTCGGCGAGGGCGACGAGGCGGAGGCGGTCCTCAAGGCCTGGTCGGAGGTGGGTGTGCCGACCGCGTAGAGGCCCGGAGCAGGCCCGTCCGCCGACGTCGAGGAAGGACACGCATGCGGATCCAGGTGAGCAGGACCGGCGGCTTCGCCGGCATCGCGCGCCACCGCGAGATCGACACCGCCGGACGGGCCGACGCCCATGAGTGGGAGAACCTGGCCGAGTCGGCGCTCGCCGGCGGCCGGGAGGCCCCGCCGCCCGGTGTTCCGGACGGCTTCGGCTACCGGATCACGGTCGGCGACCGGACGGTGCACTGCGCGGATCCCCGACTGACCGACGCGCAGCGCGCCCTGGTCTCACGCGTTCTGAAGGAGGGCGCGTGAGACCGTCGGCGCACCGCTGACGGGGCCCGCTCGGAACCCCGGCCTGCGGGTCGGAACCCGCAGCCTGCGCGTCAGAACCCCAGCTTGCGCAGCTGCTTCGGATCGCGCTGCCAGTCCTTGGCGACCTTCACGTGCAGGTCGAGGAAGACCGGCGTGCCGAGCAGTGCCTCGATGTGCTTGCGGGACTTCGTGCCGACGTCCTTCAGGCGCTTGCCCTTCGGGCCGATGATGATGCCCTTCTGGCTGGGGCGCTCGATGTAGACGTTGGCGTGGATGTCGAGCAGCGGCTTGTCCGCCGGACGGTCCTCGCGCGGCAGCATCTCCTCGACGACGACCGCGATGGAGTGCGGCAGCTCGTCCCGTACGCCTTCGAGCGCGGCCTCCCGGATCAGCTCCGCGACCATGACCATCTCGGGCTCGTCCGTGAGGTCGCCCTCCGGGTAGAGCGGCGGGCTCTGAGGGAGCAGCGGGGCGATCAGGTCGGCCAGCAGGCCCACCTGCTCGTCCTTGACGGCCGAGACCGGGATGATCTCCGCCCACTCGAAGCCGAGCTCCTCGCCGAGGCGGGAGACGGCCAGCAGCTGTTCGGCGAGCTGCTTGGACTCGACCAGGTCGGACTTGGTGATGATCGCGATCTTGGGCGTCTTCTTGATGCCCGCGAGTTCCTTGACGATGTACTTGTCGCCGGGGCCCAGCTTCTGGTCCGCGGGCAGGCAGAAACCGATGACGTCGACCTCGGCCCAGGTGGTGCGTACGACGTCGTTGAGACGCTCGCCGAGCAGGGTGCGCGGCTTGTGGAGGCCGGGGGTGTCGACCAGGATCAGCTGGGCATCCGGCCGGTGCACGATGCCGCGCACGGTGTGCCGGGTGGTCTGTGGCCGGTTGGAGGTGATCGCCACCTTCTGTCCGACCAGAGCGTTCGTAAGGGTGGACTTGCCCGCGTTGGGACGCCCCACGAAGCAGGCGAAACCGGCCCGGTGGGGGGCGGTGTTCTCTGCCTGCGGCGCAGCAGCTTCTGGGTTAGGTCGAGCGCTCATGGCGCCCATTGTCCCCGATCCCGGCGGCGCTGCCGTACCAAGGCGGCCGGCGGGGCCGCCGGGCGCCGCTCCTCAGGCCGTGCGCCGGCGGCTCCGGCGGGCCCGTATCCACAGCCCGCCGCCCCCGGCGACTACGACGGGAAGGCAAGTCCACCGCCGCGGATGCCGCCGTGGCGCGGGCGGGCCCGGCGAGCAGTCCTCCCCCGGTGACGACGCGCGCGCCCACACCCGGCGCGGCTGCCCAGCGGCGGCTTCTGTGCCGCGTCCCCGGGCTGTCGGATCTTCGAATCGGTGGGCTCGGGGCGTTCGCACACGATGTGCCGGTCCTGCGGAGGTCAGCCCGCCGTCACGCTGAGCCGTAGCACCCCGTCCGGCCCGGCGAGGAACACGGGTGTGTCGGCACCGCCCAGGTCCCGTACCGCGGCGCGGTCCTCGTCCGACGGGGTCTGCGCCTCGGAGACGACCGCGGCCGCCTCCAGAGAGGTGGCGCCGCTCGCCACGGCCATGGCGACGGCCGTCTGGAGCGCGCTGAGCCGCAGCGACTCCAGCCGCACCGTGCCCGCCACGTACGTACGTCCGGTCTCGTCCCGCACGGCCGCGCCCTCCGGCACACCGTTGCGGGCGCGGGCGCTGCGCGCCAGCGTGACGATCTTGCGGTCCTCGGCGCCGAGGTCGGTGCTATCGCTCATGTGCCGAGCATACGAAGCGCGGTGACGGTCGAGGCACGCGGGCGGCACGCTCGGCTCATCCCTGGACCTGGCGCATCGAACCACGCCGCCCCTCGGGCGAGGCCAGCCGGCGGAGCTTCTCCTCGGTGCCGGTGTCCGGCCACGGGTTGTGCAGCACGACCGCCAGGTCCGGGCGGGCCGGGATGCGCAGCTGGGTGGCCTCCATGACCAGCGTGCCCACCGCCGGATGGGTCAGCTCCTTGCGCATCTGGCCGCCGGGCGCGATGTCCCGGCGCTCCCAGAGCTCGGCGAACTCGGGGCTGCGCTCCTTCGCCTCGTCGACGATCGCCCGGAATCCGTCGTCGTCGGGGCATTCGGAGCAGGCGGCCCGGAACTGGGCGACGACCTGGGCGGCGGTCTCCCGCCAGTCCTTGCGCCGGACGCGGTGGACCGGGTCGGTGAAGAAGTCGATCACGCAGTTCTGTGTCCGGTCCCGCCCCATCCCCATCACGATCGCGGCCGCGTCGTTGTACAGGACGATGTTCCAGTACGCGTCCATGATGTGCGCCGGAAAAGGCATCCAGCGGTCGAGCAGCCGCTGCAGACCGTCGCACATGTCGGCGTCAGCCGGATCGACCTCCGGCGCGGGCGGGTTGAGACCCGCCAGGACGTAGAGGTGACGGCGTTCGGCGCTGCTGAGCCGCAGCACCCGAGCCACCGAGTCCAGCACCTGCGGGGAGACGGTGATGTCCCGGCCCTGCTCCAGCCACTGGTACCAGGAGACGCCCACCCCGGCGAGGACGGCGACCTCCTCGCGGCGCAGCCCAGGGGTGCGGCGCCGCGCGCCGCCGTCCGGAAGGCCGGCCTCCGACGGGCTGACCCGCGCCCGCCTGCTCATCAGGAACTCCCGCAGCTCACCGAGACGATGCGCCTTGCCCGCGTCCGCCGCGATCCGGGCCGGTGTGCCCACGTACTCCCCCTGGTGTCCGTGCCCGCGCCTGCCTGGTGGTGGCGCCAACAGGATAAGTTCCCGCTCCCCACGGATATTCCGACGGCCGCAGGCTCATGGGCATGGCGATCCACACCCCGGCTCAAGAAGCTGTCACCCCTCCCGCACCTCCAGCCCCGGACCGGCTCTCCGGCCGGGCCCGGCTGGTGCTCCTCGTTCTCTGTGCCGCCCAGTTCATGGTGTCGCTCGACTTCTCCGTGCTGAACGTGGCACTGCCCGTACTCGGCGACGACCTCGGTCTGAGCCGGACCGGCCTGCAGTGGGCGATCACCGCGTTCGCCCTGCCGTCCGGCGGCTTCCTGCTCCTCTTCGGCCGGATCGCCGACCTCTACGGCCGCCGCCGGATGTTCCTCACCGGCCTCGCCGTCTTCGGCGCCGCCTCGCTGCTGGCCACCCTCGCCTGGAACCCGGCCGCGTTCCTGACCGGGCGGGCGCTCCAGGGGCTCGGCGCCGCGGTGATCGTGCCGACCGGGATGTCCCTGCTCACCACCACCTTCCCGGAGGGCCCGCAGCGGGACCGGGCGCTCGGCATCAGCGGCACACTGCTCTCCCTCGGCTTCACCGTCGGCATGGTCGCCGGTGGGACCCTCACCGACACGCTGGGCTGGCGCTCCACCATGGGACTGCTGACGCTGGCCGCGGTGGCCGTGCTCGCGGCGGCTCCCGCGCTGCTCACCGAGTCCCGTACGCCCGAGCGGCCACGGCTCGACGTACCGGGTGCGGCGACGGTCACCGGCGGGCTCCTCGCACTGATCTACGCCCTGTCGACGGCAGCCGAGCACGGATTCGGGCGCGGGGACGTGCAGATCGCGCTGGTCGTCGGAGTCGCGCTGCTCATCGCCTTCGCGCTCGTCGAGACGCGTGCGGCGGCCCCCCTCGTGTCGCTGCCGATGCTGCGCCGCCGCACGGTGGCCTTCGGCAATCTGGGCGGGCTCCTCACCTTCTCGATGATGAGCACGATCGTCTTCGTCCTGACCCTGTACCTCCAGGAGGTCCTGGACCTGTCGGCCTTCGGGACCGGGCTGGTCTTCGGCGTGCAGGGCATCGCCTCGGTGGTGGCCGGTGTCTACGCGCCGAAGGTCATCGGCCGGATCGGGGCCCGGCGCACCCTGTCCGTCTCCCTGCTGGGCCAGGGCGTCTTCATCGCGGCCCTGCTGGGCCTCGGCGAGAGCTCCGGAATCTGGCTGGCGACCGCGGCGGTCTCCCTGGCCAGCATGTGCCACCTGGGCGCGATCATCGCGTACGGACTGACCGTCACATCAGGTGTGCCGAACGAGGAGCAGGGTCTGGCGACGGGCCTGGTCACCACGGTCCAGCAGGTGGGTCTCACGATCGGCATCCCGCTGCTCGGCGTGGTGGCGACGGCCCAGGGCTCGCTGTTCGACGGAGTCCGGACGGCGGTCGCGGTGGCAGCGGGCCTGCTGATCACCACAGCGGCCGCGGTGGCAACGGGCCTGAGAACCTCAAGCCCCGCGGGCACGGACACAGGCCTCGCCGCGGCAGAGTCAAGCCCGTCCGGCGATTGAGGAGCGGGGGCCCGGGCGTGGCCCCGAACCACCCGCCTCCCGCTACCCCCGGTCCAGCCGCAACCGCTCCGCCCGGGGCAGTCCCGCCACGACCAGGTCGTAGCTGTCCTCGATCAGCTCGCGCAGCTTCGCCGCGGGCAGCCCCGACACCGTCACCGTGTTCCAGTGCCGCTTGTTCATGTGCCACCCCGGCGCCACGGCCTCGTACTCCTCCCGGAGCCGCACCGCGTCGTCGGGGTCGCACTTCAGGTTCACCGTCAGCGGGCGCCCGTGCAGCGCGCTCAGCGCGAACATCTTGCCGAGCACCTTGAAGACGGACGCCTCCGGACCGAACGGGAACTCCTCGACGCTCGCGTTGAACCCGAGACAGAACGTCCTCAGCTCCTCGGGGGTCATCCCACCGCCTCCTCCTGCGGAGCCACCGGCTCCGCCAGCACCGTGACGATCTTGTTCCGGCGGCCCGCCGGGGACTCCGCGGTCAGCCGCAGCCGCCGTCCGTCGGGCAGTTCGACCTCGGAGGAGGCTCCGGCGATCGGGACCCGGCCCAGCGCCTTCGCGAGCAGACCCCCGACGGTCTCCACGTCCTCGTCGTCGTACTCGTCGAGTCCGAACAGCTCCCCGAGGTCCCCGATGTCCAGCCGGGCGGTCACCCGGAAGCAGCCGTTCTCCAGCTCCTGGACCGGCGGGAGTTCGCGGTCGTACTCGTCGGTGATCTCGCCGACGATCTCTTCCAGGATGTCCTCGATGGTGACGATGCCCGCCGTGCCGCCGTACTCGTCGATGACGACCGCGACATGGCTGCGCTCCTGCTGCATCTCGCGCAGCAGGTCACCGGCGTTCTTCGTGTCGGGCACGAACGCGGCGGGGCGCATCGCCGTGGAGACCAGATCGGCCTCCGACTCCCGGTTGATGTGCGTCTTGCGGACCAGGTCCTTCAGATAGACGATCCCGACGATGTCGTCCTCGTTCTCCCCGGCGACCGGGATCCGCGAGAATCCGGAGCGCAGCGCGAGAGTGAGCGCCTGCCGGATCGTCTTGTAGCGCTCGATGCAGACCAGGTCGGTGCGCGGCACCATCACCTCGCGCACCAGGGTGTCGCCGAGTTCGAAGACGGAGTGCACCATGCGGCGCTCCTCGTCCTCGATCAGCGACTCCTGCTCGGCGAGGTCGACCATCGCCCGCAGCTCGGCCTCGCTGGCGAACGGCCCCTTGCGGAACCCCTTGCCCGGCGTCAGCGCGTTCCCGATGAGGATCAGCAGCTGCGGAATGGGTCCCATGATCCTGGCCAGCGGCAGCAGCACGTACGCCGCGGCCGTGGCCGTGTTCAGCGGGTGCTGGCGGCCGATGGTGCGCGGCGAGACCCCGATGGCCACGTAGGAGACGAGGACCATCACGCCCATGGCGACGGCCAGCGCCTCCCAGGTCTCCGGGAGTTCCTTCAGACATGCGTACGTGACCAGCACCCCGGCCGACATCTCGCAGGCGACCCGCACCAGCAGGGCGACGTTGAGATAGCGGGTCGGATCGGCCGCCACCTGTTCCAGCTTGGCGCTGCCCCGACGGCCCGAGCGGACCGACTCGGCGGCCCGGAAGCTCGACGTGCGCGCGATACCGGCCTCCGCGCAGGCCGCCAGCCAGCCGACGACGACCAGCAGGACGACACCGAGGACGAGCGGCAGGCTCACGAGACGGTGGGGGCGGGCGACGGGCCGGTCAGTCCGTGCTCACCGCGCCAGCCGTCCACGATCGCCGCCTGGAGGCCGAACATCTCGGCCTTCTCGTCCGGCTCCTCGTGGTCGTAGCCGAGCAGGTGCAGCACCCCGTGGACGGTGAGGAGCTGGAGCTCCTCGTCCATGGAGTGCTGCGTCTCGGCGTCCTCGCCCTGCTTCTTGGCGACCTCCGGGCACAGGACGATGTCACCGAGGAGCCCCTGCGGGGGCTCCTCGTCGTCCTTGGCCGGCGGACGCAGTTCGTCCATCGGGAAGGACATGACATCCGTCGGACCCGTCAGGTCCATCCACTGGATGTGGAGCTGTTCCATGGCGTCGGTGTCCACCACGATCACCGAGAGCTCGGACAGCGGGTGGATCCGCATCCGGGCGAGTGCGTAGCGGGCGATGTCGAGGATCGCCTGCTCGTCGACCTCGGTTCCGGACTCGTTGTTGACGTCGATCGACATGGTGCGCTGCTACTGCTTCCCGTTGTGGCGGCCCTGGCCCTTGCCGGCCCGGCCGTCCTGCTCGCCTTGGCTGTCGTACTTCTCGTACGCGTCGACGATACGGCCGACCAGCTTGTGCCGGACGACATCCTGGGACGTGAGCCGGGAGAAGTGCACGTCGTCGATGCCCTCCAGGATGTCCTGCACCTGACGCAGACCGCTCTTGGTCCCGTTCGGCAGGTCGACCTGGGTGACGTCACCGGTGACGACGATCTTCGAGTCGAAGCCGAGGCGGGTCAGGAACATCTTCATCTGCTCGGCGCTGGTGTTCTGCGCCTCGTCGAGGATGATGAAGGCGTCGTTGAGGGTGTTGTGCGTCAGCAGGTGGTCCTGGGTGACATAGAGCGAGTCCTCCGCCGCCACCTGGATGCACACCGCCTCCTCACGACCAGCCGGTTCGATGCTGTCGATGAAGCGCGTCGGACGGCCGTCGCCTCCGGCCTCGCGGTACTTCTCCGCCTTACGAGCGAGGCGGAAGGGCTCGATGCCCTCGGGGAGCCGGATGTCGAGGAGGTGTTCGTCGTAGCGGTCATGGACCGCGGGTCCCGGTGCACGCCCTTCACAGGCCCTCCGGCGGGTGTACGCGACCCCGCCCAGGGACTGCACGAGAGCGATCACGTCGTCGCGCAGCGTGATCGATGCAGTCGAGTACTGGACGCGGCATGCTCCGTCCGTCTGAGTGACGGGCCCCCCGTCCGCGTCGAGCAGTCCTTGAAGAACCGCAAGCCGGACGTCGGCGGAGTTGAAGAGGTATGCGTCCGGTACGGACTTGGCGTGCGGGTCCGTGCCCACCAGGTCGAGTTCACGCAGCGAACGAGCGACCGGGTTCTCCAGCGTGACCACGTCGCCCGGAGCCTTCACCCGGTTCGGAGCGTGGTCGGGCCCGCCCCTGTGCCGTACGGAAACGCCCGGGAGCGCACTCTCCAGCGCATCGGCCGGCCCAGGATCCTCGGTGGCGAACGACGGGGTCGTCTCCCCGGTCGGACAGGCGTCGCCCAGCGACAGACCCAACGCGTACGGGTCCATCGGAACCTCGCGCTCGGGGAGGCTGACCGGAGCGGTGAGCATCGGCAGCTCGTAGCGCGGAGCGTGCCCCGCGCGGAGGTTGCCGATCATCTCCTTGGTCTCCAGGACCCGCCACGGCTGGTCCTCCCGATCGTCCGCCGTCGCACGGACCGTCCAGAGGTGCTCACCGCAGCACAGGGTCCAGGAGCCGTCCTGGGCGCTGAGGCGGTAGATGTCCTTCTCGCCTTGCGGGTACACCCCGAGCACGGGCGTGGGCGCGCCATCGGAGCCGATGACGAGGTCGCCCACCTCCAGTGTGCCGATCGGGCGCCAGCCGTCCGGTGTCAGCACCTTGGTGAAGACGGGCTGGGCACGCCCACGCATGTACGCCAGCGGCGCGACCTCGATCGTGCCCGCCGCCATCAGCCGCGGGATCGAGTCCGGGTCGAGCATGTCGTGCAGGGCGTCGTAGAGCGGGCGCAGGTACGGGTCGATCTTGTCGAAGAGCGTGCCGGGCAGGAAGCCGAGCCGCTCACCCGCCTCGACCGCCGGCCGGGTCAGGATGATCCGGCTGACCTGCTTGGACTGCAGGGCCTGGACCGCCTTGGCCATGGCGAGATACGTCTTGCCGGTACCGGCGGGGCCGATTCCGAACACGATCGTGTGCTTGTCGATGGCGTCGACGTACCGCTTCTGGTTGAGCGTCTTGGGCCGGATCGTGCGGCCGCGGCTGGAGAGGATGTTCTGGGTGAGCACCTCGGCCGGGGTCTCCGGGCCGTCCGCCTGGCCGTCGTCACTGGCCCTGAGCATCGCGATCGAACGTTCCACAGCGTCCTCCGTCATCGGCTGACCGGTGCGGAGCACCAGCACCATCTCGTCGAACAGGCGCTGGATCAGGGCGATTTCCGCCGCGTTCCCCGTCGCGCTTATCTCATTGCCCCGGACGTGGATGTCGGCTTCCGGGAAGGCCGCTTCGATCACGCGCAGCAGCGAGTCGCCCGATCCGAGGAGCATCACCATGGGGTGTGCGGCCGGGATCTTGATGTGGGCACGCGCCTGCGGCTGTGTTGGTGTCTGAGTCATGGGCCGGCCCTCGGGCCTGCGCATACCTCCCGTTGCAGGGTTCTCGCTGCTCGACAACCTCTGGACCTCCAAGCCTACGACTCCGTACGGACAACACCGAGAGGTTTTCGCGGGCGGGGCGGTCCCGCGGCGTACCGGTGGTTCACGGGCGGAAGCCGATCGTCGGGACGGCCCGGCGCAGCGGCCAGTGGCGGGCGGCCGAGGGCAGCAGGTCCTGGAGGAAGGCGTAGCGCTGGAGCGCCGCCGGGTCCTGGTCGGCGCAGGTGCGGACCTGCTGCCACCAGGCGGCGATCTCGGCCCACCCCGGGGCGGACAGTGAGCCGCCGAACTCCTGGACGGAGAGGGCCGCGGTGAGGCCGGCGAAGGCGAGGCGGTCGGCGAGCGGCCAGTTGGCGAGGGTTCCGGTGACGAAACCGGCCACGAAGACGTCTCCGGCGCCGGTCGGGTCGAGTGCCTCGACCTCGATGGCCGGGACCTCGGCGGCGGTGCCGGTGGCCGCGTCGACCGCGTAGGCGCCCTCCGCGCCGAGGGTGACGACGGCGAGCGGTACGTGTTCGGCGAGGGCGTGCGCGGCTGCGCGGGGGCAGTCGGTGCGGGTGTAGCGCATGGCCTCCTCCGCGTTGGGGAGGAAGGCCTGGCAGTGTGCCAGGTCGGTCAGGCCCGTCAGGTCCCAGCGGCCCGTCTCGTCCCAGCCGACGTCGGCGAAGACCACGGCACCGCGGCGGGCGGCCTCGGCCACCCAGGGCTCGCTGCGGCCCGGGACGAGGGAGGCGACGGCGGCGCGGGCCCGGGGCGGGCACTGCGGGAAGGCCCCGGCCACCGGCTCCGGCCGGGGCGCTCCAGGTGGCGCCGAGGCGGGCGGTGGCGCCTCGTGGCCGTGCGAGACCATCGTCCGCTCGCCCTCGTAGGCCATCGAGACGGTCACCGGGGAGTGCCAGCCGCGGACGGTGTGCGACATGGAGAGGTCGATGCCCTCGCCCTGTTCCAGCGCGTCCCAGCAGTACTCGCCGTAGTGGTCGTCGCCGAAGGCCGCGGCCAGTGAGGTGTGCAGGCCGAGTCTGGCCAGTGCGGTGGCCATGTTGGCGACGCCGCCGGGGCTGGAGCCCATGCCGCGCGCCCAGGACTCGGTGCCGCGCACGGGGGCGCTGTCCAGGCCGGTGAAGATGATGTCGAGGAAGACCGTGCCGGTGAGGAAGACATCGCAGTCCGGGTCCTGGGGCGCGCGCAGCCCGTCCAGTGGGTCGATGCCTGGATTCTCAGTGCTCACCTTGCACTCCCCGGTCGTGACAGTTCCGGCCAGTGTGCCCGATTCACGCCCCCGTCCGGGCGGTCCGCGCCGAGTCCGTTCCGTAGAGGCTGACCTGCACAAACATGCGCTGCTACCCGAATGGCAGCATGACAAACATATAAGTGGCCCAGATCACAGCGAGGCGGCTTTCGATCAGCCGTGAGCGCTTGATACAAATTGGCCCGCGAGCACCGCTGAAGCAGTTTCCGGCGGGTGCGTCGACCTTCTCGCGTTTCCCTCATTTCTCTGCGTTTCCGCACGTCTGCCTTACCCCCCTCTGTCTTCTCCGCCTCCTCCGGCATGTCTTCAGGAACGCCCATGTCCTCGCGCCCAAGCGCCGCGTGGCCTCTGGTTGCCGTGTTCACCGCCGGTTACCTCGCCGCATATCTGCTCCCCACCATCGTGGGGAGGCTCTCCGCCTATCTGGATCTCAGTGCGGCCCAGGCCGGACTGGTCGGCAGTGTGCTGCTGCTGAGTTCGGCGTCCGCCGGATTCTGCCTGGCGGGCCGGGTCGAGACGTGCGGGCCGCAGCGGCCCGCACGGATCGGGCTGGTCCTGGCCGCGCTGGGCTACGGCTCGGCGGCGCTGGCCGGTTCCGTACCGCTCGTGGTCCTGGGCGTGACGGTCGGCGGCTTCGGCTCCGGTACGGCGACCGCGGTCGCCGCCGCGGGCATCGCCGCCCAGCGCGATCCGCACCGGACCTCGTCCCTCGGGCTGCTCAGCGTCTCCGCGACCGCGGGCGTCCTCTACCTGACCATCCCTCATCTGGGCGGTGGCCACCGGCTGCCGTTCGCCTCGATCGCCCTGGTCGCGCTCCTCGTCTGGCCCGCCACCTCACGGCTGGGCGGGGCGATGTCGGCCGGTCCGGCCGTCACCGCGTCCGGACGGCTGCCGCACCGCCGCTCCGGTCTGGTGCTCGCGGGCGGCATGCTCGTCTGGTCGATGGCGCAGAACGCGCTGTGGGGTGTCAGCAGCCGCATCGGCGTCGTCCAGGCGGGGCTGTCCGAGGTCACCGTCGGCGCTGTCTTCGCCGCCGCGCTCGGCGCGGGACTGCTCGGGGTGATGGGCGCCGGGATGCTGGGCGCACGGCTGGGGCGCGCGGTGCCGATCGGTCTCGGCACGGTGGTCATCGCCGCGAGCATCGTGCTCAGTTCGTCGGCGGGCGACCTCGGCTCGTTCGCGACCGGCGAGATCGTGTGGAACACCTTCTACCCGGTGGTCCTGTCGTATCTGATCGGTCTGGCCGCGTCCCTGGACGTACGCGGCCGCTGGGCGGTCCTCGCCGGCTCGGCCTCGTCCGTCGGGGTGGCCTGCGGGCCACTGCTGGGCAGCGTGCTGTCCGAGGAGTCCGGCTATCCGGTGATGGGGCTCATCCTGGGCGCCGTGACGCTGCTGGTCGCGGCCCCGGTGACGGCCGTCGCACTGCACACCGGTGGCCGTCCGCTGGTGCCGGGATCGGTGCGCCGCAGGGGCGGTGCTCCGGCGGCCCTGCTCGCCGTCACCACCGGCGCGGTGCCCGGCGCCGTGCCCAGGCTCGGCGCGCCCGAGCAGGCCGTCACGGAGATCAGCCTGCCCGAGCTGCGCCGACGGCGCCTGGTCCGCAGTGCGTTCCGGACGGCGGGCCCGTCCGGCGCGGACGGTCAGTCGAACGCGTACGCCTCGACCTCGGACAGATAGCGCGCCCTGCGCTCCTCGTCGTGGTCGAGGAAGGCCGCCTCGAAGGAGTTCCGGGCCAGGGCGCGCAGTTGTTCGCGCTCCAGGCCGAGCGCCTCGTGCACGGCGTGGAAGGTGTCTCCGACGTACCCGCCGAAGTAGGCGGGGTCGTCGGAGTTCACCGTGCAGAGCAGTCCGGCGTCCATCATGGCCCGCAGCGGGTGCTCCTCCAGGGTGTCGATGGCCCGCAGCCGTACGTTGGACAGCGGGCAGAGCGTGAGCGGCACCCGGCCGGCGACCAGCCGCTCCACCAGCTCCGGGTCCTCCATGCAGCGCAGCCCGTGGTCGATGCGCTCCACGCCCAGTACGTCGAGAGCCTCCCGGATGTACTCCGGCGGCCCCTCCTCGCCCGCGTGCGCGACCTTGCGCAGCCCCAGCGCCTCGGCGGCGGCGTACACCTCGCGGAACTTGGCGGGCGGGTGGCCGACCTCGGCGGAGTCCAGGCCGACGGCGCTGATCCGGTGCAGATACGGCTTGGCGGCCTCCAGGGTCTCCAGCGCCGATTCGGCGGACTGGTCGCGCAGGAAGCACATGATGAGCTGGGTGGAGACGCCGTGCTTCTCCTCACTGCGCTCAAGGGCCCGGCCGAGCCCCCCGACGACCGTGCCGATCGGGACGCCCCGGGCGGTGTGCGCCTGCGGGTCGAAGAAGATCTCCGCGTGGCGCACGCCCTGGGCCGCGGCGCGGGTGAGGTAGGCGTCGGCGAGATCGGCGAAGTCGTCCTCGGTCCTGAGCACCGCCATCAGCGCGTAGTACAGGTCGAGGAAGGTCTGCAGATCGTCGAAGAGGTAGGCGTGGCGCAGCGCTTCGGTGTCCGCGTACGGGAGTTCCACGCCGTTGCGTGCGGCGAGCGCGAAGGCCAGCTCTGGTTCGAGGGTTCCTTCGATGTGGAGGTGGAGTTCGGCTTTGGGGAGGTGCACGGTTTCTCGCTAACGCAGGTGGTGCTGTGCTGTTACGGGTGCTGCGGCTGGTGCCGCGTGGGGACCGGGACCCTGATCAGGTCCTGGGCGACGGTCAGTTCGCCCTCGAACCCGGCGGCCCTGGCCTGGGTCTCGAAGACCACGGGGTCCGGATAGCGCTGCGAGAAGTGCGTGAGCACCAGGTGCCGCACGCCCGCTTCCCGCGCCACCCGGCCGGCCTGTCCGGCGGTCAGGTGGCCGTGGTCGGTGGCCAGCCGTTCGTCCTCGTCGAGGAAGGTCGACTCGATGACCAGCATGTCGCATCCCTCGGCGAGCGCGTACACACCGTCGCAGAGCCTTGTGTCCATGATGAACGCGAACCGCTGTCCGCGCCTGTGCTCGGAGACGTCGTCGAGCGTGACCCCGCCCAGGGCGCCCTCGCGCTGGATCCGCCCGACGTCGGGTCCGGCGATGGAGTGCTCGGCGAGCCTCGCGGGCAGCATCCGTCGCCCGTCGGGCTCGACGAGCCGGTAGCCGTACGACTCGACGGGGTGCGAGAGCCTGTGGGCGCCGAGCGTGTACGCGCCGGTGGTGACCAGCGGCCCGTCGGCGGCGACCGGGGCCTCGGTCAGCTCGACGGATTCGCGGTAGGCGGTCGCGTACCGGAGCCGCTCGAAGAAGTGCTGTCCGCTCGCCGGGTAGTGCGCGGTGACGGGGTGCGGGACCTGGTCGAGGTTGATCCGCTGGATCACCCCGGCCAGGCCGAGCGAGTGGTCGCCGTGGAAGTGCGTGACGCAGATCCGGTTGATGTCGTACGCGGCGACGCCGGCCCGCAGCATCTGGCGCTGGGTGCCCTCGCCGGGGTCGAAGAGGATGCCCTCGCCGTCCCAGCGCAGCAGGTAGCCGTTGTGGTTCCGGTGCCGGGTCGGGACCTGGCTGGCGGTGCCGAGGACGACGAGTTCACGTGCGGACACGGTGTGCGGTGGTCCGTTCTAGCCGGGGGGCCACTGGAGGCCGCGGCCGCCCAGGACGTGCGCGTGCGCGTGGAAGACGGTCTGCCCGGCACCGGTGCCGGTGTTGAACACGACCCGGTAGCCGGTCTCGGCGATCTTCTCGTCGGCGGCGACCTGACCCGCCTCGCTCAGGATGTCCGCGAGGACCTGCGGTTCGGCGGCGGCGAGGGATGCGGCGTCCGGGTGGTGGAGGCGCGGGATGACGAGTACGTGGGTGGGTGCCTGCGGGTTGATGTCGCGGAAGGCGACGGTGGTGTCGGTCTCCCGGACGATGGTCGCCGGGATCTCACCCGAGACGATCTTGCAGAACAGGCAGTCGGGCTGGGGTTCTCCCGCCATTTGGCGCTCCTTCGGTCTCGGTGATCCGTCAGTGGGCAGCCTAGCCGGAGGGACGCGGCCGTTTTCGTGGGCGCTGCCCCCGGACCCCCGAAAATCCGGCCCCTGCGGCGATCGAGGCGCGGGGCCCGGGGCAGCGCCCCGGTTACGGGCAGGGGCGGGGTGCGGAACAGGCCCGCCACAGGCGCCCCTGCACCCGCCCCCCTGCCTCCAGCGTCACTCAGGCAGCGACGGCGCCGTCTTCGCCGCGGTCCTGGACAGGGACTCCAGCGCGATCCGGATCGCCTCGTCCAGCTGCGGGTCCCGCCCCGCCGCCCGGTCCTGCGGCGTCATGACGACCTCGACGTCCGGATCGACGCCGTGGTTCTCGACGCCCCAGCCGTAACCCTCCATCCAGAACGCGTACTTCGGCTGGGTGACCAGCGTGCCGTCCACCAGCCGGTAGCGGCTGTCGATGCCGACCACACCGCCCCAGGTGCGGGTCCCGACGACCGGGCCGATGTCCAGCGCCTTGATCGCCGCGTTCACGATGTCGCCGTCCGAGCCGGAGAACTCGTCCGCCACGGCCACCACCGGACCGCGCGGCGCGTCGACCGGGTAGCTGGAGGGCTGCCTGCCTCGGGGCAGGTCCCAGCCGACGATGCGGCGGGCCAGCTTCTCCACGATCAGCTGGGAGGTGTGGCCGCCGCGGTTCTCCCGTACGTCCACCACCAGCCCCTCACGGGCGACCTCGGTGCGCAGGTCCCGGTGGATCTGGGCCCAGCCGGGGCCGGCCATGTCGGGGACGTGGATATAGCCCAGCCGGGCGCCGGAGTGCTCGTGGACGTAGGCGCGCCGGTCGGCGACCCACGCGTGGTAGCGCAGCGGCTCCTCGTCGGCGATCGGGACGACGACGACATGGCGCGGGTCGCCGCCGTCGGCCGGTGAGACGGTCAGCTCCACCGGGTGGCCGGCGGAGCCGGTGAGCAGCGGTCCTGGGCCGGTGACCGGGTCGACGGGGTGGCCGTCGACGGCCAGGATCGCGTCGCCCGCGCGGACGGCGACACCCGGTGCGGCGAGCGGCGCCCGGGCTGCGGGGTCGGAGGTCTCGGACGGCAGGATCCGGTCGATGCGCCAGCTCCCGTCGTCCGCGCGGGAGATGTCCGCGCCGAGCAGCCCCTGCCGGGCCGAGTCGTCGCGCCAGCCACCCGACGGGGTCACATAGGCGTGGGAGGTGCCGAGTTCGCCCTGTACCTCCCACAGCAGGTCGATGAGGTCGTCGTGGGTGGCGACACGCTCCAGGACGGGCCGGTAGCGGTCCAGGACACCGGCCCAGTCGGTGCCGCCCATGTCGGGCCGCCAGAAGTTGTCCCGCATGATGCGCCCGGCCTCGTCGTACATCTGGCGCCATTCGGCGGCCGGGTCCAGGGTGCGGCGGATCCGGGAGAGGTCGACGGTGACGTTGCCCTCGCCGTCGTGGTCGTCGTCGGAACCTCCCGGCGCTCGGCTGTCGGACGGTACGACGCGCAGCCGGCCGTGGCTGTGCAGCACCAGCCGCTTGCCGTCCCCGCTGACCGCGAACCGCCCCACGTCGGAAGCGAGTTCCTCGCAGCGGAGCTTCTCCAGGTCGTACCGCTCCAGCACGGTTTCGGGGCGGCGGGCGTCGGGCGTGGCCGCGCTCGTACCGAGGACTCCGGTGACCGGGTGGCGCAGCCAGAGCAGGCCGTCCTTCGCCGCCCGCAGCGAGGAGTAGTTGGCGGCCTCGACGGGCAGCGGCACGATCCGGTCCGCGAGCCCGTCCAGGTCGATGCGGGTGACCGGGAGGGCGGTGGGGTTGTCCTCGCCCTCGCCGCTCTTCTCCCGCTCGGTCGGGCGGCCGTGGAGCTGCGGCCCGAACGGGGAGGGGGTGGTCGCCGCGAGCGTCAGCAGATGCGGCCGGCAGCCGCCGATGAAGGCCAGGTCGAAGACGTGCGAGTCGTAGACCGGGTCGAAGGCCCGCTCGGAGAGGAACGCCAGGTGCTTTCCGTCCGCGGTGAAGGCGGGCGCGAAGTCCCGGAACCGCAGCGGGGTGGCCTCGGTGACCGTCAGGTCGGTGAGGTGGGCGAGTTTCAGCAGGCTCAGCGGCTCGGGGCCCGGGTGCGACCAGGCGAGCCAGGAGGAGTCGGGCGAGAAGACGAGCCCGGAGGCGTCGCCGTGCTCGCTGCGGTCGACCTCGTGGACCTCACCGCTCTCCCGTTCGACGATCAGTACGCGGCCGTCGTGGGCGGCGACGGCGAACCGGCTGCCGTCGGGAGCGGGTGCCAGGTCGAGGACCCGGCCGATCCGGCCCGCGGCGAGGCGGCGCGGTACGGAGCCGGGTGAGGTGCCGGTGGCGGGTGCGCACTCCAGCGCGTCGTCCCCCTCGGCGTCGGTGACCCAGACGACGTGCTGGTCCCCGTCGGCCTGGAAGGTGCGCGGCAGCCTGGCCCGTACACCGGGTTCGACGGCCAGGGCGCGGGCCGGGCCCTCGCGGTGGGTGACCCAGTGGACGGCTCCGCGCGAGCCGACCGCGCTGCCGCGGCCGGTCCGGTCGGGGGACGCGGACGTCAGGTGGCCGCCGGCGTGCACGGGGTGCGGCTGGAGGTCGGCGCGCTGGCCGCCGAGCCGGATGTCGAGCCGGCGCGGCCCGTCGCTCTCCAGACCGTCCAGGAGCCAGAGCTCTCCGCCCGATGCGTAGGCGACGCGGGTGCCGTCGGTGGTGGCGTGGCGGGCGTAGAAACCCTCGATGCCGGTGTGCCGGCGCAGTCCTGTGCCGTCGGGGAGGGAGGAGTAGACGGCCCCGACGCCTTCGTGGTCGGAGAGGAACGCGATGCGCTCGCCGACCCACATCGGACACTCGATGTTGCCGTCGAGGTCCGCGTGGACACGTACGAACTCCTCCTCAGCGGCCCCGTGACCCGGTGCGTCGGCGGCGATCCAGAGCTTGCCGGCCGTACCGCCCCGGTAGCGCTTCCACTTGGCCGCCTCGCGCCCCATGGTGGCCGAGAGCAGCAGGATCCGACCGCCGGGCCCGTACGCGAGCGATCCGACCGGTCCGTAAGGCAGGGTCCGTGCGGGCCCTCCGTCGACCGGGACGGCCCTGGCCCAGGTGCGGCGCAGCGAGACCTGGCCCTGGGTGCTGAGGACGAGCACCTCTCCCCCGGGGGTCCAGCCGTGCACGGCGGTCCGTGCGTCGCCCCAGTAGGTCAGCCGCTCGGAGGGGCCGCCGTCGGCCGGCGCGATGTGCACCTCGGGCGCCCCGTCCCGGGTGGACGACCAGGCGACGAGGGTGCCGTCGGGAGATATCCGCGGCTGGGTGACGGGTCGGTTGTCGGCGCTGACACGCCAGGCTCGGCCGCCGTCGAGCGGCGCCAGCCAGACATCGTCCTCGGCGGTGAAGGCGATATGGTCGCCCTGGACATGGGGATACCGGAGGTAGGAAGGCTGCGTCACGACGATCAGCCTAGGCCGACGCCGCGCGAGGAGGAACGGAGTTGGCCGGAGTCCACCGTCGGGCAGATGTCCGCGCGCACTCACTTGCCCTGGGGCGGGGCGGTGACCGTCACGGTCACCGTCACCGTCGGCCGGGCCCCTCCCCCGCCGCTGCCCGCCGCGGGCGGGGGCGGTGCGGAAGTCGTCGGCGCCGCGTCGCAGTTGCCGAGCGTCGTGGCGCGGAAGACGGTCTTCCCCGCCGCCTTCGCCGTCATGTCACCGCTGACGCACCGGCCTTCGACCTCCCGGTCGACCTTGCCGCGGAGGCTGATGTCCTTGCCGCCCTTGGTGCGGCCGTTGCAGTCGACGTCCGCGATGCGCTCGGTGGAGGCGGTGGGTGAACCGGACTTCGCGCCCCCGCCGGTCCGTGCCGTGCAGCTCAGCCACTGCACGTCCACCCCTTCGTGCTCCAGCGCACGGGTGGCGGTCCGGTCGGTGGTCACCGCGATGGACGCGGAGTTCAGGCCGTTGACGGGATCACATGCCGTCAGGCCCGCGACGGCCGCGCCCGCCAGCGCGATCACGGCCGGAAAGCGGTGGATCCTTCGACTGCGCCATGCCCTTGATGTCCCCATACGGGCAGCTTCCCACCGCTCCTGACGGTGCGGTAGACCGCTTGCGGCCAGAAAAGGCGGGCGCCGGGGTGATCGGCGGGGGTCATGACCAGCGGCCGGTGCGGCCCAGCAGCAGTGCCGTCGCCGCCGTCCCCGCCGTCGAGGTGCGCAGCACGGTCGGTCCGAGCCGGCAGGTCAGCGCGCCCGCGGCGGCGAAAGCGCCCAACTCCTCGGGCGAAACGCCGCCTTCGGGGCCGACGACCAGCACGATCTCGCCCTTGTCGGGCAGGGCGACGGTGGCCAGCCGCTCGCTGTCGTGACCCCGGTCCTCGTGCAGTACGGCGGCGAAGTCGGCCGTGGCCAGAAGTGCGGCAACCTGTTTGGTCGTCATCGCGTCCGCCACCTCCGGGAACCGCACCCGGCGCGACTGCTTGCCGGCCTCGCGGGCGGTGCTGCGCCATTTCGACAGGGCCTTGAGCCCGCGGTCGCCCTTCCACTGGGTGATGCAGCGCCCCGCCTGCCACGGCACGACCGCGTCGACGCCGGTCTCCGTCATCGTCTCGACGGCGAGTTCGCCCCGGTCGCCCTTGGGCAGTGCCTGGACGACGGTGATGCGGACATCGGGAGCGGGTTCCTCGTGGACGGTCTCCAGACCGGTGAGGACCAGCCGGTCCTTGCCTTCGGCCGCCGCCACGACGCCCTCGGCCCAGCGGCCGCGGCCGTCCGTCAGGACGACGTCCTCACCGGCGTGCAGCCGTTTCACCGAGACGGCGTGCCGCCCCTCCGGCCCCTCCAGGACGAACCCGGGCCCCTGAGGCATCTCATCGACGACGAAGACGGGTGCCGTCACTGCGTGCTCCTCGTGCTCACGGCCGCGCGCGCGGCGTCCAGTTCCTCGGCGAGCAGCCCGACCAGCCGGCCGGCCGGCAGCTCGCGCGCCATCCGGTGTCCCTGGCCCGCCCACAGCGCCATGCCCTGCGCGTCCCCGGCCTTCGCCGCCGCCTTGCGCAGCGGGGCGGTCAGCTGGTGGACCTGCGGATAGGCGGCGGGGGCGTACGGCCCGTGCTCTCGTACGAAGCGGTTGACCAGGCCGCGGGCGGGGCGTCCGGAGAACGCCCGGGTCAGGGTGGTGCGGACGAACAGCGGGTTGGTCAGGGCCTGCTTGTGCAGCAGTTGGGCGCCCGACTCGGGGCAGATCAGGAAGGCGGTGCCGAGCTGCGCGGCGTCGGCACCGGCCGCGAGCACCGCGGCGACCTGGGAGCCGCGCATCAGCCCGCCGGCGGCGATGACCGGGATCTGCACGGTCTCGCGGACCTGCGCCACCAGGGAGAGCAGCCCGGTCCCCAGGCCGTCGGCCTGCGGGTCGTCGCGGTGCGTGGACTGGTGGCCGCCGGCCTCGACGCCCTGGGCGCAGACCGCGTCGGCACCCGCCCACTGCGCGGCCTGGGCCTCCTCGGGCGTGGTGACCGTCACGACCGTGTACGTGCCCACCGCGGCGAACGCGTCGAGGGTGTCGCGGGTCGGGCAGCCGAAGGTGAAGGAGACGACGGGGACGGGGTCGTCCAGCAGGATGGCGAGCTTGGCCTCGTAGCCGTCGTCGCCCCCGGAGTCGGTGTCGCCGAGCGGGGTCTCGTACCAGGCGGCCTCGCCCGTGAGCTGGTGCCGGTACACCTCGACGGCGCTCGGGTCGGCGAGGCCCGGCTGCGGCATGAAGAGGTTGACGCCGAAGGGCCGGCCGGTCAGCCCGCGTACCTGCTTGATGTCGTTGTACACGCCGTCCGCGGTCTTGTACCCGGCGGCCAGGAAGCCGAGCCCGCCGGCCTCGGCCACGGCGGCGACGAGCTGCGGGCAGGAGACTCCGCCCGCCATCGGGGCCTGCACGATCGGATACCGGCAGAGATCGGTCAACGCGGATGGCATGACGGCATCGTGTCATGCCCTTCCTGTCCCGTGATGCGCACCCCGTGGACACCTTTTGTCCGCAAAACCGTACGGGCCCGGAAATCCGGGCCCGTACGGTTTCGGTGCGTGTGCTCAGCGGCCGTTGAACGCGTCCTTGAGACGGGAGAACAGGCCCTGCTGACCGGGCTGGAACTGGCCGGTGGGCCGCTCCTCACCGCGCAGCTTGGCGAGCTCCCGCAGGAGGCGTTCCTGCTCCGGATCCATCTTCGTCGGGGTCATCACCTCGACGTGCACGATCAGGTCGCCGCGCCCGCCACCCCGCAGGTGGGTGATGCCGCGCCCGTGCAGCGGGACGGACTGACCGGACTGGGTGCCCGGCCTGATGTCCACCTCCTCCAGGCCGTCGAGCGTCTCCAGCGGCACCTTGGTGCCTATGGCCGCCGCCGTCATGGGGATGGTGACCGTGCAGTGCAGATCGTCGCCGCGGCGCTGGAACACCGCGTGCGGCAGCTCGTGGATCTCGACGTAGAGATCGCCGGCCGGGCCGCCGCCGGGGCCGACCTCGCCCTCGCCCGCGAGCTGGATGCGGGTGCCGTTGTCGACACCCGCGGGGATCTTCACCGTGAGGGTGCGCCGCGAGCGGATGCGGCCGTCGCCGGCGCACTCCGGGCAGGGGGTCGGCACGACCGTGCCGAATCCCTGGCACTGCGGGCAGGGCCGTGAGGTCATGACCTGGCCGAGGAACGACCGGGTGACCTGGGAGACCTCGCCGCGACCGCGGCACATGTCACAGGTCTGGGCGGAGGTGCCGGGTGCGGCACCCTCACCACTGCAGGTCGTACAGACGACGGCCGTGTCGACCTGGATGTCCTTGGTCGTGCCGAAGGCCGCCTCGGAGAGGTCGATCTCCAGCCTGATCATGGCGTCCTGGCCGCGCCGGGTGCGCGAACGGGGCCCGCGCTGCGAAGCCGTGCCGAAGAACGCGTCCATGATGTCGGAGAAGTTGCCGAAGCCACCCTGTCCGAATCCGCCGGCGCCACCTCCGCCGGAGGCGGACAGCGGGTCGCCGCCGAGGTCGTAGACCTGTTTCTTCTGAGCGTCCGACAACACCTCGTAAGCGGCGTTGATCTCCTTGAACCGCTCCTGGGTCTTCGGATCGGGGTTCACATCCGGGTGCAGCTCGCGAGCGAGCCGCCGGAAGGCCTTCTTGATCTCGTCCTGTGAAGCGTCGCGGCGCACGCCTAGTACGGCGTAGTAGTCCGTGGCCACTTACGACTCCGCCAGGATCTGTCCGACGTAACGTGCCACTGCGCGTACCGCTCCCATCGTTCCGGGGTAGTCCATGCGGGTCGGTCCGACCACGCCGAGTTTGGCGACTGCCTCGTCGCCCGAACCGTAGCCGACCGCGACGACGGACGTGGAGTTGAGTCCCTCGTGGGCGTTCTCGTGCCCGATTCGTACGGTCATGCCCGAGTCCTTGGCCTCGCCGAGCAGCTTCAACAGCACGACCTGCTCCTCCAATGCCTCCAGCACCGGCCGGATCATCACGGGGAAGTCGTGCCCGAAGCGGGTGAGGTTGGAGGTGCCGCCGATCATCAGCCGCTCCTCCGTCTCCTCGACGAGGGTTTCGAGCAGGATCGAGAGCACCGTGGACACGGTCGCCCGGTCCTCGCTCTCGAAGGATTCCGGCAGGTCCTGCACCAGCTGCGGGACGTCCGCGAAACGGCGTCCCACCACCCGGCTGTTGAGCCGGGCCCGCAGATCGGCGAGAGAGGTCTCGCCGAACGGCGTCTGGCAGTCGACCAGCCGCTGTTCGACCCGGCCGGTGTCCGTGATCAGCACGAGCATCAGCCGGGCGGGGGCCAGGAGGAGCAGTTCCACGTGCCGCACCGTCGAGCGGGTCAGCGAGGGGTACTGCACGACGGCGACCTGCCGGGTCAGCTGCGCGAGCAGCCGTACGGTACGTCCCACGACATCGTCGAGGTCGACCGCGCCGTCGAGGAAATTCTGGATGGCGCGGCGCTCCGGCGACGACAGGGGCTTGACGCCCGCGAGCCGGTCGACGAAGAGCCGGTAGCCCTTGTCCGTCGGGATGCGTCCCGCGCTGGTGTGGGGCTGGGCGATGAAGCCCTCGTCCTCCAGCACCGCCATGTCGTTGCGGACGGTGGCCGGGGAGACCCCCAGCTGGTGCCGTTCCGTGAGCGCCTTGGAGCCGACGGGCTCCTCGGTGCCGACGTAGTCCTGGACGATGGCGCGCAGCACTTCGAGTCTGCGTTCGCTGAGCATCGCGCACACCTCCAGCTGTCTGCCTCGGTCGTTCTCGGGTCGTTCAGGGGACGTTTCCTGGCACTCTGTCCGTACGAGTGCCAGCAATCCCCCGGTCAGTGTACGGCGACGGGGTGGTCCCCTAGCAAGGGCGACCGGCCACGCTACCGCGAGACTGCGCAGGTCGTTGCCCGATAGCGTCGCCGTATGGACGCCACTTGGGAAGAGTTCGGCTGGGAGCGGTTGGGTGACGGGGTGGGCAGGCGACGGCTGCCCGGCTGGGACGCGACGGTCGCACTGGTGGTCGGAGCGGACGGAGCCCTTCTCTGCGACACCGGCTCGACCCTCCGGGAGGGCGCGGAACTGCATGGCCAGATCCGGCGGATGACCGGTCGGAGGGTGACACATATCGCACTGAGCCATCCGCACTTCGACCATGTACTGGGCACGGCCGTCTTCGCCGGGGCCCAGGTCTACGGGGCGGCCGGTCTGACGGATCTGCTGCGCACCGGGACGGACGGCCTCCACCGCTCGGCGGTGTCGCACGGGGTGCCGGAACGGGAGGCGGCCGAGGCGGTGGACGTGCTGGTGGCCCCGCACCACCAGGTGTACGGGGAATGGACGCTCGATCTGGGCGGCGGCCGGCAGGTGCTGCTGGCCGACGTGGGCCCCGGACACACCGGCCACGATCTGGCGGTGCTGGTGCCGGGTTCGCCCGCCATCGTGTTCTGCGGCGATCTGGTCGAGGAGTCGGGCGAACCGCAGGCCGGCCCGGACGCGGTCACCTCGCGCTGGCCGGCCGCGCTGGACCGGCTGCTGGCGCTGGGCGGCGAGGACGCACGGTACGTCCCCGGGCACGGAGCGGTGGTGGACGCGGCGTTCGTCCGGGCGCAGCGCGACGCATTGGCCATCCGCTTCGGCGTGTCGTGAGCCCGCCGCGTCCTATCGTCATCCGATGCGCAGCTATCAGCCGGACCTGACCCCACCGTGGAAGAGGTCCGCCCCCGCCCCCGAGGTGCCCGCCGATCCGGATCTGGTCGTGGAGGAGGTGTCCACCGGCTTCTGCGGTGCGGTGATCCGCTGCGAGAAGACGGCCACCGGCCCGACGGTGACCCTGGAGGACCGGTTCGGCAAGCACCGGGTCTTCCCGATGGAACCGCGCGGCTTCCTGCTGGAGGGCCGGGTGGTGACGCTCGTGCGCCCGTCGGCCGGCGGCCCCGTGCGCCCCGCCCGTACGGCCTCCGGCTCGGTGGCGGTCCCCGGGGCACGTGCGCGGGTGGCGCGGGCCGGGCGGATCTACGTGGAGGGCCGGCACGACGCGGAGCTGGTCGAGCGGGTCTGGGGCGACGACCTCCGGATCGAGGGTGTGGTCGTCGAGTACCTGGAGGGCATCGACGACCTCCCGGCGATCGTGCGCGAGTTCTCCCCGGGCCCGGACGCCCGGCTCGGCGTGCTGGTCGACCACCTGGTGCCGGGTTCGAAGGAGTCCCGAATCGCGGCGCAGATCTCGGACGGGAACGTCCTGGTGGTCGGCCACCCCTACATCGACGTGTGGGAGGCCGTGAAGCCGTCCTCGGTCGGGATCGCCGGGTGGCCGGTGATCCCGCGCGGACAGGACTGGAAGACGGGTGTGTGCCGTTCGCTGGGGTGGGAGGAGAACACGGGGGCGGCCTGGCAGCGGATCCTGTCGACCGTGCGTTCCTACCGCGACCTGGAGCCGGAGTTGCTGGGCCGGGTGGAAGAGCTGATCGACTTCGTCACGGCACCCCCCACCGGCGTCTGAGCGGGCGCCCCGTTTCCGGCCCATCCGGCGGTCGAGGAGCGGGGCCCGGGGGCGGGCTCCCTCAGTCCACCAGGTCCCGCACCACGGCATCCGCCAGCAACCGCCCCCGCAGGGTCAGCACCGCCCGCCCGTCCCCGAACGGGCCCCGCTCCAGCAGGCCGTCGGCCACGGCCCGCCCGGCCGCGGCCAGCCCCGCCGGGGCGAGCAGCGAGAGCGGGCAGCCGTCGGAGAGCCGCAGTTCGAGCAGGATGCGCTCGACCCGGCGGTCCTCCGCGGAGAGGATCTCGCGTCCCGCCCCCGGCGACCGGCCCTCGGCCAGCGCCTGCGCGTACGCCCCCGGGTGCTTCACGTTCCACCAGCGCACGCCACCGACGTGGCTGTGCGCGCCGGGTCCGGCGCCCCACCAGTCGGCGCCGCGCCAGTACAGCTCGTTGTGCAGACAGCGGCCCTCCGGCGTGCGGGACCAGTTCGACACCTCGTACCAGGAGAAGCCGGCCGCGGCCATCGCCTCGTCCGCGATGAGGTAGCGGTCGGCGTGTGCGTCGTCGTCCGTCATCGGGATCTCGCCGCGCCTGATCCGGCGGGCCAGCTGGGTGCCCTCCTCGACGATCAGGGCGTACGCCGACACGTGGTCGGGCCCGGCGCCGATCGCCGCGTCCAGTGAGGCCCGCCAGTCGTCGTCGGACTCGCCGGGGGTGCCGTAGATCAGGTCGAGGTTGACGTGGTCGAAGCCGGCCGCCCGCGCCTCGGCCACACAGGCCTCGGGCCGGCCGGGGGTGTGTGTGCGGTCGAGGATCTTCAGTACGTGCTGCCGGGCGCTCTGCATCCCGAAGGAGATCCGGTTGAAGCCGCCCTCGCGCAGCTCGGCCAGGTAGGCCGGGCCGACCGACTCCGGGTTGGCCTCGGTGGTGATCTCGGCGTCGTCCGCGAGCCCGAACTCCTCCCGGATCGCCGCCAGCATGCTGACGAGGTCGGCGGCGGCGAGCAGCGTCGGCGTACCACCGCCGACGAAGACCGTGCGGACCGGCCTGGGGTCGTCGCCGAGGACCTTGCGGGCCTGGCGGACCTCGCCGATGAGGTGGGACGCGTAGTTGTCCCGGGAGGCCAGCGCCCCGCCGGAGCCGCGCAGCTCGGTCGCGGTGTAGGTGTTGAAGTCGCAGTAGCCGCAGCGGGTCGCGCAGTACGGCACGTGCAGGTAGAAGCCGAGCGGCCGGTCGGCGGCGCCTTCCAGGGCATGGCGGGGCAGCGCCCCGTCGTCGGGCACGGGCTCACCATCGGGCAGTACGGAAGGCATACCGTCCATTGTCGCGCGCCGCCCGGCAACCGGACGCCACCTCGGTCCGCCCTACAGGGCCTGCAGGACCAGCAGCGCCAGATCGTCGTCCGGCGGGCGCTCGGCGAAGGCGTGCACCTCGTGTTTGATGCGGTCCGCGATGTCCTCCGCGCTCAGCCCGGCGCAGCCCGCCAGCGCCTGCGAGAGCCCGTCCCCGTCGTCGAACATCACCGGCCCCGAGCGTCGTTCCGTCACCCCGTCGGTGACGCACAGCAGGCTGTCGCCGGGCGCCAGGTCGAAGCTCTGGCTCACGTACTCGGCGTCGTCGACGACACCGAGCAGCAGTTGCGGTTCGGCGGCCGGACGCACCGTGCCGTCGGGGCGCAGCAGCAGCGGCAGCGGGTGGCCCGCGCTCGCCAGGGTGCAGCGCGCGCCGCCGTCCGGCAGCGGTACGAGCTCCCCGTACAGCAGTGAGAGGAACCGGGGGCCGCTCTCCGCCGACTGCTGGCCGCCCGCCGCGGCGACCATCAGCGCGGCGGCCTCGGCCGCCTCCATCGCGTCGTCGAGGAGCAGCCGGTTGAGCCGGACCAGGACCTCGCCGACCTGGAAGCCCTCGCGGGCCAGCAGACGCAGCCAGGGGCGCGCGAGGCCGGTGACGACGGCGGCCTCGGGGCCGCTGCCCTGGACGTCGCCGAGGACGAAGCACCAGCGGTCGTTCGGGCACGGGAAGATGTCGTAGAAATCACCGCCGACCACCCCGTCGTCGCTGGGCTCGTACACGAGTGAGCTGGCGACGCCCGGTATGTCGGCGACCTTGCTGGGCAGCAGTCCGCGCTGGAGGATGCGGCTGATGGTGGCCTGCCTGGTGTACGCGCGGGCCGCGCCCACGGCGAGGCCGACCCGGCGCACGAAGTCCTCGATCAGGGCGGTCACCTCGTCGGGGACCCGCGCGATGCCCTCGCGGCCGACGAGTACGGCGCCGAGCGTGCGGCCGCCCGAGGTGATCCGGTACGCGAGCGCGACGCCTTCGCTCCCGTCCGGCTTCTCGGCGCCGTCCTCCGCGCTGCCGGGCCAGGGGATCGAGACGGGTCCGGTGCCGACGCGTTCGGGCAGCCGGAGCGGGTCACCCTCCAGCAGCGCCCGCAGCGGGTCCGTGCGGGTCTCGTCTATGTGCCAGACCTTGGCGAGCCGCGGGACGGCCGCGCGGCCGCCGCTCTCCGGCTCCAGCCAGATGGCGCACCAGTCGGCGAGCCTGGGGACGAGTAACTGTCCGGCGAGCGCGGCCACGATGTCCTCGTCGAGCTGTCCGGCCAGCAGGTCGGAGGCTTCGGCGAGGAAGGAGAGCGCACCGCGTCCGGCCCAGTCCGCGTCGTCCCGCAGGGCGCGCCGGGCGGTGGGGGCGAGCAGCTCGGCGGCGCGCAGCCCGTGCTGGAAGCCCGGCTCGGCGCGGGCGTCGGTGAAGGGGTTCCAGTCGTCCACGGGCAGCCGGGCCCAGACGGTCTTGAGGCCGGTGCGGTAGGTGATGCCCCAGCGTTCGGCGAGGGTCGCGACGAGTTCGAGGCCGCGCCCGTACTCGGCGGGCTCCCCCGGACCGGCCGCGCCGTCGGACCCGGTGCCGGGCTCGCGGCCGTCGCTGCGCACGGCACGGGCCGGGTGGTGGTCGGAGACCTCCAGCACCAGTGCCGACGCCTCGTCCTCCGTCGCCTCCTCCAGCCGGAAGAGCAGCTCGACGTTGGTCCCGGCGTGTACGACGGCGTTGGTGACCAGTTCGCTGACGATGACCGCCGCGTCGTCGGTGAGCCGGTCGCTGAACCCCACGGCGGCGGGCAGCCCGAGCCCGCTCCACTCGGCGAGTGCCGCGGCGACGAAGCGCCGGGCCGCGGAGGGCGCGAGCAGATTCCCGGGCAGGCTCGTGCGGGCGACCGGCTGGCCACCCGTGGACGCGGCACTGCTTCCGGGACGCTGCACGATGTCCCGCTGCAAGGGAATGGACCCCACAGGGCGGCTCCTGACCTGTTCTCGCTCTGCCTGTTTCTCGCTCTTGCGCCGCTGACGCCACCGACAGAGTGACAGATCGGCCCAGCCCGTACGCGTCGAGTTACGGAAGTGGGCGCAGAAGTCGGCGGAGAGTGGCGGCCCGAGCACAGCCGGGAGCGCGGCCGGGGGACGGATACGCGAAGGGCCACCCGTCCACCGCGTCCTGGCGCGGGGGGCGGGTGGCCGGAGCCGGGTGTCCGGGCGTCGTCACGCCTCGCGGGAGCCCGCGTACATGTCCTCGATCAGGTCCTTGTAGGCGCGCTCGACGACGGGCCGCTTCAGCTTGAGGCTGGGCGTCACCTCGCCGTGCTCGATGTCGAGGTCACGCGGGAGCAGCCGGAACTTCTTGATGGTCTGCCAGCGCTGCAAGCCGTCGTTGAGCCGCTTCACATAGCCGTCGATGAGCTCGACGGTCGCCGGGGCGGCGACGACGTCCGCGTACGACTTGCCCTCCATGCCGTTCTCGGCGGCCCAGCCGAGGATGGTCGGCTCGTCGAGGGCGATCAGCGCGGTGCAGAAGTTACGGTCCGCGCCGTGCACCAGGATGTTGGAGACGAACGGGCACACCGCCTTGAACTGGCCCTCGACCTCGGCCGGGGCGATGTACTTGCCGCCCGACGTCTTGATCAGGTCCTTCTTGCGGTCGGTGATCCGCAGGTAGCCGTCCACGGACAGTTCGCCGATGTCGCCGGTGTGGAACCAGCCGTCGGCCTCCAGCACCTCGGCGGTCTTCTCCGGCAGTCCCTGGTAGCCCTGCATCAGGCCGGGGCCGCGCAGCATGATCTCGCCGTCGTCGGCGATCCGGACCTCGGTGCCGGGGAGCGGCTTGCCGACCGTGCCGGTGCGGTAGGCCTCGCCCGGGTTGACGAAGGAGGCGGCGCTGGACTCCGTGAGGCCGTAGCCCTCCAGGATGTGGATCCCGGCGCCGGAGAAGAAGAAGCCGATGTCGGGGGCGAGTGCCGCGGAACCGGAGACGCAGGCCCGGAGCCGGCCGCCGAAGGCCTCGCGGATCTTCGCGAAGACGAGGGTGTCGGCGACCTTGTGCTTGGCGCCGAGCGCGAAGGGCACGGAGGCGGTGCCGGTGCGCCGGAAGTTGTCCTGGGAGACCTTCGCGTACTCGCGGGCGACCCCGGCCGCCCACTGGAAGATCTTGTACTTGGCCGCGCCACCGGTCCGCGCCTTGGCCGCGACCCCGTTGTAGACCTTCTCGAAGATGCGGGGGACGGCCGCCATGTACGTCGGCTGGACGACCGGGAGGTTCTCGATGATCTTGTCGACCCGGCCGTCGACTGCGGTGACGTGTCCGACCTCGATCTGGCCGGAGGTGAGGACCTTGCCGAAGACGTGCGCGAGCGGCAGCCAGAGGTACTGGACGTCGTCCTTGGTGATCAGCCCCGTGGAGACGGTGGCCTTGGCCATGTACGACCAGTTGTCGTGCGGCAGCCGTACGCCCTTGGGGCGGCCGGTGGTGCCCGAGGTGTAGATGAGGGTCGCGAGCTGGTCGGCGGTGATCGCGTCGACCCGGTCGGTGACCGCGGCCGGGTTCTTCGCCAGGTGCTCGGCGCCCCGGGCCTCCAGCTCGGCGAGCGTGATCACCCAGCCCTCCGGGTCGCCCTCGGCGGGTCCGGCGCCCTCGGCGTCGATGACGACGACATGGGCGAGGCCCGGCAGCTCGTCACGGCGCTCACGGGCCTTGGCCAGCTGTCCGGCGTCCTCGGCGATCAGGACCCGGCTCTCGGAGTCGGAGAGGATGAAGGCCGACTCCTCGACGTTGGTCGAGGGGTAGATGGTGGTGGTCGCGGCGCCCGCGCACATGACGCCGAGGTCGACGAGGATCCACTCCACGCGGGTGCTGGCGGCGAGCGCGACGCGCTCCTCCGGCCGCACCCCCAGAGCGATCAGTCCGGCCCCGATGGCGTACACCCGCTCGGCGGCCTGCGCCCAGCTGAGCGACTTCCACTCGTCGGCGCCCCGGCCGTCGGCCGGGGGGACGGGATAGCGGTAGGCCTCCGCGTCCGGGGTGGCGGCCACCCGGTCGATGAAGAGGGTCGCCACGGAGGGCGGACGGTTCTCGATCATGGTCTGTGCGTCGCTCACGACATCCTCCGGGCCTGCGGCAGTGCTTCACGACCGGCTGCTGGTTTGCGGCTTGCTCTCCGCGTGTGTGCTGGTGCTTGATCCTGCTTGTTTAACTCACGAGTAACTACGAAGTCGTGATCAGGGTAGAGCGCGCGCGTCCGGTGCGTAAGGGGCAACCGGACCCCGGTTCATAACGAACGGGCCCCCGCGCCGCAGCGTTCTGCGAAGCGGGGGCCCGTCGGTCTACCGATCAGTAGGTTCGCAGTCGGGGGGACGGCGTCACTTCTTGGCCTTGCTCTCCCCGGCGGACTCGTCGGTGGACAGCACGGAGATGAACGCGTCCTGCGGCACCTCCACGTTGCCGACCATCTTCATCCGCTTCTTGCCCTCCTTCTGCTTCTCCAGCAGCTTCCGCTTACGGGAGATGTCACCGCCGTAGCACTTGGCGAGGACGTCCTTGCGGATCGCGCGGACGGTCTCACGCGCGATGACCCGGGAGCCGATGGCCGCCTGGATCGGCACCTCGAAGTTCTGCCGCGGGATGAGCTTCTGCAGCTTGGCGACGAGCCGGACGCCGTACGCGTACGCCTTGTCCTTGTGCGTGACAGCGGAGAACGCGTCGACCTTGTCGCCGTGCAGCAGGATGTCGACCTTGACGAGCTCGGCGGACTGCTCGCCGGTGGGCTCGTAGTCGAGCGAGGCGTAGCCGCGGGTCTTGGACTTCAGCTGGTCGAAGAAGTCGAAGACGATCTCGGCGAGCGGCAGGGTGTAGCGGATCTCGACCCGGTCCTCGGACAGGTAGTCCATGCCGAGGAGGGTGCCGCGGCGCTGCTGGCAGAGCTCCATGATCGCGCCGATGAACTCGCTGGGCGCCAGGACCGTGGCCCGGACGACCGGCTCGTGCACCTTGTCGATCTTGCCCTCGGGGAATTCACTCGGGTTGGTGACGGTGTGCTCGGTCCCGTCCTCCATATCCACCCGGTAGACCACGTTGGGCGCGGTGGCGATGAGGTCGAGGCCGAACTCGCGCTCGAGCCGCTCACGGACCACGTCGAGGTGGAGCAGCCCGAGGAAGCCGACGCGGAAGCCGAAGCCGAGGGCGGCGGATGTCTCCGGCTCGTACACCAGGGCGGCGTCGTTGAGCTGGAGCTTGTCGAGCGCCTCGCGCAGGTCCGGGTAGTCCGATCCGTCCAGCGGGTACAGACCCGAGAACACCATCGGCTTGGGGTCCTTGTAACCGCCCAGCGCCTCGGTCGCCCCCTTGTTCAGGGAGGTGATCGTGTCACCGACCTTGGACTGCCGGACGTCCTTCACACCGGTGATGATGTAGCCGACCTCGCCCACGCCGATGCCGTCGGACGGCGTCATCTCCGGGGAGGAGACACCGATCTCCAGCAGCTCGTGGGTGGCGCCGGTCGACATCATCCGGATGCGCTCGCGCTTGTTCAGCGAGCCGTCGACGACACGGACGTACGTCACGACGCCGCGGTAGGAGTCGTAGACCGAGTCGAAGATCATCGCGCGGGCCGGGGCGTCGGCCTTGCCGACGGGTGCCGGTACGTCCCTGACCACCCGGTCCAGGAGCGCGTCCACACCGATGCCGGTCTTCGCGGAGACCTTGAGCACATCCTCGGGCTGGCAGCCGATGAGGTTCGCCAGCTCCTCGGAGAACTTCTCGGGCTGGGCGGCGGGCAGGTCGATCTTGTTGAGCACCGGGACGATGGTGAGGTCGTTCTCCATCGCCAGGTAGAGGTTGGCCAGGGTCTGGGCCTCGATGCCCTGCGCGGCGTCGACCAGCAGGATCGTGCCCTCACAGGCGGCGAGCGACCGGGAGACCTCGTAGGTGAAGTCGACGTGCCCCGGGGTGTCGATCATGTTGAGGACGTGGGTGCGGCCCTGGTCCTCGCCGACGGTGGGCGCCCAGGGCAGCCGTACCGCCTGGGACTTGATGGTGATGCCACGCTCGCGCTCGATGTCCATCCGGTCGAGGTACTGAGCGCGCATCTGCCGCTGGTCGACCACACCGGTCAGCTGGAGCATCCGGTCGGCAAGGGTCGACTTGCCGTGGTCGATGTGCGCGATGATGCAGAAGTTGCGGATCAGCGCCGGGTCGGTACGGCTCGGCTCGGGCACGTGGAGAGGAGTCGCGGGCACGCAGGGTCCTGATTCTTGAGACGCCGAACGCCGTGTCTCGGGTCGATGTCGGGTCGGTCGGATCTGTACGTAGCTGCCATCGTCCCACGCCTGCGGAGCGAGACGCGGTTTGGGCCGGTCGGAGCGCGGCTGCTACCGTGGACAGCTGTGCCTCGTGGCTCTATGGCCGCAGGGCGCACATCGAAGATCCAACGAACCTGAAAAGGCTCTTTCGTGGCGAACATCAAGTCCCAGATCAAGCGGAACAAGACCAACGAGAAGGCGCGCCTGCGCAACAAGGCCGTCAAGTCGTCGCTCAAGACCGCGATCCGCAAGGCCCGCGAGGCCGTCGTTGCGGGAGACGTCGAGAAGGCCAACGTGGCCGTTCGCGACGCGTCCCGTGCGCTCGACAAGGCTGTCTCGAAGGGTGTCATCCACAAGAACGCCGCCGCCAACAAGAAGTCGGCGCTGGCCACCAAGGCTGCCACCCTCCAGGGCTGAGCATTCCCGATGTGATCGCCGGACGGGACCCAGCGGGCCCTCTCTCCCGCTCCTGACCGGCACCCCGCGCCGCACACCGAACCTGCGTTCGCCACGCGGGTGCGGCGCACCAAGAAGTAACGCGAAGGCCCCGTTCCCGTCCTCCCCAGGACGTGAACGGGGCCTTCGTGCTGCCCGTGGGCGCCGTCAGCGCCGGGCGCGGCCCACGAGGTCGACGACATCGCCCAGGAAACCCTCGTCGAGCATGGTGGAGACGGCGGTGTCACCTTCCTCCGTGAGCCCCGTGTCCTGGCAGGCGACGCCGACCAGGTAGCCGCCGTCCAGCTCGAAGGTGGAGAACGCCCACTCCCCGTGCGACGCGGGCTCTCCCTGCGGGGTGAGCAGGACGGTGGCCTCCGGATCGAAGCCGAACTGGTTGAAGCCCATCCGCATGCCCTGGCCGAGCGCCTTGGTGTACGCCTCCTTCAGCGTCCAGGTGCGCACCAGCCCGCGCTGCTGCTCCCCCGGGGCCAGGGTGCCGAGCCAGCGGCGCTCGGCGGGGGTGCACAGATGGCGCTGGACGGCCGAGTACTGGATCCGGCGGTCCGCCAGCTCGGTGTCGACGCCGACCCGACCGCGCCGGTTGAGGCCGACGACCAGGAGGTCCCGCGTATGGCTGAGGCTGACCTCGATCTGGTCGCAGCCGCGCAGGAAGGGGCGGCCACCGGCCTTGGACGCCAGTTCCACGGTCTCGGGCGGCGTCTGCAGGGCCGCGCCCGCGGTGTATTTGACCAGCAGCCGGGAGGCGGCGAACCGGCCGCGGGCCTCGGCGTCCTGGAGGGTGTTGAGCCGCTGCCAGTCGGTGACCCCGAGCAACGGGCGCAGCTGGGGATCCGCGAGGGTCGCGGGCAGCCAGTCGCGCAGGTGCGCGTGCACCACCACATGGCCGTACCAGGCCATGGACTGCCGCACCCGGCTCCAGTGGCTCTCCGGTCCCGGCATGGGCAGGGGCTCCGCGATGACCGGCCTTCCGGAGGTGCTCATGTGGTACCCGCTTCCGCCAGAGCGACATCGTGAAGATCAAAGCTGCGGCCCGCGCGGAAGCGCGCCAGCAGTTCCCCGGCGACCCGGTCGACGCAGTCCGGGGGCGGCGCGGGGAAGCGGAGGCCGAGACGGCGCCCGTACCGGTGCAGCGCGAGCACCAGCCAGGCCGGGTCGGCGAGGAAGGTGTCCGAGTGCCGGTGGTGCTCCCACACGCCGAGGGCCGCGCCGACCGCGGAGAGCACGGCGTGGCGGTCGGCGAGCGCCGCGGTGGCCGGGCTGACGAACGCGGACCGGTCCCCCGGTTCGATGAGCCGACAGCGGTCCCGCACCTCGTGCAGACCTGCGAGGAAGGCGGCGGACATCGTGCGGAGTGCTTCGTGGTACGGCCCCCGCCCGGCCGAATCGTCCAGCCGTGCGGCGGCCGCGCCCAGTGCGGCGGCCAGCGGGTCTCCGCCGCCCGCGACCTGGAGGCTGCCGATGTCCAGGTGCGGGACCGGGGAGCCGATGCTGAACAGCGCGGCGGGCGGCTCCTCCTCCCGGCCCCAGGAGCTCCGTGCCAGCAGCGGGAGCTGGGGGATGACCACGGCCTGGCAGGCCGCCGTGCCCGCGTGGCCGAGCCCGGCGGCCGGCAGGTCGCGGAGCAGCTTGGTGAGCATGCCCTGGTCGGTCTCCCTGCTGTAGCCGCCTGCGCCGAGGACGGTGGCGAGTTCCTCCAGGTCGTCCCTGAGCAGTTCCGGTACGAGGTACTTGAGGTCGGCGGCGGCCAGGTGGGCGGCGCCGGGCAGCAGGGACAGCGCGCGGAGCACCGTGGTGGCCATGCTGTCGCAGGCCAGCAGGTCGGCGAAGACACCGGCGACGACGCCTCGTTGGCGGCGTCCGAGGGTGCCTCCCGCGAGTGCGGCCCGGACGGCGGCGCGCAGCACGGTGTCGGCCGATGCGACCATGGCGCCGGTGATGAGGGTGCGGTTGAGCTGGAAGGTCCGCAGCGAGAGCCGCACTCCGGCCCCGGATTCACCGACGAGCACGTCGTCCGGCAGTTCGCAGGCGTCGAACTCGTACCCGGCGAAGCGGCAGCCGCGCATTCCGGTGGTGGACCTGCGGGGCAGCACCCGCATGCCACCGGGCGCGATCCGGTCCGGTTCGACGAGGAACACGGAGTGGGAGGCGGACCCGGGTGCGGGGTCGGTCCGTACGTAGGCGACGACCGCGCCCGCGCGTTCGGCGTTGAGCACGACGTCCTTGCGGCCGTCCAGCAGCCGGCCGCCCGAGTACTCCATGGCGGTGAGTTCGCCGCGCAGCATGGCGGTGCCGTGGGCGAGCGAGCGGTGCACGATGGCCGCGCGGCCGCCCGATACGAGCAGCCCGGCGACGGTCTCGCGCTGCCGCGGCGATCCGGCGGCGAACACGGGGGCCGCGGCGAACAGCGAGGTGATCCCGTAACCGAAGGCGAGGGCCACGTCGCGGCGGAAGACCGGCCGCAGCATCCGCATGAGCCCGCCCGCGTCGCCGAGCCGCCCCCCGAGCCCGGCCGGAACCAGCTCCGCCCCGAAACCCTCCTGGTCCAGGAGGTCCTCCGCGGCCGGGAGGAGTTCGCGCTCCCCGTCCGCGGCGAGCAGGGCGCGGAAGCCGAGCGGGTTCGCCGGATCGCAGGGGTCGCCGAAGCGGAATTCCAGCCGCTCGGCACGCCGGGACACGTCCTGGTGACCGGCCCGGACGACGGTGGCGGGCATCACATCAGCCTCCTTCTGCGGCGTACGGCGGCGCCGATGCGTACAACGGGCGGAGTTCGCCGCGCAGATAGAGCTCGCGCATCAGGGAGCGGCGTACCTTGCCGCTGGTGGTGCGCCGTACCGTGCCGGGGCGGACCAGGACCACCCCGGCGAGGTCCGCGCCGAACTCCTGGTGCAGGCAGCCGCGGACCCGTTCGGCGAGGCCGGCGAGCTGGACCGGGTTCCAGCCTGCTCCGCGGATCTCCTGGATGGCGACGATCTCCTCGTGCGCCGAGGAGGCCGAGAGCACCACAGCGGAGCCGAACGGGGATCCCGATCGGCCGAGTTGGCGCTCGGCCTCCTGCGGGTGCAGGGTGCGGCCGTCGATGAGGAGGGCGTCCTTGATCCTTCCGGTCACGTACAGCTCGCCGTCCCGCAGCGCGCCGAGGTCCCCGGTACGCAGGAATCCGTGTTCGCCGCCGCTCGTGACCCGGCCGAAGCTGTCCGACGTCTCCAGCGGCCGGCGCCAGTACCCGGCGGCCACGGCGTCGCCACGGACCCAGATCTCCCCCACGGATCCGTCGGGCAGCACGGCCGATGTGGCCGGGTCGACGATCCGGACGGTGACACCGCTCGGGGGCCCGCAGGCCACCAGGGTGCGGACGGGCTCTCCCGGTACGGGCGGGCCCATCTCCCCCTGATCCAGCCGGCCGGCGGCCACCGTCACCGGGGCCGGGGGGCGTTCGGTGCCCAGGCTGACCAGGAGGGTCGCCTCGGCCAGGCCGTAGCCCGTGGTGAGTGTGCCGGGGCGCAGTCCGGCGGCCGCGAAACGGCGCGCGAAGGCGTCCAGGGTGACGGCGGACACCGGTTCGGAGGCGTTGACGGCGACTTCGAGCGCGCTGAGGTCGAGGCCGGCGAGATCGTCCGGGGTGGCGTCGGCCAGGCAGCGTGCGTAGGCGGAGTCGGGGGCGGCGGTGACGGTGACACCGTGCCGGGAGACCTCGCGCAGCCAGCTCAGCGGGGCGCGCGCGAACAGCCGCTGGGGCATGGCCACGGCGGTGGCGCCGAGCCAGAGCGGGTGGAGCAGCTGGCCGATCAGGCCGAGGTCGTGGTGGAGGGGCAGCCAGCCGCCGATGCGTGAGGTCCGGTCGGTGCCGAGTGCGTCGCGCAGGCTCTCCATGGTGGCGGTGAGGTTGGCGTGCGTGACCAGGACTCCGCGCGGTCCCGCGGTGGTACCCGATGTGTACTGGATGAGGGCGGTGTCGGCGCCCGAGCGGTCCGGCGGCTCCCAGCCGGGGCCGCGTCCGGGCAGCCGGTCGACGGCCAGGCAGACGACGGACGTGTGCCCGGCTGCGGCGAGGCGGCGGGACAGCTCGGGGGCGTGGGCCGACTCGGTGAGCATCAGGGTGGCGTCGGTCTCCGCCGCGATGGCCGCCGTGCGTTCGGCGGCGGCGCGGGAGAGGTCCGGCGGCGGCACGGGCACGGCGACCGCGCCGGCGAACAGGCAGCCGAGCAGGGCGGCGACGGTGTGCGGGCCGCTGTCCACCGAGACCAGTACGGGCTCACCCGCCGCGCCGCGGCTCAGCAGTTCGGCCGCGACGGCGCCGGCCCGTGCGTCGAGCTCGGCATACGTACGGACCGCCGCGCCGCCTTCGCCGTCCGGGCAGAGCAGGGCGGTGTCCGCGGCGCCGGAGGCGAACCGTTTCGCCAGCGCATGTGTGAAGCTCCTCGCTGAAGTCATCCTCTGCTCCTGGCACTCGGGCGGATGATTGCTCCTCCTACTCTCCGCGCCGGCACTGGACGGGGACTTGAAGATCAACTGTGAGGCGGCGGGACCGCTCATCCCCTGCGCCCGGCCTCCCCGTTCAGCAGGTCCTGCAGCAGACGCCGCTCCTGACCGCTGAGCGGGACGTCGGGCCGAAGCCGTTCGGGGTGGCCCGGCGGCGGGCCGTCCGCGTCGGTGCGCAGCATCAGGCGGAAACCGCTGTCGACCGAGTGCAGGCGTGCCCGTCCGCCGTCCGCCGCGGTCAGATACATGTCGACGCCGCCGTGCACCATGAGTGCCAGGCCCACCGGCCGCAGGCAACGGGCCAGGAGGCGGCGCAACTTGTCCTTCGGGGCGCGCCCGCCGGTACTGCGGTGTCCGTTCATGGTCACGTCACCTTCCCTTCGCTCCGGCCGCCGGTCGGCGCCTGGGTGGAGGGATGATGGGAGTGGCCACTCAAGTCCCGGTCAAGTTTTGGCTGAAACCCACGGAACAGGGAATGGTTGTACCAGGCCTGAATCAAGGTGTTCTCGATGGGTCTCAGCCAGCGAAACGGGCGTGTCCTGTTGCATAATCGCTGGACGAACGACCCATGATCCGGCACAACGGGGGGCACCATGGTAAGAGTTCTGATTGCCGAAGACATGCATATGCTGCGCAAAGCGCTGGTATCACTCATTGAGTTGGAGCCGGACCTCGAAGTAGTCGCCGAGCTGTCGTCGGGTACGGATATCGTGCCCACCGCCCTGGCCATGCGGCCGGATGTCGCTGTCCTGGATATCGACCTGCCCGGGACCGACGGCATCACCGCAGCGGCCGGATTGCACACCCAGGTGCCGGACTGTCGCACGCTGATTCTCACCAGCCTCGGAAGACCCGGGAACCTCAGACGGGCGCTCGCCGCCCATGTATCGGGCTTTCTGCCGAAGGATTCGGACCCGGACAGTCTCTGCGCCGCGATCCGTCAGGTCGCCGCCGGCCAGCGGGTGATAGACCCTCAACTGGCCCTGGCGACACTCGACTCCGGCCCCTCTCCGCTCACCGAGCGCGAGCAGGAAGTGCTCCAGCTGGCCTCGGAGGGAATGGAAGCGTCCCAGATCGCCTCCAGACTGCACCTCTCGTCGGGCACCGTACGGAACTACCTGACCGCGGCGGTCACCAAACTCAGTGCCCGCAACCGGGTCGATGCCATTCGGATCGCCCGCGAGGCAGGGTGGCTGCACTCGGTCTGAGCACCGGTTCCGGGGCTGCCGCCACAGCCCCGGGCACACACGATTCACCACGACAGTGACCGGCTCGGCTCAGAGCGTGAGCAGTGCCACCTCGGCCCTGAGCTCGAACCAGCCGTCGGGCCGCGGCCCCACCGTGAGCCGCCCGTTCACGGCCTCGATCCGCGTGGTCAGGTTCCCGATACCGCTGCCGCCACCGGGCGGGGAGCCCAGCACGGGGTTCTCGGTGCCGTCCGCCCCGTCGTTGACGAGCGAGAGCCACACCCCGCCGGCCGCCCGCTCGGCGGTGATCCGGCAGCGCGCCGCGCTGCTGTGCCTGAGCATGTTGGTGAGGCCCTCGCGGAGCGTCGTCGCGAGCACCGTCTCCACCTCCCGGGGCAGTTCACCGCAGTCCAGCCGCACGGTGGCGTGGATGCCCACGCCGGCGAGCATGGCCATGGCGTGCTCCACCTCCGCGGCCAGGCACATCCGCCTGCTGCCGCCGGACACCGTGCGGAAGTCGGCGAGCGCCCGGCGGGCGATGCCCAGCACCTCCGTCAGCTCCCGCTGGGCCCGGCCCGGTCCGGAGTGTGCGAGGCGGCGCACCAGCTCGCACTTGAGGATGATCGCGCAGAGGCTGAAACCGAGCAGGTCGTGCAGGTCACGGGCGAACCGCAGCCGCTCGGTGGTCACCGCGAGACGGGCGATCCCGGCCCGGGAACTGTGCAGTTCGGAAGCCAGCTGAGCCATCCTGGTCAGGCCGAGGACCACCAGGGCGCAGATCGAGGTGTAGGCCGTCGCGCGGAAGACGTCCGGGAGCGGGTGCCCCACCGCGTACAGCGCGGCACCGCTCGCCGCCGCGACCACGACGAGCAACGGCCGGGCGACGGCGGGCGGCAGCACCAGCAGCGCCGTACCGGCCAGGAAGCCCGGGATCCCCGCCCACGCTCCGCCGAAGAACAGGAACGGCGCGAACTGCAGCACCGCCTGCGCCGCCAGCGCCCCGTACCGCACCCGTCCCGTCCAGTAGGCCCCCCACGGAAAGCGCCGGTGGAAGGACTCGGCGAGCTGGAGCGCCAGACATCCCAGCAGGCAGATCTCCGCCTCGGGCAGCAGCGTGGAGTGCGGCGCGTACGACCAGGCCGCCGCCGAACAGCTGAGGAAGTAGCCGACGAGGACCGCGAGGGTGATCCCGTCCGCGGCGCGCGGCATCACATCGGTGCGGCCCGCCCGCGCCGCCCCGCGCCGGTCGCCGGCGCCCGTGGCGTGGTGCTCGGTGCACCCGCGTCCAGGCCGTCCGGGCGATCCCTCGCGGTAGCCGCGGCTGACCGAACGCAGATCCGTGAGCGCCTGGCGTGAGATGCCGAGCACGTCGGTGATGACCGACTGCGCGCTGCCCGGCGCGTCCCTCAGCAGCCGGTGGGCGAGCTCGCACTTGAGCGAGATCGCCGAGAGGCTGAAGCCGAGCACGTCGTGCAGATCGCGGGCGAACCGTAACCGGGCGCCCGACACGGCGAGCCTGGACAGTTCGTCCCGCGAACGGTGCAGCGTGACGATCATGTCCGACATCCGGGAGAGGCCGATGACGACCAGCGGGACCAGTACCGCCTCCACACCCGCGTGTACCGGTCCGTCCGGCCCGGCGGGGAGGTGCCGGAGGAGGGCCCACTCCGTCACGACCGCGAGCACGAAGACCGGCCGGGCCATCGCAGGGGGGAGCACCAGCACCGCGGACGCGGAGAAGAACTCCACCGTTCCCGCCCAGGCGGTGCCGAACACGGTGACCGGCAGAAGGGCGAGCAGCCCCAGCAGCAGCCAGGTCAGGAGGCGGTAGCGGCTCAGCCGCGGGAAGAACCCGGGGAAGGAGTGCGCCAGTTGCAGCACCATGATCGCGGCGAGTCCGGCCGCGGCACCGACGCGATGCCACACCGGGGGGTGCTCGGCCCACACCTCCGAGGCGGTGATCGCGACGAGGCCGGACAGCACCCCCGCCGAGACGGCGACCGCGGCGCGCCCCGGTACCGCCCCGCCGCCGGCTCTCGCCGGTCCCCCGTACGCGCGGCCGACCGCATCGGTCCTCACATGCCCCCCATGGCCTGCTTCTTCGGTTGTGTGGTGCGGCCCGTCCGGTCAGACGGCGGCAGCCAGCAGTTCGACCTCTGCCTTCAGTTCGAACCAGCCGTCCGGGCGGGCCCCGGCCGCCAGCCGTCCGTTCACCGCGTTGACCCGGGTGGTCAGGTTCCCGATGCCGCTGCCGCCGTCCGCCGCGGAGCCGAGTCCGGGTGCGGCGCACCCCTGCGCCCCGTCGTTGACGAGCGTGAGGGACACGCCGTCCGCCGTGCGCTCCGCGGTGATCCGGCAGTGCGCCGCGCTGCTGTGCCTGAGCATGTTCGTCAGGCCTTCCCTGAGCGTGGTGGCGAGCACCGTCTCGACGTCGTCGGGCAGATCGCCGCAGTCCAGCCGGATACTGGCGTGGATGCCGACGCCGACGAGCATCGCCGAGGCGTGCTCCACCTCGGTGGTGAGGCTCATCCGCTGCCGTCCCTCCGCCACCGTGCGGACATCGGCGAGCGCCCGGCGCGCGATCTGCAGTACTTCGGTCAGCTCTTCCTGAGCCTGCACGGGCTTGGCCGGCGCGAGACGCCGCACCAGCTCGCACTTGAGAGTGATCGCGGAGAGGCTGAAACCGAGCAGGTCGTGCAGGTCACGGGCGAACCGCAGCCGCTCGGTGGTCACCGCGAGACGGGCGATCTCGGCCCGGGAACTGTGCAGTTCGGAGGCCAGCTGCGCCATCTTCGAGAGCCCGAAGACCACCAGGGCGCACATCACCGTGTAGGCGGATTCGTAGATGAGGTCCTGGAGGGACCCGTCGGCCAGGTAGACCGAGACGCCACCGGCGACCGTCGCCACCGCGAGGCCCGCCCAGGCGGCCACCGTGGGCAGCACCAGGAGCGCCGATCCGGCGAGGAAACCGGGCAGTCCCAGATAGACGCGGCCGAGGAAGAAGCACGGCACCACCTGGAGCAGCACCAGCGCGCCGAGTGCTCCGTGGCGCAGCAGCCACTGGCCGCGGGCGGGCCGGGAGAAGCGCCACTGGAAGGACACCACGAGCTGGAGCGCCAGCATCCCGAACATGCAGAGTTCCACCGCGACCGCCTTGCCGAGCGGCGGCCGGTAGGACATGGCGATCACCGAGTACGCGAGGAAGTAGCCGACCAGCACGGAGAACGCGATCACGGCGGCCGTGCGCGGGACCATGTCGCGGTGCCCGAGTCCGGCCGGCACGGACACCCGCTGTCCGGAGGCGTCCGTTTCGGGGGCCGTCCCGGCGGGCCCGTCCGCACCGCCCGCCCGGGGGCCGAGGAGCGGCACGGTCGCCCGGACCCTGAACCAGCCCCGGCCGTCGGGCCCGTGGCTGAGGGTGCCGCCCAGCTCTCCGATCCGGCAGCCGAGCGTGGCAAGGGCACCGTCGGTGAGTCCTCTGGGCGGCCGTCCCCGGCCGACACCGTCGTTGGCCAGCGTCAGCACGACAGCCCCGTCACGGCGCTCGGCCCTGATCCGGCACTGATCGGCCTTGCTGTGCCTGAGCATGTTCGTCAGGCCCTCCCGCAGCACGGTCGCCAGGACCGTGTCCACCGCTCCCGGCAGGTCGTCGCGGTCCAGGTCGAGGTCGGTGCGGATACCCGCGGCCGAGAGCATCGACACCGCGGCTTCGGCCTCGCCGAACAACGACATCTCGCGGTAGCCGCGGCTGACCGAGCGGACGTCGGCGAGCGCCTTTCGGGAGCTGCGCAGTACCTCGGCGAGTTCCTCCTGTGCCCTGGCCGGTGCGTCCGCGAGCAGCCGGTAGGCGAGTTCGCACTTGAGGGAGATCGCCGAGAGGCTGAAGCCGAGCACGTCATGCAGGTCGCGGGCGAAGCGCAGGCGTTCACCGGCGACGGCGAGCCGGGCGAGTTCGTCGCGCGAGCGGTGCAGTTTGACGATGATGTCGGACATGCGGGAGAGGCCGATGACGATCAGCGGGATGAGTACGGCCTCGACGGCGGCATAGAGGGCGTCGTCCCAGCGGACGGCGTAATGGAGGAAGACCAGGCTGTCCCCGACGGCTCCCAGGCAGAAGAGCAGCCAGCCGGTCGCCGAGGAGAACACCAGCACGGCCGAGGCAGTGAAGAACTCGGTCATGCCGCCCCAGGCGATCCCGAGGAATACGACCGGCAGATAGGCGAGGACGCCCTGGAGCCCCCAGGTCACATACCGGTAGCGGGAGAGCCATGGCACAAGGCTCGGAAAGGAATGGCTGAGCTGCAGCGCGAGGATGACGGCAAAGCCGATGACCGCGGCGGCGAACTCCAGCAGCGGTGGATGTCCGGCCCACACGTACGAGCCGTCGATCACGAAGAAACCCAGCAGCACCCCGGCCGTGATGGCTATCGCCTTGCGCGGCGGAAGCACCCGGCCTTCGCCGTTGGCAGGGATACTCTCCCTCTGAAAGGCTATTTCCGCTTTCAACTTTCCCCCATGGTTCACGTCGCCCGGTCAGCAGCACGTCTCCCGCACGGATCATATGGAATCCGGCTGCCGGATCTGTAGTGTGCGACCGGTACTCAAATCCTCGTCACTTACCGTCGCGACCCGCTTTTCAGGTCCGCGGCGGCCAGCATCCCCGCCGCCGCGGCATAGGAACGGGCGGCCCTGACCACCGGCTGCGGCAACGGCGCGTCGGGGGGAAGCGGTGAATCCTCGTACCCGCCCCGCAGATGGACGAGCAGCCGGGGTGCGTCGGGGCCGTGCAGTTCGACCCGGTGGTCCGCGCCCTCGTGGGCGAGGACGGGGTCGTCACCCGGCCCGCGCCTGATCATCTCCCGCGGAAGGCGGAACTCGGCACCCGGCGGCGTGGACGGCGGGTGAAACCTGGCCCCGGGCGACAGGGGCACCACGCTCAGCAGCGGCGAAGCACCGATGGACAGATGGCGAACCGTCACGTGCTGGAGGTCCTCCAGCACGCCGAGCAGCGCACGCGAGGCGTCGTTCCACTCGTCCTCGGGCACGTCGTACCCGGGGAATCCCGGCGCCACGTTGCCCAGCGACACCGGGCCGAGCAACATCCGGTTCAGCGCCTCCCGCAGCAGCGGGTCGGGGTGCTCGACGCACAGCTCCCCCCACGGGGTCCGGAGCACGGTGCGCCGGCCGAAGTCGACCGTGACGTCCTCACGCAGCGACCAGAACTCCCCGAGTTCACGGGCCGCGAGGCGGTCGATTCGCATGAGGGGGTCCTTCCACCGGCAAGGGAGCGCGTTCGGGGTTCGTGTTCACGGGTGTTCAGAGGAAGAGCGGAACGGGGTTGAGGTCGCCGTAGGCGGTCGGCACTTCGAGTCTGCCGAGTTCCACCGGTACGTCGAAGAGCCGCCCTGGAGCGAAGCGGGCCCAGTGCGGTCTGAGTCCCGGCACCACGACCTTGACGACCGGCAGGGCGACGTCGGGTCTCGTCTGGTCGAGCACGAGCAGTTCCATCCCCTTGCTCCGCAGGATCTCCACGGCGGCCCGGATGTCCTCGTACAGATCGTCGCGCGGAGTGAGGGGGTAGGTGCCGGGGCCGGTGGGCAGCGCGTCGGAAGGGAGCAGATACGGGTGGGCGGCGACACTCGCCGTACGCAGCCACTCGGCCACGTCCGGGTCCTCGGTCAGTGAACGGGAGACCCCGCCGTCGGTGTCCACCACGTGCGGCATCATCTGGTTGAGCTCGGTCAGCGCTCGGCGCAGCGCGATTTCCGGGTCGAAGTGTGCGCCGAAGCCGAGCATGATGTCCTGCGCCTGCCCCGCCGCACGGTCGGTACGCCGGGAGAGCGCGGCCATCACCGGGATTCCCAGGTCGGTCGTGAGGTCGAGCACCCACACCTGCCGGTTCAACGAGGCGTGCACCCGCGTCATTTCGGCGATCCAGGGGTCGTCGAACGCGTCGAGGTCGACGGCCGGCTGCCGGGTGCGGTTGTACCACCACAGGGCGAGCGCGTCGCGTTCCACGAGTTCGAGGAGGCCCTGCAGCACGGCGTCCTCCAGAGTGCCGCCCGCGGCGGTGCCGTTGGAGGTCGCCAGACAGGAGACATGCCCGGAGACCTGCGGCACTCCGTAGTAGAGCAGCGCTGTCGGCAGCAGCTTCCGGCGCCCCTCGGTCACCGACCAGACGGGGGTCCAGTCCGTCTCCGCGTTCTCGTCGAAGGGGTCGCAGATGTGCTGGAAGGGGCCGTGGGCGGCGTTCCACCGGTCGCGGTCGCCGTACTGGGCCACGTCGTAGAGCTGGACGGTGTCGGGGTGGACCGCCTCGCCGGAGAGAGCGGCGTAGCTGCCCCGCACGACGGCCTCGCCGCCCTCGAACTGTCCGGAGTGCCGCTCCAGCGCCTCCGCCAGGGCGCCCACCCGGGCCTGGAGTTCGGTGGCTCCCTTCCCGCCGCAGGTCGAACGCAGTCCGGTGCGGATGGCTCCCAGACCCCCTGCCCCGGCCGCCGGATTGGTGCCCGCGCAGAAGGAGTTGAAGAACTCCGGGCCGCGCGGATCACGCCTGATCTCCCGTACGAGTCCGGTGACCGGGTCGATCAGGTGGCCGTAGCGCTCCATGAACTGGTCCAGGCCAAGGGTGCGGTGCCCGCCTCCCGTGGTGTGCGTCTTCAGACGGGAGCGGAGCACCACGGGGGCCCACACCTGGGCGGCGGCCATGCCGGGCACACCGCACTCCGCGCACTGCGGGCGCCGGGTGACGGGGTGGAGCTCTCCATCGAGCGTCAGTCCGTCAACGGTGCGCAGCAGCCGCTGGCTCGGATGCCGGTACCCGGAGAGCCACTTCACCGCCTCGAGCACGGCGCTCTGCACGGCGGCGGCGCGTGCGGCGGGCAGTGCGCAGGCCGGCCGGGCCACCGGTCCCGACCGGCCCAGCATGCGCTGGACGTGGGCCTCGACGGGACGTGAGCGCCACAGGCGTTCGGCCAGGCAGGACCAGCAGGGCCCGTCCGGGTCGCCGAGGAACGGGCCGATCCACTGCTGGGTCCCCTCCGTCTTCACCGGAAGCCAGCGGCGGCCGGCAGCACGGTGTTCGGCGTCCACCACGGCGAGCGCGGGGTCCAGGTAGTCGTCACAGAGGACGAGAGTGAGTGCGTCCGGGGCGTCCTCGCCCGGGGGGAGGACCCTGACACCGGCCGCGGCGAGGCAGTCGAGGAGCGTCTCGGCGCTGGTGCTGCCGATCGAGAGGGCTCGCACCGGGGCGTCCGTACCGCCGATCGCCCTCGCCGGACGGTGCAGGCCGGCCGCCTCCCAGTACGCCTGCTCGGCCGCGGCCCCGGGGGCCGCCGCGGATCCGGCGCGGTCGGAGAGTAGTCCGGCGCCGGTCAGCCGCTGCACGAGCCGGGCCGTCTGGTCGGCCGGCAGGGTGTCGCCGGCGTCCTCCGCGATCCGGGCGAGGGGCCTGGTGCCGTCGAGCAGTGGCGCGAGGCGGGCTATCTGCTCGCCGTGCAGAGCGGTCACCCGCTGGTCGGAGATCAGGTACACCGCCTCACCGGGTACCTGCTCGACCCGCAGGTGCGGCTTGAACCCCAGCAGGGGTCCGGCGGTCCGGACGCTCTCCATCAGGCCGTGTGCTGAGCGGAGTCGGCCACCAGTATCGGGCTCACACCGCACATGCCGGTGTAGAGAGCGGCCTGCATCTGGTAGGAGGACTGCCCGAACTCCTCGATCTCCAGGTCGTCGTGGCCGGAGACGGTGAGGTTGAGGTTGAGGTTCATAGTCTTCGATTCCCTCGGGTTGCGAAGTGATGGGCCATTGACCTTCGGCGCTCGGCTCCCGGTCGGGGCCGATGACCAGAACTCTGCCCGGTCGGCCGGGTCCGCCCCAGTGCCGCCGTCACGGGATGCACATGAAACTTTCACACCGGCGGCCGGGAAAGCCGCATGCCCGGTTCGGTAGCCCGGCACTGCCGTAATCCCGGCGCGGCTGACAACTTCTGAGGGTGATTGGAGCCGGATCCGAAAACCATCGGGGCGTCCGGCGTATCCAACGGAGGAATCCCATGGAGATCAAGGTTCTCGGCCCGCTCGTGGCCGAGTCGGGCGGCACGTCGGTCGTCCCGAGTGCCGGCAAGCCCCGGCAGATACTGGCCCTGCTGTCCGTCTACGCCAACCAGGTCATGCCCGTGCCGACGCTGATGGAGGAGATCTGGGGTGCGGACATGCCCCGGAGCGCGCTCACCACGCTGCAGACGTACATCCTGCAACTGCGCCGGCTGATCACCCACGCGCTCGGTACGGACAGCCCGTACACCGCGCGTGAGGTGCTCGCCACCCGGCACGGCGGCTACCTGCTGGAGGTCACCCCCGGCGCGGTGGACGTGCACGAGTACGACCGTCTGGTGGCCACCGGCCGCAGCGCGGGCGAGAGCGGCGACGACGAGACGGCGGCCGCGCTGTACCGCGACGCCCTCGACATGTGGCGCGGTCCCGCGCTGGTCGACGTACGGCTCGGACCGCTGCTCGAGATCGAGCTGGTGCGGCTCCAGGAGAGCAGGCTCGGTGTGCTCGAACAGCGCATCGACTCCGATCTGCGGCTCGGTCGCCATATGCAACTCCTCGCTGAGCTCACCTCCCTGACGGCTCGTCACCCGCTGCACGAGGGCCTGCACGCACAGTGCATGGTGGCGCTGTACCGGTCGGGACGGCAGTGGCAGGCATTGGACGTCTACCAGAACCTGCGGCGCGAACTCGCCGACGGGCTGGGGCTCGACCCCTCCGTGCGGCTGCAGCAGCTGCACCACGCGGTGCTGGCCGCCGACCCTGCACTCGACGCCCACCAGGCCGGGCGCCGGCCGGTGCTCGACCTCTTCGCCGCCTGACAGGCCACCGCAGGCCGCTCAGGCACCGACTCGTCCCGGACCCCGCCCTTCTCCCCCCACAGGGCGGGGTCCGACGCGTGCGCGGCTCCATCCGGCCTCCAGCAGGTGCACGCACAGTGCCCCGAACGTCGCCAACGACACTGGGGGTTACCTTGCGAGTCATCGATCTGTCGTCGCCCGTGGACGCGGCCGGCTGGGAGCCGGACCCGATCGTCCACGAGATCATGACGCCCGCCGAGGGCGCCGTGCACATGGCGTCGGAGATGAAGGAGCACTTCGGCATCGAGTTCGACCCGGCCGAACTTCCCGGCGGTGAGCTGCTCTCGCTGGACACCATCACCCTGACCAGTCACACCGGCACCCATGTGGACGCGCCCTCGCACTACGGCTCGGTGGGCACGTACGGACGGCCGCGGCACATCGACGAGATGCCGCTCGACTGGTTCCTGCGTCCGGCCGTGGTCCTCGACGTGAGCGATGTCGGGACCGGGGTCATCGGCGTGGAGCGCATCGAGAAGCAGATCGCCGCGGTCGGCTGCACGCCGCAGCCCTTCGACATCGTGATGCTGCACACCGGGGCGTCCCAACACGCCGGCACACCGCGGTACTTCACCGACTTCGCCGGGCTCGACGGTCCGGCCACCGACTTCCTGCTCGACCTCGGGGTCCGGGTCATCGGCACCGACGCCTGGAGCCTGGACGCCCCCTTCGGACACATGATCCGCACCTTCCAGGAGACCGGCGACAGGTCGGTGCTGTGGCCGGCCCACTTCGCCGGGCGGCGCCGCGAGTACTGCCAGGTCGAGCGGCTCGCCCAGCTGGACACCCTGCCCACGCACGGGTTCCGGGTGTCCTGCTTCCCGGTCAAGATCGCCGGTGCGGGAGCGGGCTGGACCCGGGCCGTGGCCCTGATCGACGAATGAGCCGCAAGGACCGTGCGCGCCGCGGGCCCATGACTCCGTGGCTGTTCTGCTTCCACCACGCGGGGGCCGGGGTCTCCTCCTTCGCCCGCTGGCAGAAGGTGCTGGGTGATGCGGCCGAGGTGGTACCGGTGCTGCTGCCGGGCCGCGGTCCGCGCACCAAGGAACCCAGGATCACCGATGTCGCCACCCTGATGCGCGAGCTGAAGGAGCTGATCACCCCGCTGCTGGACCGCCCGTACCTCCTGTACGGGCACAGCCTCGGCGGTCTGGTCGCCCACGCGCTGACCCGGACCCTCGAGGACGACGGGCTGATGCCGCCGGCCCGGCTGGTGATCGGCGCGGTCCCGCCGCCCCATCTGCGCAATCCGCTGCTCCGCGGCGTCGGCCTGCCGGACGCCGAGCTGCTGGATCTGCTGGTGGAGCTGGACGCGGCGCCGCCCGAGGCGGCGGGCCGGGACAGTTCGCTGTGGCGGCGCCACGTGATTCCGGCGCTCCGGGACGATCTGCGGCTCGGTGAGGCCCTCTGCCGGGCCAACGGCGGCATGGCCGTGGGCACCCCGCTGACCGCACTCGCGGGCCGGGACGACCCCATCGCGCCGCTGCCCGAAATGGCCGAGTGGGCGGACTACTCCGTCACCCGGTTCGATCTGCGCACGCTGCCCGGCGGCCACTACTTCGTACGCGAGAACGTCGTTCCCGAGCTGCTGCGCAAGGCGGCGCTCGACCTGCGGAAACCGGTCCAGCCGGAATGCCGGTCCGATTCGAGCGCGCATCAAGAGGGCGGGACAAGACTCCTGCCAACACCGGAGCTATCAGAGAGGTGACGCAGCCGTGCTGCATTCTCCCGGGGCCAGCCCCCAGGACCGTCGCATCGAGGGGGACAGGTGAGCCGACGCGTAGTCATTACCGGAATCGGTGTGGTCGCCCCGGGTGGCGTCGGCACCAAGGAGTACTGGTCCCTGCTCACCGCGGGACGCACCGCGACCAGGGCCGTCTCGCTCTTCGACGCCTCGGCGTTCCGCTCCCGGATCGCGGCCGAGGTCGACTTCGACCCGGTCGCCCGGGGACTGACCGGCGAACAGTCCGAACGGCTCGACAGGGCGGCCCAGTTCGCCCTGGTCGGCGCACGTGAGGCGGTCACCGACAGCGGCCTGGACATGGCCGGCATCGATCCGTTCCGTACCGGCGTGACCATCGGCAGCGCGGTGGGGGCCACCACGGGCCTCGACTACGAGTACGCCGCGGTCAGCGACAACGGCGCCGAATGGCTCGTCGACCACGAGCGGGCCGTGCCCCACCTCTACGACTACTTCGTACCCAGCTCCTTCGCCGCCGAGGTGGCCTGGGAGTTCGGTGCGCAGGGCCCGACCGCGGTGGTCTCCACCGGCTGCACCTCAGGACTGGACTCGGTCGGCCACGCCGTCGAACTGATCCGTGAGGGCAGCGCGGACGTCATGATCGCCGGCGCCACCGAGGCACCGATCTCGCCGATATCGGTCGCCTGTTTCGACGCCATCAAGGCCACGTCGAACCGCAACGACGAGCCGGAGACGGCCTCCCGCCCCTTCGACAAGTCGCGCAACGGCTTCGTCCTGGGCGAGGGGTCCGCCGTCTTCGTTCTCGAGGAGTACGACCAGGCCGTGGCCCGGGGCGCGCACATCTACGCCGAGATCGCCGGCTTCGCCTCGCGGTCCAACGCCTACAACATGACGGGGCTGCGCGCCGACGGTGCGGAGATGGCCGAGGCCATCGGTGCCGCACTGGCCGAGGCCGGGATCCCCGGCACCGACATCGACTACATCAACGCGCACGGCTCGGGCACGCTGCAGAACGATCGGCACGAGACCGCCGCCTTCAAGCGCAGTCTCGGCGACCACGCCGCCGTGACGCCCGTCTCCTCCATCAAGTCGATGATCGGGCACTCGCTCGGCGCCATCGGCTCGCTGGAGATCGCCGCATCCGCGCTCGCCATCGAGCACGGCGTGGTCCCACCCACCGCCAATCTGCACGAGGCGGATCCCAAGTGCGATCTCGACTACACCCCGGTCCATGCCCGTGAACGCGCCATCGACACCGTTCTGAGCGTGGGCAGCGGCTTCGGCGGATTCCAGAGCGCCATCGTGCTCACCAAGCCCGAACGGAAGAGGACGGCATGACCAGCGAGCTCCTGGAGCGGCCCGCGCTGAGGTCGGGCACCGCGGTGTTCACCGGCATCGGGGTGACCGCCCCCAACGGCCTCGGCACACAGGAGTGGTGGCGGGCGACCGTCGCGGGCGAGAGCGGAATCCGCCCGGTGTCCCGCTTCGACGCGTCCGGCTACCCCGCCACACTGGCCGGCGAGGTGCCCGGCTTCGACGCGGCGGAGCACATCCCCAGCCGGCTCCTTCCGCAGACCGACCACATGACGCGGCTCGCCCTGACGGCGGCCAAGGAGGCGCTGGAGGACTCCGGCGCCGACCCCGCCGAGATGCCCCCCTACTCGGCCGGGGCGGTGACCGCCGCCTCCGCGGGCGGATTCGAGTTCGGCCAGCGGGAACTGCAGGCGCTCTGGAGCAAGGGCGGCCAGTACGTCTCCGCCTACCAGTCCTACGCCTGGTTCTACGCCGTCAACACCGGCCAGATCTCCATCCGCCACGGGCTCCGCGGACCCAGCGGTGTCCTGGTCACCGAACAGGCCGGCGGGCTCGACGCCGTCGCCCAGGCCCGCCGTCAGCTGCGCAAGGGCAGCAAGCTCATCGTCACCGGCGGTGTCGACGGCGCGGTCTGCCCCTGGGGCTGGACCGCGCAGCTCGCCGGCGGCCGGATGAGCGGTGCCGCCGACCCGGCACGCGCCTTCCTGCCGTTCGACTCGGCGGCCAGTGGCTACGTCGCCGGGGAGGGCGGCGCGATCCTGGTCCTGGAGGACGCCGACGCGGCACGTGAACGCGGGGCCGGGATCTACGGACAGCTGTCGGGATACGGGGCGACCTTCGACCCGGCACCGGGCAGCGGCGGGGAGCCGGGCCTGCGCCGGGCGGCCGAACTGGCCCTCGGCCAGGCGGGGCTGTCCGCCCGGGAGGTGGATGTCGTCTTCGCGGACGCGTCCGGCGTCCCGGAGCTGGACCGGCAGGAGGAGGCGGCGCTGACCGCCCTGTTCGGCCCCGGGGGCGTGCCGGTCACCGCCCCCAAGACCATGACCGGCCGGCTCTCCGCCGGCGGCGCGTCGCTGGACCTGGCGGCGGCGCTGCTCTCCATCCGGGACTCGGTGACGCCGCCGACCGTCAACGTCACCGACCCGGTCGCCGGAGCCGCCCTCGACCTGGTCACGGAGGCCAGGCGCGGTCCGGTCCGTACCGCACTGGTACTGGCCCGCGGGACCGGCGGCTTCAACGCAGCGGCCGTCGTGACAGCGGCCGGCTGAATTCCACAATTTGTCGATTGTTCGAGTGAGAGAGGCAAGTCCATGAATCTGAAGGAACTGACCACATTGCTGCGGGAATGCGCCGGCGTCGGCGAGGGCATCGACCTGGACGGCGACGTGCTGGACGTGCCGTTCGACGATCTCGGCTACGACTCCCTGGCGATCCTGCAGGTGACGGGTGTCATCGAGCGGGACAACGGAATACAGCTGTCGGACGACACGGTGGCGGAGGCCTCCACCCCGCGGCTGCTCCTGGAGTTCATCAACGAGAGCATGTCGGCCACCGCGTCGGCGGCGTAACCCTCCCGCACCTACGACGGCCACCCGCCCCGCACCGGGGTGTGGTGGCCGTCGTGCTGTCCGGCCCCGCGGTCGCGGCGCCGCCCCGGGAGTCACCCGGACACAGGGAAGTGCCCGCACGGCGGGGGATCGCGTGCGGGCACTGGCTCTGGAGGGGACGGGTCAGATGAGGTCGTCCCTGGTGATCCTGCGGTCCTCGATCTGCCAGGCGCCGTCCACGCGGACCACGCGGTCCTCGCACAGGGTGCTGGCCTTGATCTCGGGGCGGCCGCCGCGCGGGGTCTCGATGACCAGGGCGTAGCAGCGGGCGGTGACGACCGTGTCGGTCGCGCTCTCCACCGAGACCATGCCCAGCCAGTGGCGGCGCTGGACTCCGGCCTCGGCGTACGCCGCGGTGGCGGCCGCGGCCGCGGCGGTGATGGCCTCGCGGCCGACGGCCGGTACGGGCTGGGCGTTGGCGGCGAAGACACCGTCGGTGGTGAAGGTGTGGGCCCACTCCTCGACCCGGCCGTCGTCGAGCAGATGCATCTGCTGGGCGTAGAACTGCTGGATCTCCGTGTACAGCCCGGTGGTTGTGGCGGCCTGCGGCAGTTCGGTGACGCTCATGGGGGTCCTTTCCTCCTGGGTCCTTCTGCACCCCGAGACTGGCGGCCCCCGCTTGATCCCCGCTGGTGAGCGGCTGGGGCGCCGGGCCGGGCGGGGAGCGGCGCGCCGGGGGCGGCGGTATCCAGCCCGGCTCCATACCCGTTCGAGTGGGGCTCGGCATTTTGGGGCGCGTACACCAACTCACCCGAGGAGATTCGTATGACGCAGCCCAAGGACGCGAGCGGGCCCCTGGTCGCGCTCATCACCGGTGCCACCAGCGGCATCGGCCTGGCGTCGGCACGGACGCTGGCCGGCGCCGGGCTCGCGGTGTTCATCTGCGCGCGCAGTACCGAGTCCGTGGAACTCACCGTCAAGGAGCTCCGCGCCGAGGGTCTGGAGGTCTCGGGCGCGACCGCCGATGTGCGCAGCTCCGAATCGGTCAAGGAGCTGGTGGCGGCCGCCGTCGAGAAGTACGGGCGCATAGACGTGCTCGTCAACAACGCCGGGCGCAGTGGTGGCGGTGTCACCGCCGACGTGTCCGACGAGCTGTGGGACGACGTCATCGACACCAATCTCAACAGTGTCTTCCGCACCACCCGTGAGGTGCTCAACCGGGGCGGCATGCGCGAGCGCGGCTGGGGCCGGGTCATCAACATCGCCTCCACCGCGGGCAAGCAGGGTGTGGTGCTCGGTGCCCCCTACTCCGCGTCCAAGCACGGGGTCGTCGGCTTCACCAAGGCGCTGGGCAATGAGCTCGCCCCGACCGGGATCACGGTGAACGCGGTCTGCCCCGGCTATGTCGAGACGCCGATGGCGCAGCGTGTCCGCCAGGGCTACGCCGAGGCGTACGACACCTCCGAGGACGCCATCCTCACGAAGTTCACCTCGAAGATCCCGCTGGGCCGCTACTCCACCCCTGAGGAGGTCGCCGGCCTGGTCGGTTACCTGGCCTCCGGCACCGCGGCCTCGATCACCGCGCAGGCGCTCAACGTCTGCGGCGGCCTCGGCAACTTCTGAGCCGGCCGGCCACTTCGCAACTCATTCAGCAGAGAAGGGAATTCCCGTGTCAGTGACCGGAACGAAGCACCACACCCTGCACAGCGTGGCCGTCGCCGCGCCCGCCGAGGTCGTGTACGGCCTTGTCGCCGACGTCACCAAGTGGCCGCAGTACTTCGGCCCCAACGTGCACGTCGAGCACCTGGAGCAGGACGCCTCCGGTGAGCGCATCCGGATCTGGGCCACGGCCAACGGCTCGGTCAAGAACTGGGTCTCACGGCGTACCTTCGCCCCCGACAGCCTGCGGGTCGACTTCCGCCAGGAGGTCTCGGCGCCGCCGGTGGCCGCGATGGGCGGGGCCTGGGTGGTCTCCCCGGTGGACGGGGAGACCTCGCTGCTCGAACTCCACCACGACTTCGAGGCCGTCGACGACGACCCGGACGGTGTGGAGTGGATCAACGCGGCGGTGGACCGCAACAGCGCGGCCGAGCTGAACAACATCAAGGAGCTCGCCGAACAGCACGCCGATCTGGACGAGCTGGTGTTCAGCTTCGAGGACACCGTCCACATGAAGGCGGACGGCGCCGAGGTCTTCGACTTCCTCAACCGTGCCGACCTCTGGCCCGAGCGGCTGCCGCACGTGGCCCGCCTCGATCTGGCCGAGGACGAGCCGGGCGTCCAGGTGATGGCGATGGACACCAGCACGGCTGACGGGTCGGTGCACACCACCGAGTCGGTCCGGGTCGTCTTCGCTCCCGACCGCATCGTCTACAAGCAGACCACCGTGCCCGGCCTGATGACCGCGCACACCGGCCGCTGGACCGTGGTCCCCGCCGACGGGGGCGTCGATGTGACCTCCCGGCACACGGTCACGCTGAAGCCCGGCGCCGTGGAGAAGATCCTGGGCGAGGGCAAGACCGTGGCCGACGCCCGTGCTTACGTGCACCGAGCCCTGTCCACCAACAGCACCAACACGCTGAAGCTCGCCCGTGACCACGCGGAGGCGCTCCATGGCTGAGTCCGTCCCCGGAGTGCCGGACCGGCTGGATCTGCTGCTCTCCCGGGCGGCCGAGGCGCACCCCGGCCGCCGCGCTGTGGTGGCCGGCGGGGTGGAGATGGACTACGCCACGCTGGACGCCAGGGTGGACGGTGTGGCGGCCGGTCTCCAGTCGCTCCTTCCGGAGCCGTCGGTCGTCGCGGTCGGTTCCGTGCTGCACCCCGACTTCGCCGTCGCGTACTACGCGGCCGTGCGGGCCGGTCACACCGTCGCGGTGGTCAACCCCCTGCTCCGCGAGGACGATCTGCGCCATGTGCTGGAGCTGAGCGGGGCCCGCGCCGCCCTGGTCGACCCGGTGCTCAACACCCGCCTCGATCAGGTGCGCGACCGGCTGCCCGAGCTGCGCGAGGTCGTTCTGATCGGCGCGGACACCGAGGGCATCGCCGGGCTCACCGCCGAAACCGCCCCCTCGCCGTCCGGCCGCGGGCCGCAGGACACCGCGGCCCTGCAGTTCACCAGTGGCACCACGGGCCGGCCGAAGGCGGTGCGGCTCAGCCACCGCAACGTGACGGTCAACGCGGTCCAGACGGCGCGGGCCCATCTGCTCGACGGGCAGAGCGTCAGCCTGAACCATCTGCCGACGTACCACCCGATGCACCTCAACTCGGCGATAGCCGCGGGCGCGACCCAGGTGCTCTGCGCCTCGCCTGAGCCGTACGCGGCGGTGGTGGCCGCCGCCCGGCACAGCGCCACCATCCTGTACAGCCTGCCGGTCCGGCTGGCCCGGCTCGCGGCCGACCCGGACCTCGACTCGATCTCGATGCCCACGGTGCGGCGCATCGCCTCCGGCGGTTCGGCGCTTCCGGTGGCCGCCGCCCGCCGGCTCTCCAAGCGGTTCGGCCTCCCGGTCTTCCAGGGGTACGGGCTCGCCGAGACCTCCCCGCTGACGCACTGCGACGACCCCACGGCCCCGGTGCACGGCTCGGTCGGCACCCCCGTCGAGGGCACCGAGTGCCGGGTCGTCGACATCGAGAGCCGGGCCGTACTGCCCGCGGGGTCGAGCGGCGAGGTGCAACTGCGCGGACCGCAGGTGATGCAGGGGTACGTCGGCGGGCCCGACGGCACGGGTGTCGAGCCGGACGGCTGGCTGAACACCGGTGATGTCGGCCGGATCGACGAGGACGGCCGGCTGTTCCTGGTGGACCGCCTCAAGGACGTCTTCAAGTGCGACAACTTCCTGGTGGCGCCCTCGGACGTGGAGCGCGTCCTGCGCCGTGACCCGAGGGTCGCGGACGTCGTCGTGACCGAGCTGCCCGACGCCATGCGCGGCGGGGTCGCCGGTGCGCTGGTGGTCCTGACCGCCGGCGCGTCCGCGGCCCCCGACGAGCTCGCGGACGTCGTCGCCACGGCCAACGAGTCACTGCCCTACTACCAGCACGTGCGGGACTTCATGCGGCTGGACGCCATCCCGCGCTCCGGCAACGGCAAGGTCCAGCGCCGCGTCCTGGCCCAGCAACTCGTCCAGCACCAGCCCGTCGCGGGCTGAACCGAAAGGCTTCGCATGTCCTTCACCGTCATCAACACGTTCACGCTGAAGAACCCCACGGACGCCGAGGCGTTCGAGCACCGCTTCCTCACCCATGTGGAGTGGATGCGCGCGCAGCCGGGCTTCCTCTCCCACCAGGCGGCGCGCTCCACCGAGCGGCCCGAGGTCTATGTCAACCTCGGCTGGTGGGAGCGGCCCGAGGACTTCCAGCAGGTGCTCGCGAGCCCGACCTTCCAGGAGCACGCGGAGGAGTTCCACCGGATCGTCGATGTCGACGCCGACCCGTCGATGGGCCTGGTGCGCCTCGACGGCGTCGCGGGTGCGCCCGAGGACGCCCTGGTCGTCGACTACTTCACGGTGAGCGGTGACACCGACGCCTTCGTCGGCGCCTACCGGGCGTTCGCCGAGGCCGCGGCGGGCCTGGACGGTTTCGTCGCCGCCGACCTCGCCACCTCGCTCTTCGCCCGGCCCGGCGGGTTCACCGCCGCGACCCGCTGGCGCACGGCGGGGGCCGCGCTCGCGGCGAGCCGGCTGCCCGAGTACGCGGCGGTCGCCGCGCTGGCGGAGGTGCGCACCGTGCCCGCCTCCCACCTCGCGGGCAACCGGGCGGAGTTCGCACCGGCCGGTGCCTGACCGGCGCGGTACAGACCCTCCGCCGGAGGGAGAGAAGGGATTCACCATGGAGTACCGCCGTCTCGGCTCATCGGGACCGGTGGTGAGCCGCGTCGCCTTCGGGAACTCGCTGACCGCGGGCAACCAGCTGGAGGACCGGACCGCCACCGCCTGCGTACGGGCCGCGCTCGACGCGGGCATCACCACGTTCGACACCGCGGACGCCTACGCCGGGGGCCGGGCCGAGGAACTCCTCGGCCGGGCCCTGGCCGGGGTGGACCGCGACTCCGTCGTGATCTGCACCAAAGTGGGCAGGGGCGGCGGGCCGGGGCCGGGGGCGTTGTCGGCCGGCCGGATCGCCGACAGCCTGGACAGCTCGCTGCGGCGGCTGGGCACCGGGCACATCGATCTGTACCAGGCCCATCTGTACGACGACTCGACACCGCTCGAAGAGACCATGCGGGCCTTCGCCGACGCCGTCGCGGCGGGCAAGGTCCGCTACGTCGGGGTCTCCGAGTGGGCCGCCGACGAGATCGGCCGCGCGGCCGCTCTCGCCCGCGAACTCGGTGTCCCGCTCGTCTCCAACCAGCCGCAGTACTCGATGCTGTGGCGGGTCATCGAGGCCGAGGTGGTCCCGGCCTGCGAACAGCTCGGCATCGGGCAGATGGTCTGGTCGCCGCTGGCCGGAGGCGTGCTGACCGGCAAGTACAGGCCGGGCAGCCGGCCGCCGGCCGGGTCCCGGGCGGTGGCCGCCGAGGGTGGGGAGATCTCCATCCAGCGCTACAACTTCCTGTCGGACGAGGTCCTGAGCGCCGTCGCACGCGTCGCCGTACTGGCCGAGGAGGCCGGACTGCCGCTGCCTCAGCTGGCGTTGGCCTGGGCCCTGCGCAACGCAGGGGTCGCCACCGCGGTGATCGGCGCCTCCGCCCCCGAGCAGATCGGCCGCAACATCGCCGCCGTCTCCAGGACGCTCGGCCCCGAGCTGCTCCGCGCGATCGACGCCGCGCTCGGTTCCGTGGCCGTCCGCGACCCCGGACTGACCCTGAGCCGGATGCTCCGGGCCCGTGCGGCCGCCGCCGCCCCCTCCACCGCTCCCCCGCGAAAGGTACTGCTGTGAGCACTTCCACGACCGCTCCGGAGATCCACCGCACCCGCGCCGCGATCGACGTCGGCGCCCCGGCACAGACCGTCCACCGGGCGCTGACCGATGTGTCCGGCTGGCCCGTGCTGTATCCCTGGATCGCGCACACCGAGGTCGTCGCCCGGAACGGCCAGGACGACACGGTCAAGTTCTGGGCGGTGCGGCCGGGCCCCGAGGGCGGGCTGCGGATCTGGACCTCCACCCGCACGGTCGACCCGGTGGCGCTGCGCATGGAGTTCACCCAGCAGGGCTCGGTGGGCCCGATCAGCCGGCTGGGCGGCACCTGGGACTTCGTGCCGCTGGCCGGCGGAGGGTGCCGGGTGGAGTCGGGGCACTGGTTCACCACCGACGCCGACCCGGCGGACACCGCGGGCGAGCTCGACCGGCACGGCGCCCTCCAGATGCGGACCCTCAAGGAGCAGACCGAGCACCCGACCGCGCTGACCTCGGACGTCATCCGGGTCGGCGACAGCGCGGTGCTCACCGGCACGGTGGCATCGGTGCGGGACCGGCTGCTGGACGTCCTGCCGCCGCGCGAGGCTGCGGAGAGCGCCTGGTTCGGCACGCACGAGGGCGTCCCGTCCGTGCAGATCGAGCACGACGGTCACACCCTGGTGCAGAAGCTGCTCACACCGGGCGCCCCGGCCGAGCTCTACCGGCGGCGGTGGCGGCTCGCCGAGGCACCGGGCGGGGTCCTGGTGGCGGTGGACGTGCTCGCGGTGGCGTCGGACGGGCACGAGCGGGTGCGCGAGCGGGCCGTCGCCGACGTGCGGTCGGCCCTCGCGTCGGCCGGCCGGCGATGACCGCGGCCACCGGTCAGGACCTCGCGGCCGATGCCGCCGCCGAGGTGGACCACTCCGATGTCTGCGTCGTCGGTGCCGGCCCCGCCGGACTCACCCTGGCGCTGCTGCTGCTGAAGTCCGGGCTGCGGGTGACGGTCGTGGAACGCTCCCGCTCCCATCAGCGGGAGTTCCGCGGCGAGATCATCCAGCCGGGCGCCATGAAGGTACTGGACCGGCTCGGCGTGCTCGCCGGGGCGCGGGCGCGCGGCTGCCACGAGCACTCCCGGTTCCGGCTCGTGGAGCAGGACCGGGTGCTGCTCGACATCGACTACCGGGCCCTGCCCGCCCCCTACGACCATCTCCTGTCCATCCCCCAGTCCCATCTGCTGTCCGAACTCCTTCTGCACTGCGCCGAGTTCCCGTCCTTCCACTATGTGGACGGCTGCCGGGTGAACGGACTGCTGCGGGACGGGCAGGGCCGGATCACCGGGGTCAGGGCCGACAGGAACGTCTTCCGCAGCAAGGTGGTGGTGGCGGCCGACGGCAGGTTCTCCAAGGTGCGCAGGCTCGCCGGGATCGAGGCGGGCCGCAGCGAGGCCTTCGACCAGGACGTGCTCTGGTTCAAGCTGAGGAAGGACGCGCCCGACGCCGGCCACGACGTACGGGTGTTCAGGAGCGCGGGCACCAGTCCGGTCCTGGCGTACGGGTCCTGGCCCGACCGGATCCAGCTGGGCTGGACGCTGCCGCACCAGGGGTACAAGCAGGTCGTGGCCCAGGGACTCGGCCATGTGAAGCAGCAGTTGGCGAAGGCCGTCCCCGCCTACGCCGATCTGATCGACAATCAGATCACCTCGCTGCGCGACCTCAGCCTGCTCGACGTCTTCTCCGGACGCGCCGAGCGCTGGGCCGCCGACGGTCTGGTGCTGATCGGCGACGCCGCCCACACCCACAGCCCGATCGGCGCGCAGGGCATCAACCTGGCGGTGCAGGACGCGGTCGTGCTGCACCCGCTGCTGGTCGAGTCCGTCGGGCGGGACGACGCGAGCGCGGCGTTCCTCTCCCGGTTCGAGGAGCGGCGGGCACCGGACATCGCGACGATGATGCGGCTCCAGGGCATCCAGAGCAAGGCGATGCTGTCGACGGGCACCTTCGCCACCCGGGTCCGCCCGAGGCTGGCGGCCGTCGTCAAGCACACCCCGCTCTACGGCAAGGTGCTGCGCACGATCGCCTTCGGCAACCCCTCGGTGGCGGTGGCCGAAGAACTCTTCGCGACGCCGTTGAACGCGTAGCTCCACAGCACAGACGGAAGGCC
>NZ_JBHXUW010000035.1:0-36294 GCF_042672475.1 Streptomyces sp. NPDC127177
CTCCGTGTGGTGCAGTCCTAGACAGCTCCACCACATCGGAGGTCTTCGTGATGTTCAAGACCTACCAAGTGTCAACAACGCTCGTGATCAATACACCTAGTGCAGCAGCGTCGCCGGGCTGCCGCCGTTCGCCTCGTAACCGGCGACCGCCAGGGCCCGGTAGACGGTGTACTCGGCCGCCGGGTCGGAGCTCTCCGTCCACGGCAGCGCGCCCACGTGCCCGTCGATGTGGACGAACTGGTTCATCGCCTCCGTCCAGCGCTCCATCCGGACCAGGAAGAGCACCAGGAGATGGCGGACGTGGGCGAGCATCGGATCGTCGGCGCGGGCCGCGTGGACCGCGAACAGGGCGCCCTCGACCGCCTTCGTCACCACCTGGCTCCGGTAGAAGCCCTGTACGAGGTTGACCTCGGGCAGGTGCTCGTACACGGCGAACAACGGCAGCGCGGCCAGCAGCGAGCCCTGCGGGGCGCGGGCCGCCGCGGCGGTGGCGAAGCGGTCGGCCTCCTCGCGGGAGCCGTGCCACTTCTCGCACCAGAAGTGCATCGCCGCGATGTGCGCGCCCATGTGCGCCGGTGCCCGGTCGATGATCTTCGCCCAGAGCTGGTCGAACTCCTCGTGGGAGTAGCCGAGTCCGCGGGCCGCGGCCAGCTCCACCAGGTAGGGCACCGGATCGCCCGGCGCCAGCAGGGCCGCCTCCCCGATGACCGTACGGGCCTCCTCCAGGATGATCCGGAAGTCGTCCGTACCGGCCGTGGAGGAACGCCAGGCCTGCTGCACCAGGAATTCGGCGTGCACGGCCGCGCCGCCCGCGTCCTTCGGCGCCTCGGCCCGCCACTTGCGCAGCCAGGCCCCGCCGACGCCCGGCCGCTGTACCAGTTCGAGCGAGGCCGCACCGGCGAACGCCTGCACCCGCTGCCACCGCACCTCGCCCTCCTTCGGCGTCCCGGACAGCAGCTGGGACGCGGCCCGCCACTCCTGCGTCGCCTGCACGACGTCGAGTACGTCCAGGAGGTCCTGGTCGGGGCCCGGCATCCGGATGTCCAGCTCCTCCTGACGGGCGAAGCCGTAGGTGTCCGGGTCGGCGGCGTCGGGGGAGCCGGGCGCCACCTGACGGATACCGCCGCGGCGCCGCAGCGCGAAGGGGCCGACCACCGCGGCGAGCATGCACAGGGCGAGCAGGAACCAGAGAATCTCCATGCCCCCTATTGTCCCGGACGGCCCGGTGCTCCGTGCGGGCCCTCGGAACGAACTACGCTCGGGCCCCATGAGCGACCAGCACAGCTTCGAAACTCTCGCGATCCACGCGGGAAACACCGCCGATCCCCTCACCGGCGCTGTTGTTCCGCCTATTTACCAGGTGTCCACGTACAAGCAGGACGGTGTGGGCGGGCTGCGCGGCGGCTACGAGTACAGCCGCAGCGCCAACCCGACGCGCACCGCACTGGAGGAGAACCTGGCGGCCCTGGAGGGCGGCCGCCGCGGACTGGCCTTCGCGTCCGGTCTGGCCGCCGAGGACTGCCTGCTCCGCACGCTGCTGACCCCCGGCGACCACGTGGTCATCCCGAACGACGCCTACGGCGGTACGTTCCGGCTGTTCGCGAAGGTCGCCTCGCGGTGGGGCGTGGAGTTCTCGGTGGCCGACACCGCGGACGTGGCGGCGGTACGGGCCGCGATCACCCCGCGCACCAAGGCTGTCTGGGTGGAGACGCCGTCCAACCCGCTGCTCGGCATCACCGACATCGCGGCGATCGCCGGCGTCGCCCGCTCGGCGGGTGCGCGGCTGGTCGTCGACAACACCTTCGCCAGCCCCTACCTGCAGCAGCCCCTCGCCCTCGGCGCCGACGTGGTGGTGCATTCCACCACCAAGTACATGGGCGGTCACTCGGACGTCGTCGGCGGCGCACTCGTCGTCAACGACCCGGAACTCTCCGAGGAGTTGGCCTACCACCAGAACGCGATGGGCGCGGTGGCCGGGCCCTTCGACGCCTGGCTGGTGCTGCGTGGCATCAAGACCCTCGCCGTCCGCATGGACCGGCACAGCGACAACGCGACCAAGGTCGCCGACCTGCTGACCCGGCACCCCAAGGTCACCCAGGTCCTCTACCCGGGGCTGCCCGAGCACCAGGGGCACGAGGTCGCCGCCAAGCAGATGAAGGCATTCGGCGGCATGGTGTCGTTCCGGGTCGCGGGCGGCGAGGAGGCCGCTGTCGAGGTCTGCAACCGGGCGAAGCTGTTCACGCTCGGTGAGTCCCTCGGCGGCGTCGAGTCGCTGCTGGAGCACCCGGGCCGGATGACGCACGCCTCGGCCGCCGGATCGCCGCTGGAGGTCCCCGCCGACCTGGTCAGGCTCTCCGTCGGCATCGAGAACGCCGACGACCTGCTGGGCGACCTGACGCAGGCGCTCGGCTAGGACCCCGGCCGGGAAACCCCGCCGGCAGTCACTCCTGGGGCGGGGCCGGTGATCCGGCTCCGCCCCGGTGTCGTCGGCCCGTCTCAGACGGTGGCCTTCTCGTCCTCCAGCATGGTCCGGATCTGCTCCCGCAGTTCGGGGCCGTCGGTGTGCTCATGGACGGAGACGGCGTGCTCGCTCGCCGCGCGCACGACTTCGTCCTCCTCGCCGGTGATGGTGAGCGTGCAGTCCGACTCGCTCGGATACTTGCGGCAGTCAGCGATCTTCCTGGTCATGACAGCCTCCTGGCCGGTTCGCGGGACTCCGGCCGCTCCTTCCAGGATAGATCCGGGACGGCGCGGGGATAGATCCGGTACGGCCCGGCGCCGCGTCGTCACCAGCCCAGCGGCGGGGTCGTCTCGGCCGGCGGCACCTGCCAGGGCTCGACGGCCACCGCCCACACCGTGAACGCCGCCGTCGCCGCGATCAGCGCCAGCAGACCCAGCAGCCGCAGAACCCGCCGCCGGCGCAGCAGCAGGCCACCGCGGTCCATCGCCCGCTCCGCCAGATCGGCGGGCACCTGCGGATGCGGCCCGTCCAGCAGCCGCCGGACCTCGTCCTCCTTGCGGCTGATTCCGCTCATCGCGCGGCTCCCAGCGGCCGGCCAGGCCCCCGCCGCACGGTGGGGCCGCGGGTTCCGCGCATCGTGGCCACCGAGCGGTTGCAGATCGCGCGGATCCGTTCCACCGGAAGCCCGAGCAGGGCGGCGGTCTGCTCCTCGGCGACCCCCTCGTACAGCCGCAGCACCAGGACGAGCCGCTCCTGCGGGGTCAGCCGGTCCAACAGCCCGCCGCGCGGGCGGTGGTGGCGCCAGGCCTCCCGTACGAACCGGGTGGTGAGATCCTGCCGGGTGCGGTCGTACGGGTCCTCGCCGTGCAACCGGTCCCAGTTCGCGTACGTACGGGCCAGCGCGGCCGTCAGCAGCCGCTGCGCGCGTTCGTTGGCCCCGGGCGGCCGGACGGGTTCCGCGGTGAGCAGGGAGGCGGTGTGCAGCAGCCGGCCGGCCGCGCCCGCCACGAAGGCCTCGAACTCCTGGGCGCGGCGCCGCTGTCGGCCCGCCTGGCGCTCTCGCACCCTGTCATACGAGCGCTCCGCGGGCCCCGGGTCAAGACCCGGGGCGCACTAGCTCGCGGCGGGCGACTGGTGCGCGCTCTGCCGTGCGGCCAGCGCCGCGTTGAAACGCGTGAGCAGCGCGCAGAACGTGTCCCGCTCCTCCTGGTCCCAGTCGCCCGTCACCTGCGACATCAACTCGCGCCGGGAGGACCGGACCTCGTCGAGGCGGGCCTGGCCGCGCGGGGAGAGCTGGAGCACCACGGCGCGGCCGTCCTCGGGGTGTGAGGTCCGCTTCACCAGACCGGTGTCCACGAGCGGTGCGACCTGCCTGGTCACGGTCGAGGAGTCGATCCCCATCCCGGCGGCCAGCGCCTTCACGCCCATGGGGCCTTCCCGGTCCAGCCGGTTGAGCAGCAGATACGCGGCCCGGTCCATGGAGTTGCGCACCTGGCCGACGCCGCCGAGGCGGGTCTGCTCGGCACGCCGGGCGAAGACCGCCACCTGGTGCTGCAGAGCGTCGAGAAGGTGGTCGGGGCCCGGATTTTCCGGGGCGGCGCCCCCGGAGGGAGACGCGGCAGTCGTCATGTCCTGAGGGGGCATGGCCGGGGGCTCTCTTCGTGCGGTGTCGGATGGGTGGGGGACAGAGTACGCGGCCCCGGGGCAACGCGTACCAGTGCTGCACAAACCTGCGGACATCGACGCAGGACGGCACCGGTTGCGGCGCCCGCAACCCCTTTCAGCTGCAAGACTTGCGGAATGAACTTCCCTCGGCCCGGTACGTTCCCCCCGCTGATCCTCGACGACATCAAGGGGGCGCAGAAGATGCTCTCCGGTGTCTCCAGGGTCACCGCGATGGAGGGCAGCCGCCATCTGACCGAGCTCGTGGGCGCGCCGGTCCAGTTCAAGTGCGAGAACCTGCAGCGGACGGGCTCCTTCAAACTGCGGGGCGCCTACGTACGGATCGCCGGACTCTCCCCGGTGGAACGGGCGGCGGGTGTGGTGGCCGCGAGTGCCGGAAACCATGCGCAGGGTGTCGCGCTCGCGTCTGCACTGCTCGGCGTACGGTCGACGGTCTTCATGCCCGTCGGCGCGCCGCTGCCGAAGGTCGCCGCGACCCGCGAGTACGGGGCGCGGGTGCGGCTGCACGGCCATGTCGTCGACGAGACGCTGGCCGCGGCGCAGGAGTACGCGCAGGAGACCGGCGCGGTCTTCATCCACCCCTTCGACCACCCGGACATCATCGCCGGGCAGGGCACGGTGGGCCTGGAGATCCTGGAGCAGTGCCCCGAGGTGCGCACCATCGTCGTCGGCATCGGCGGCGGGGGGCTCGCCGCCGGGATCGCGGTGGCGGTGAAGGCCGTCCGGCCCGATGTGCGGATCGTCGGCGTGCAGGCGGCGGGCGCGGCCGCCTACCCGCCCTCGCTGGCGGCCGGCCACCCGGTCTCCATCGGCTCGCTCCAGACCATGGCGGACGGCATGAAGGTGGGGCGGCCGGGCGACGTGCCGTTCGCCCTGGTCCGGGATCTGGTCGACGAGGTCCGTACGGTCTCCGAGGACGAGCTGTCCAGCGCGCTGCTGCTCTGCCTGGAGCGGGCGAAGATGGTCGTGGAGCCGGCCGGGGCGAGCCCGGTGGCAGCCCTGCTGAGCGACCCGAAGGCGTTCCGCGGGCCCGTGGTGGCACTGCTCTCCGGCGGCAACGTGGACCCGCTGCTGATGCAGCGCATCCTGACCCACGGCATGTCCGCGGCCGGTCGCTATCTGAGCCTGCGGCTGCGCCTGACGGACCGGCCGGGTGCGCTGGCGACCATGCTGGCCGTGCTCTCGGTGGCCGATGCCAACGTCCTGGACGTGAGCCATGTGCGCACCGACCCCCGGCTCGGTCTCACCGAGGCGGAGGTGGAGCTGCATCTGGAGACCAAGGGCCCGGAGCACTGCGAGGAGGTCGCGGCGGCGCTGCGCGACGCGGGCTACCTGGTGATGAACTGACCGCTTCCCCGTACGGCCCCCCGCGGTGGGCAGCGCCGCGAGCGGACCCTTGTGTATCGCGATGTATCGCGTTACTGTGCCAACGCCCGGACCGGCCGTGTCAGGCCAGGGATGTACGCGTGTTCGCCTCATGTGTTCACCGGGCGGGGCGGGACGGGCAAATCTAGGATCTGTGAGGAAGTCACTCGGAGCACTGGGGGAACCCCATATGCCAGGCGCTATCCATGCCGAGGGTCTGGTGAAGACCTACGGCGACGTAACCGCACTCGGCGGTGTCGATTTCGACGTGCCGCAAGGCACCGTCCTCGGACTTCTCGGCCCCAACGGCGCCGGCAAGACGACCGCTGTACGCGTACTCACGACGCTGCTCAGGCCCGACAGCGGCAGCGCCTCCGTCGCGGGCATCGACGTACTGAAGAATCCCAACGAGGTGCGGCGTTCGATCGGGCTCTCCGGCCAGTTCGCCGCCGTGGACGAGTACCTGACCGGCCGCGAGAACCTCCAGATGGTCGGCCAGCTCTACCAGATGAGCAGGCGCGACGCGAAGATCCGGGCCGGGGAGCTGCTGGACAGGTTCAACCTCGCCGACGCCGCCGACCGCCCGGCCAAGACGTACTCCGGCGGCATGCGCCGCCGCCTCGACCTGGCGGCCGCGCTCGTCGTCTCCCCGCCGGTCATGTTCATGGACGAGCCGACCACCGGCCTCGACCCGCGCAACCGGCAACAGCTCTGGGAGGTCATCGAGGAGCTCGTCGCCGGCGGTACGACACTGCTGCTGACCACGCAGTACCTGGAGGAGGCCGACCGCCTCGCCCATGACATCTGCGTGATCGACCACGGACTCGTCATCGCCCGCGGCACCTCCGACCAGCTCAAGGCCCGCACCGGCGGCGAGCGCGTCGAGGTCGTCGTCCACCAGTCCGACCAGATCGATCCGGCCCGGGGTGTCCTCGGCCAGCTGGGCAAGGGCGAGGTCGCGGTCGTCCCGCACATGCGCAAACTGACCGTCCCGGTCGACGGCGGGGCCAAGCTCCTCGCCGAGATCATCCGCGACCTCGACACCCGGGGAGTGGAGATCGACGACATCGGACTGCGCCGCCCCACCCTCGACGACGTGTTCCTCTCCCTCACCGGCCACACGGCCGAACAGCAGAAGAACGACGAGAACGGGACGGCCGCACAGGCCGCCGCAGCCCCGACGGAGGCACAGAAGTGAGCGCCCTCACCGAGACGGCCGCGGCTCCTGCGCCGCGCTCCGGCGGCGGGATCGGCCAGTCCGTACGCGACTCGCTGGTCATCGCCCGTCGCAATCTGATCCGCATGACCCGGATCCCGGAGATGGTCCTGTTCGGGCTCATCCAGCCCGTCATGTTCGTGGTGCTGTTCACCTACGTGTTCGGCGGTTCGATCAAGGTCGGCGGCACCACATCGCCGCAGGCCTACCGCGAGTTCCTGATGGCCGGCATCTTCGCCCAGACCGTCACCTTCGCCACCGCGGGTGCCGGTGCGGGAATCGCCGACGACATGCACAAGGGGCTGATCGACCGCTTCAGGTCACTGCCGATGGCCCGGGGCGCCGTCCTGACCGGGCGCACGCTCGCCGACCTCGTGCAGACCACGCTCACACTCGTCGTGCTGGCGGGCGTCGCGCTCATCGTCGGCTGGCGGACCCACGAGAACATCGCCAAGGTGCTCCTCGGCTTCGTGCTGCTGCTCCTGCTCGGCTACGCGTTCTCCTGGATCGGCGCACTCATCGGTCTCACGGTCCGCACGCCGGAGGCGGCGACGTCCGGCGGGCTGATCTGGCTCTTCCCGCTGACGTTCATCTCGAACGCCTTCGTCGACGCCAACCAGATGCCGACGTTCCTGCGCCACATCGCCGAGTGGAACCCGTTCAGCGCCACCGTGCAGGCCTGCCGGGTGCTCTTCGGCAACCTGCCGGAAGGCTTCGTCACACCGGACGCCTGGCCCATGCAGCATCCGATCATCGCCTCGGTCCTGTGGTCCGTGCTGATCCTGGTGGTCTTCCGCACCCTGGCCGTACGCAAGTACCGCTCGGCCACGGCCTGAGCGCAGCGCGAAGCCCCGGCCCGAGCACAGCGCTCGGCCACGGCCTCGACACAGCGGGAAGCCCCGGCCGAACTTGGCCGGGGCTTCCCGCCGCGCCCGTTCGTACGGGCCGCGGATCAGCCGGTGTACGGCTTCGCCGAGAGGATCTTCACCGTCGCCGTCTTGCCGTTGGGCAGCTCGTAGTCCGCGCTCTCGCCCATCTTCTTGCCGTTCACGCCCACGCCGAGCGGGGACTGCGGGGAGTACGTCTCGATGTCCGCGCTCGCGTACTCACGGGAGGCCAGGAGGAAGGTCGTCGTGTCGTCGTCATCGCCGTCGAAGGCGATCGTCACGACCATGCCGGGCTCGACCACGCCGTCGTCGGCCGGCGCCTCGCCGACCTTCGCGTGCTCAAGGAGCTGGGTCAGCTGGCGCACCCGGAGCTCCATCTTGCCCTGCTCCTCCTTGGCCGCGTGGTACCCGCCGTTCTCGCGCAGGTCCCCCTCCTCACGGGCCGCCGCGATCTTTACGGCGATCTCCGTGCGCGCGGGACCAGACAGGTACTCCAGCTCGGCCTTGAGCTGGTTGTACGCCTCCTGCGTGAGCCAGGTGACGTTTTCGCTGGTCTGGGTCACAGGGTGCTCCTCGTCGGTACTGGGAATACAAAGCATCGCCCTACCCGGAAGCATGTGCATCCACGGGTGGGCGAAACCACGAGCCTAACAATTCCCCAGGAAAAGGGGGAGAAGGTAAACGGCTGACACTGCTGAACCGCAGGTCAGCGGCGCCAAGCGCGGTTCAGGACGTGCGTGCGGCGGTCAACTCGACGCCCCGCCGTCGTCGGTGCAGCCCAGCAGCTCGACGCTGGTCGCCCTGGCCGTCGTGCGCAGCGAGAGGACACGGTCGATCCGGTCGGTGGCCTCGTCGAAACGGAAGTCCTTGCGGGCGACGTCGGCGCCGTCCTCGCTCTGCGAGCGGATCGTGCAGTAGCCCTTGGCGTCCCGGTCCTTGCGGACCTCCAGATGCACCTCGACCCGGCTGTCCGAGACGACCTTGAACTTGATCACCTCGGCACTGACGCCCTGGCCTGCGACGTAGTCGTAACCGATCCAGCCGATCACGCCGAGCAGGGCCACACCGAGCACCGAACCGATGATCTTGAGCTTGCGGTCCGCACGCTGGTCCGCTGAGCGGCCGTAGCGGTTCTCGGAGGGCGCTTCGCGCACCGCGGTCATGATCGTTCCTCCCGTACCGGGGATCGAGGAATTTTCCGTCCCCCGGTTCGGTCACTATAGAAGCCTCCACCCGCCACCCGACCGCCACCCCACACCGACGTCCCTGCGGGACGGCACCCTGATGGCGACCAATCACTGAGGATCGAGTCTTGACTGAGCAGCTTCGACTGATGGCCGTTCACGCCCACCCCGACGACGAGTCGAGCAAGGGCGCGGCCACCATGGCCAAGTACGTGTCCGAGGGGGTGGACGTGCTGGTGGTGACCTGCACAGGAGGCGAGCGCGGCTCCATCCTCAACCCGAAACTTCAGGGGGACGCGTACATCGAGGAGAACATCCACGAGGTGCGCAAGAAGGAGATGGACGAGGCCCGGGAGATCCTGGGCGTCAAGCAGGAGTGGCTTGGCTTCGTCGACTCCGGCCTGCCCGAGGGTGATCCGCTGCCGCCGCTGCCGGACGGCTGCTTCGCACTGGAGGACGAGGAGACGGCGGCGGGGCGCCTCGTCGCGAAGATCCGCGCGTTCCGGCCGCAGGTCATCACCACGTACGACGAGAACGGGGGCTACCCGCACCCCGACCACATCATGACCCACACGATCTCCATGATCGCCTTCGAGGGTGCGGCCGACACCGAGAAGTTCCCGGAGGCGGAGTTCGGCCCGGCCTGGGCGCCGCAGAAGCTCTACTACAACCAGGGCTTCAACAGGCCGCGCACGGTCGCCCTGCACGAGGCGCTGCTGGCCCGCGGCATGGAGTCCCCGTACGCGGACTGGCTGGAGCGCTGGAAGGAGTTCGGGCGCGCCGAACGCACGCTGACCACGCATGTTCCGTGCGCGGACTTCTACGAGATCCGCGACAAGGCGCTGATCGCGCACGCGACGCAGATCGATCCCGACGGCGGTTGGTTCCGGGTCCCGATGGACATCCAGCGGGAGGTCTGGCCGACCGAGGAGTACGAGCTGGCGAAGTCCCTCGTCGATACCTCCCTCCCCGAGAGCGACCTCTTCGCGGGCATCCGCGACAATGCCTGATATGTACGCGACTCAGACACTGACGCACCTCGTCCCGCTCGCCGAGGAGCTGGACAAGAACAAGGTGACCCCCGGGGTCCTCGGCTTCATCGTCTTCGCGGCGCTCGCCGCGGGCGTGTGGCTGCTGATGAAGTCGATGAACCGGCACATGGGGAAGGTCGACTTCGAGGAGGCGCCCGAGGAGGGCGCGGCCGTGACCGACGACGCGCGGGCCAAGGGTGTGGCGGCGGGTTCGGCGCAGCGGAAGTAGCAGGTGCGGCAGTAGTCGCAGGCGGGGGCTGGGCGGAGGCGGTGTCTCCGCCGGACGTCGTGCCCCCGCGTCGTCGTGCCCGCGGGTCCGGTGGTGCCCCTTGCCGCGTCCGGGGCGGCGCGGTTAACGTCTCCCCGTGATGTAAGCGCATTCAGGAAGCGCATACAAGGCGGCTGCGGGGCACGGTACGGCACGGTTCGCCGCACGGCACGGGAGACGGCACAGTGACGGACACCGGACACGGGCTGCGGGTCATGACGTTCAACCTGCAGGTGGACTGGGACGGTGCGCCGCGCCCCTGGTCCGGCCGGCGGGGCCCCGCGGTGGACGCGCTGCACCACGAGCGGCCGCACCTCCTCGGCACGCAGGAGGGGCTCCACGGTCAGGTGCGGGATCTGGAGGCCGGCCTGGGGCCCGACTACGCCTGGATCGGCCAGGGCCGTGAGGGCGGCGCCCGCGGCGAGTTCATGGCCCTCTTCTACGACCGGCGGCGCCTGGCCCCCCTCGCGCACGGGCACTTCTGGCTCTCCGACACCCCCGAAGTGGCCGGCTCCAACACCTGGGGCGGCGGCTGCCCCCGCATGGTCACCTGGGCCCGCTTCCGCGATCTGGGCACCGGCCGTGAACTGTGCGCCGCCAACACCCACTTCGATCACCTCGGTGACCACGCCCGGCTGCGCTCGGCCCAGTTGCTCGCCCAGTGGCTGAGCGCCCGGCCCGCGGACGTCCCGTGCCTCGTGACCGGGGACTTCAACGCCCCGGCCGGGCGCAGTGCCGCGTACGACACCCTCCTCGCCGGGGCGGACCTGGTGGACGCCTGGGAGGCGGCCGAGGAACGCGGTCCGGCCTACGGCACCTTCCACGACCACGCACCGCCCGTCCCCGACGGCGACCGCATCGACTGGATCCTCGCCCCACGCGGCAGCCGTGTCCGGTCGGCGGGCGTCAACACGGCGATCGGCAACGGCCGTTACCCGAGCGATCACCTTCCCGTGCACGCTCTTGTACACCTCGCACACCTCGCACCCGGCAGGCCGGCGCCTCTGCCCGCGCACTCGTCCCTGCAGTCGCCCCAGCCCGCGTCCCCGTCCTCGTCCCGGCAGTCGCTCCTGCCCGCGTCCTCGTCCCCGTCCTCGTCCCCGGCCCCGGAGGTTTCCGCGCCATGACCTCGTCCCGTCCCGCCCGAGAGTGGCTGGCCGACGCAGTCCTCTACCAGATCTATCCGCAGAGCTTCGCCGACTCCAACGGCGACGGCATCGGTGACTTCGCCGGAATCGAGGGGAAGCTGGACCACCTCGCCTGGCTCGGCGTGAACACCGTCTGGTTCAACCCCTGTTTCGCCTCGCCGTTCGACGACGCGGGCTACGACGTGAGCGACTACTTCTCGGTCGCGCCCCGCTACGGCACCAACGAGGACCTCGCGAGGCTGGTCGAGGCGGCGGGCCGGCGCGGCATCCGCGTCCTCCTGGACCTGGTGGCGGGACACACGTCGGACCGGCATCCCTGGTTCACCGCCTCGGCGGACGACCCCGGCGACCACCGCTACATCTGGGCCGGTCCGGGCGAGCGGCCGGAGGGGTTCGTCGCATCGCCCGGCACCCGACCGGGCTTCTACAAGCCGAACTTCTTCGAGTCGCAGCCCGCCCTCAACTTCGGCTACGGGCGCACGGACCCGGCCGAGCCGTGGCGGCAGCCCGTCGACGCCGAAGGCCCGCGCGCCAACCGGCAGGCGCTGTACGAGATCATGGACCACTGGCTGTCCCTGGGCCTGTCCGGCTTCCGCGTCGACATGGCGGCCTCGCTCGTCAAGGACGACCCGGGCCACGCCGAGACGGTCGGGCTGTGGCGCGAACTGCGCGGCCGGCTCGACGCCGAGCACCCCCACGCGGCGCTGCTGTCCGAGTGGGGCGACCCCGCCGTCTCCGTGCCGGCCGGTTTCCACGCGGACTTCTTCCTGCAGTTCGGGTCCGAGGACGACGGGCTCGTGCTGCGCTCCCTGTGGAACAACTTCGAGGGCACCGTCAGTGAGCAGTGGGAGCCGCAGGCCCCCTACTTCGACGCCGGGGGCCAGGGCTCCCCGCAGACCTTCCTGGACGGCTGGCGCCGGGCCACCGAGGCCGTCGGCGACTCCGGACTCATCGCGCTGCCCACCGCCAACCATGACTTCTCCCGGCTCGCGTGCGGACCGCGCACCGCCGAGCAGCTCCCCGCCGCCTTCGCCTTCCAGCTCACCTGGCCGACGCTGCCCGCGATCTACTACGGGGACGAGATCGGCATGCGGTACGTGCCGGGCCTGCCGGAGCGCGAGGGCAGCCGGCTCGGCCCCCGTTACGACCGGGCGGGTTCCCGTACCCCCATGCAGTGGGACGGCTCGCCCAACGCCGGTTTCTCCACTGCCCCGGCCGACGCGCTCTACCTGCCCGTCGACCCCGCCCCGGACCGTCCCACCGTCGCCGCGCAGCGCGCCGACACCGGCTCCCTGCTCCACCTGGTCCGACGCCTGATCGCGCTGCGCAAGGAGACCCCGGAACTGGGCCCGGCCGGGAGCACGGAGGTCCTGCGGGCCGGCTACCCCCTGGTCCATGTCCGCGGCGGCCGCTACCTGGTGGTGATCAACCCCCGCAGCGAGCCCGCCGAGACCGCCGCCCCGGCGGACACCGCCACCCCGCTGGAGGCGTCGGGCGTCACGGTGAGCGGGGGCCGTATCCACGCGGACGGCTTCGGTTACGGCATTTTCCGGCTCTGACGCGCCGTCGCGCACGAGAGGGGCCTCCCGCGTGATTCGCGGGAGGCCCCTCTCGTGGGTGGTACGGGGTGGGCGGCGTACTCAGTCCACCAGGTTCTCGGTGGACTTCTGGAGCTCGGCGGCCGTCGCTGCGGGGTCGGCACCTGTGGCGATCTTCTCCAGGGCGCTGTCCATCTGCGCGGCGAACTCCTCCCACTTGGGCAGCGGCGGGATGTCCTTCGCGGTGGCGAGCGACTTCTTGAAGACGGCCAGGGAGGAGCCGCCCTTCTTGAGGGCGGGCAGGTCCCAGGCGGCCTTGTTGGTGGGCAGTTCCTTGGAGGTCTCGTACCAGTGGGCCTGCATCTTCGGTGTGGTCAGGAACTTGGTGAACTCCTGGGCGGCCGCCTTGTGCGCGCTGTCCTTGAAGGTCACCAGCGAGGCGCCGCCGACCCAGGACGTGGAGCTCCGGCCGGCCGGCACGGGGGCGACCTTCCACTTGCCCTTCAGCCGGGGCTGTTCCGCGAGGTTCTGGACGATCCAGGGGCCGGACACGAACATCGGCATCCGGTCCGCGGCGAAGTCCTGCACGACGTCCTGGCCGGGGACGAAGTTCTTCTTGGCGAGGCCCGCGTCGAAGTAGTGGCTGAACTCGGTCAGCGCCCTCACCGACTCGGGGGAGTCCAGCGCGGGCTTGCCGTCCTTGCCGAGCAGCGAACCACCGGCGGAGAAGAGGAAGGGCGCCCAGCCCTGCCAGGCCCCGGCGCCGCCGGGCTGGAGCGACATGCCCCAGTCGGTTCCGGCCTTGTTCCTGTACGCGGCGGCCAGGGCGCGCAGGTCCTTCCAGGTGGCCGGAGCCCTGTCGACGCCCGCCTTCTCGGCGAGGTCGGTGCGGTAGTAGAGCGCCCGGGTGTCGGCGTACCAGGGCACGCCGTAGGCGGTGCCGTCCACGACGTTGCCGTTCCAGGTGGCGGGGAAGAAGTCGTCCTTGTCGAAGGCCTCGGCGTCCACCGGTTCCAGGGAGCCGAGTTCGATGAACTCGCCCATCATCGTGGAGCCCATCTGTGCCATGTCCGGCAGCGTCCCGGCCGCGGCGGCGGACAGCAGCTTCTGGTGTACGACGTCCCAGCCGACCGGCGTCACCTTGATCTTGATGTTGGGGTGCTCGTCGGTGAACTCCTTGCTCACCGTCTGGATCCGGTTGCCCTCCTCGCCCATGGCCCACACGGTGAGTGTCTGCTCGGCACCGGCCTTCGCCTGATCGGACCCGCTTCCCCCGCAGCCGGTCAGGGCGAGGGCCGTCACCAGCGTGGTGGCCAGGCCGGCGGACCTGGCGGTCCTGACGGTGCGGGTCATGGCGGCTCCTCCAGGGACTCATGTATGCGCATTCCGTAAGCGCATACATGACCATGCGGCACGCCCCGCGGCGACTCAAGAGGCGTACGGATAACGCTTTGGCAAACCCGTGGGGAGTGCGGAACCCGCCCGTTGGCGGCTGTTCCGGCCCCTGGGTCTACGGTCGTGCCGGGACCGCGACCCCCATGATTTCGCGGGCATGGCGGGTCGGGGTCAGCCCGAGCCGCCACGCCTGCCAGCCGTCCTCCAGGTCCACCCCGCGGTTCAGCACCACCCGGAAAGCCTCCGCGCAGTCCTCCAGCTTGCCGTCCCGGGTCGGGTGGCCGGCCGCCGTCAGCTCGGCCAGCTCCTGCTGCGCCACCACCGTGCCCACCTCGATGCCGCCCGGCGACGCGTACGGCAGCAGCGTGCAGCGCAGGAAGCGGGCCCAGTCCGCGCCCCGCGCGTCGCCGTACGAGTCGAAGAGCTCCGCCGCCTCACCGCACAGGTCCAGGGCCTGCGGCGCGCGATGGTTGCCCGCGTCGATCAGGGCCAGCTCCAGACACGTCCAGGCCTCCCCGTGGGCGACCCCGATGCGCCGGAAGTCCGCCCGGGCGTCCACCAGGAGCTGACGGGCGAAACCGGAGTTGCGCAGGTTGCCCGTCTGCGCGGCGCGCTGGTCGCGGGTGACCCGGCCCGAGTGGTGCCGGGCGCACGCGAGGCCGTACACGTCCCGCATCCTGGAGAACATCGTGCGCGACCGCTCCAGCTGCCGCACCGCCTGATCGGTGGCGCCCGCCTCCTCCAGGGCCTGGCCCAGGTAGTAGAGCGTCCACGCCTCGCCCCGCGCGTCCTCGTTGTCCCGGTGCCGGGCCAGGGCCGCGTTCAACTCCTCGACCGCGGGGGCCGGGTCCCCCGCCAGCAGCCGGGCGCGGGCCAGCTGGGTCAGCGCCCACGCCTCGCCCCGCTCGTCCCGGGTGCGCCCGTACAGATCCAGGGCCGTACGCAGCGCGAGCTCGGCCCGCTCCACATCGCCCATCCGCAACAGCACCTGACCCAGCTGGAACTGCGTCCACGCCTCACCGTGCAACGACTCGCCCTCGCGGTGCAGGACCAGCGCCGTGTCCAGGAGCGCCAACGCCTCGGCCGGGTGGGCCCGGTCCCGCTCCACCGCGGCCAGCGCGTGCAGCGACCAGGCCCGGTCCGCCGCCTGGTCGGCGGAGGTCTGCAGGTCGAGCGCCTCCCGCAGCCGCGCCGCCGCCTCCGTCAGATTGCCCTGGTGGTGCAGGGTGATGCCGAGCGAACAGAGCGCCAACGCCGTACCCGAGTCGTTCTGCGCCTCCCGGTACAGGCCCACGACGGACGACAGCGTGGTGCGGGCCTTGTCCAGCTCACCCAGCTGACGGGCCGCGATGCCGGTACGCCACTGCACCGACCGCTCCAGCAGCCCCTGGTCGACCGCCTGCGTCAACTCGCTGATCTCACCCAGCCGGTACAGGTCGCCGCGCAGCAGGCAGTAGTCGCACAGCGCACCCAGCAGATCGAGCACCGCCGCCTGGTCGACGCCCTCGGCGTGCCGAAGGGCGGACGTGATGAAGCTCGACTCCTCGTCCAGCCAGCGCAGCGCCGCGTCGAGCGAGGTGAACCCGTGTGAGCCGAACTGCCCCGCCCGGGTGGACATCTTGCCGTCGACCATCCGGATCACCGCACCGGCCAGCTCCGCGTAGTTCACGATCAGCCGCTCCTGCGCGGCAGACCGCTCGGCCGGCTGCTCCTCGTCGAGCAGCCGGGCCAGCGCGAAGCCGCGGACGAGGTCGTGCAGCCGGTAGCGCGAACCCCGTACGTGGTCCAGCAGTCCGGCCCCGGACAGGGCCGTCAGCAGCCGCTCCGCCTCCTGCTCGTCGGCCGACAGCAGCGCGGCCGCCGCCGCTGCGCCCAGGCTGGCGCGCCCGGCCAGCGCGAGCCTGCGCAGCAGCCGCCGCGCCTGCTCCGACTGGTCGGTGTAGCGCAGCCACAGGGCCCGTTCGACCGGCGGCACCGGGCCGTACGCGGCGAGATCGGCGGCCAGGGCGCTCGGCGTGCGCTCCCCGAGCGAGGAACCCGCGATCCGCAGCGCCAGCGGCAGCCCGCCGCACAGCTCGGCGATCGCCTCGCTCGACGGGTAGTCGTACGGCCCCCGGTCCTCCTCCTGGGAAGCCTCGCGCAGCAGTTCCTCCGCGCCCGCCCCGTCCAGCGCCCCGACTTCCAGCTGGTGCACCCACGCGGGCAGGGAGCCGGGCAGATCGAGCGGCTCACGGGCCGTGACCAGGACGAGGCTGTCGGAACGCTCCGGGATCAGCGTGCGGACCTGCTCCGCGTCGCTCGCGTCGTCCAGGACGATCGTCACCGGGGTCCCGGTCAGATGCTGGTGGTACAACTCGCTGAGCCTGCGCACCTGCTGCTCGGCAGAGGTGCCCGCCGAACGGCCGCCTGAACCCCCGTCCCGGAACAGCAGCTGCTCGCGGGGCGCGCCGAGCCGGTTCAGCAGGTGGAGCAGTGCGTCCCGGGTCGGAAGCGGGGGTTCGCCGTCCGCACCGCCCCGCAGGTCCACCACGCACGCGCCCCGGAACTGGTCCTTCAGATCGTGCGCCGCCCGCACGGCGAGCGTGGTGCGCCCGGCGCCCGGCGGCCCGTGCAGCACGACCACGGTCGGCTTCGTCTCCGTCGACGCCCGGGAGGCGTGCACCCACTGCCCGATCCGGTTCAGCTCGGCCCGCCGCCCGGCGAACCGGGCCTCGGGCGCCGGGAGATGGCCGAACGACTGCTCCAGGAGCGCGCGCATCCGCGCCGCCGCGCTGCGGTCGCCGCCGCGCAGGGCCGGGGCCGTCCGGGACTGGGTGGTGGCGGCCTTCTTCGCCGGGGTGCGGGACGAGGCGGTCAGCATCCGCTGCTGGTCGATGAACGGGCGGATGCCCCGCACCTCCAGCGCGGTCAGCCACTGCAACCTCAACTGCTCGGTGCCGCCCGGCTGTCCGAGGGCCCCCGCCCGGCGGGAGGCGGCCGGCCAGTGCGATGCGGTGACCTTGGCGACGGTGGCGGTGGCGCCTGCCACCGCGACGACGGCCCCGGCGCCGAGCGCAAGGCCCGAGGCCGTACCGAGCGCCAGATCCGCACCGAAGGCGGCGGTCGCGGCAACTCCGGTGACCAGCAACGGCGTTCCCAGCGTCGCCCGGTTGAGCCGGTGCGCCAGCGGTGACTGCCCGGCCGCCTCGGCGTCGAGCGCCTGGACGTACGCGGCGTACTCCTCGTCCGCACCCGCCGCCATGGTGTCCAGGGCGCCCCGCGCACGCGTCATCAGCACTCCGGGGTCCGTCCGCCCGCCGGTGCGCCGCGCCTCTTCCTCGACGGCCCGCACCAGCAACGTCTCGGCGTCCGCCCGGTGGCTGTCCCGCATCCGCATAACTCCCCCTCGGTTCCCGCCCGTCGGCCGGACCTGCACCCGGCAGCACGAGGTACCAGTCTCCTGCCTGCGGCCGGTGTGCGACAGGGAGTCTGCGAGACTGCGCGCCGGCAGCCGTACGCGGTCACGGTGTGCCTCTTTCGAAGAGCGTCAACAGTTCCAGCGCTGCTGGGCTCGGCTTACTGTGAAGCTGTCGCGTAGGGACTCTGATCTCCCCGGGGAGATCACCCTGGGGAGGGCTCTTCGGTCAGTTCCTCCTGGCCGATTCGGGTACCCGATTTGTAGATCGTCACGACGCTGTCGTGGATGTCGTAGCGGTACGGAGGATTGGTCGCCCGATAGCCGCCGCTGGTGCGCTCGGCAGGCATGGCGATTCCCGGCTCGCGTCGGTCGCTGAATTCACCGAAGTAGTACAGCTTGCCCCCGCTGGTACGACACAGAGTGATCTGCTTGTTTCCCGTGCGGAAGGCCTTGACCAGCTCCGCACCGTCACCCGATGGCAGCTCATCGGCGATGCGGGTCGGGCAGGAGGCGGTAGTGCTCCGGCTCGCGTCGGAACCGTCCGGTGTGCCGGAGCCGGATTCGAGAGCGCTCAAGCAGCTCTTGCCGGCGAAAAGCAGCACGATGGCCACGACCAGGGCACCCAGACAGCCCCCACAGCTGTTCTTCTTTGCCGGAGCGGGCGGCCGTGACCAGCGAGGGCCGGGCGCCGGAGCAGGACCCGGTGACCAGCCAGGGGCGGGAAATGGTGGAGCTGGGCTGGGGGCGGCCGGAGTGTAGCCCGTCGTGGCGGTGGGCGGCGGGTGGAACAGGCTCTCGGGGCGCGGGCTCGAAGCCGTGCCCGTGGTGCCGGGGCCCCGCGTGGGAGACGGGCGTTTCAGGGCCGCCTTCCTGGCTGCCCCCGGCGAGGGCGAGGTCTTTTTCGGGGGCGGCTTCTTGACACCCGGCTTCGGCGAGCCACCTGGGGTGGGATTCGCGGATTTGGCAGGTGACTTCTTCGCCGTCGGCTTGGACGCGGCTTTGGTCGCCGCCTTCCAACCGGTGCCGCAGACAATGCAGGATGCATCTGACCTGAGATTGTTCGTGTCGCACTTGGAACAGCGCCAGTCCGCGGCAGGCTTGGCCGGTGTGGGGCGTTTGGGCACCGGCCGCGGAGCGGCTTTGCGGGGCGGCGACGAGGCAGGTGCGGCGGTACGTCGGGCGCTGCCGCAGATCGTGCAGACCTTTTCCACGGGCTCGTTGAAGGTGTCGCACTCCGCGCAGCGCCAGTTGGCTGTTGCCGCCACCCCTGTACTGCCTTTCCTCGTTACACCGGCCGGGATCCCCGACTCAGTCGACGTCGTTCTCGATCCTGTCCATGACCTGATCGAAGAGCTCCTCGGATGCGGGGCCCGTGGGCGACAGAACCCAGCCTCCCGCCCCCGCGGGGACACGGCCGAGCTCGGCGGTCTCGTCCTCCTCGCCCTGCCGGTCCGGCACGCCGTACTCGCGCCGCAGCCGCTGGATCAGCTGCTCGGCGCTCTGGACGTGGGCGGCCGGTACGCCGACTCGCACCACGATCAGGTCGGTCGCATCGAACGCCGAGCTCTTGAACCGGAACGCCATCTGGCATGATCCATCACCCGGCTTGGGGCGCAGGGAGGCCTCGATGCAGCGTTCGGCCTTGATATTCAGATCTACGGCGTGGGACCAGAGCAGGCCGAGAATCCCCTCGTCGTAGACGAGTCGGAATCCGGGCCACTCCAGTCGCAGCGTCACAGACTGTTCGCGATCGTCTCGATAATCTCGTCCATCTCGAACTCTTCAAGGCCTTGGCCCGCCTTGGACTCGAAGTGCAGGGTGAGGTCCCACTCCTCAGAGATCGGGTCCTTCCACGGCTCCTGGTCCGGCGCGAACAGAACGAGCCGCTTGGCCGACTGCTCCATGACAGCGGTCTGGCTACGGGCGTACCCCCACTGCTCGAAAAGGTCGTCGATGCTGCGGGGGATGCTCGCCGGGTACGTCTGCGCGGAGGCTCCGACGGTTCCGAGCGGATGCGCGGGGGCGTCGGTGAACATCACGATGACGTGGCGCCTGCGGTCCAGTCCCTTCTCCCAGGGGGAGTTGATGGCCAGGGCGAGCGCTTCGAGACCCGACTCCGGGATGTCACCGCCGCCGCCCGCGTCGATGCCGCGCACGAACCGTTCGAAGTCCTCGGCCTGATCGGGAAGGCGCAGGAAGTCGGTCTGCTCGATGGCCGACGCCGGGTCGTCGCCGAAGTCCCGGAACGCGATGGTCTTCAGGCGCAGCTGGCTGATCGCCTTGCCTTTCTTCGCCATCACGTCGTTGAGCCGGTCATGGAACTGCAGCGCGCTCGACTTCACGTTGTCCAGCACGGGGAACATGCTGCCGGTCGCGTCGATGCAGAGCACGATGTCGACTGCGTACTGAAGGTTGCCCTGATACTGGTCGTTGGCGGGGTTCATGTTCGGCTCCTGGTTCACGGTGCTTTGCGGTCCCGGCCGCGGTCGCCCAGGTTGATGCGTACGCGGGAGGACCGGGGAGCGGGCGGGGAGGCCGGGGCCGACGAGGTGTCCGGCTCCGGGGTGGCGGGTGCTTGTGCGGGCTCGCCCGGTGTGGGGCCGGCCGAGCGTGGCTTGAGGTTGGTACGGACCCGGCTCGTGTGCGGGCGTGTCACCGGGCTCTCTTCGCTGGTAGGCCTTTTCGATGCCATCGAGCCGGGCCGACGATGCTGAAGGGCGCACATCTTCGGGTCTGACAAGGCCTTGAGGTATGTCACCATGCGGGGGCGCTGTCTGGGATCCGCATGCGTCAGCGCGCGCAGCAGTCCCTGGATCTCGTCCGACAGACGCGCGTCGAGGCGCAAGCTCTCGCCTGCGTTGACGGCGTCCGCGGGAGAGCCGAACCGTGCTTCGTGACGGGGGAGCTCGCCTGTCAGGTACAGATGCGTCATCAGGCCGAGTGCGAACACGTCCACGGCGCACGTCAGTCCGCCCGGCCCGACGGAGTCGTCCTGCTGCACGTAGCGACGCCATTCAGGTGCCCCGTACAGGGAGTCACCGGAGATGTCCTCGGGGGCGGGTGGTTCTCCCGCGACGTACGAATCGTCGAAGTCGATCAACTTCGCTGTGTGGAAAGCCGCGTCGTGCCGCTTCTGTACCAGCACGTTGAGCGGTTTGAGGTCGCCGTGCACCACGTCGATGTCGTGAAGCTGCTTCAGGCTGGTGCCGAGCGTTTTGAGCAGGACCATCTTCTGACGCGGTTCCAGTGCCTGCGGCTTCTCCAGGCTGGAGGTATCGATACGCTCGGTGACCTTGTAGTAGGTGCTGCCCTCATGGAAGAAGTCCGTGGCGAGCACGAGGTTGCCACCACCGCGGGCGTCGGGCCGCAGCCGTCTCATGATCGTGCGGTGTCGCTCCTCGAACTCCTGGGCCAGCTGCCGTCTGATCCGCAGACTCGCCGAGTCGCGGGCCTCGTCCTTGGGCCGTTTGGGCTCAAGGAACTGCTTGACGAAGTACGCGGAGCCGGATTTCTCCGCGAAGGCCCAGATGCACTTCCCGCCATTGGCATTGGTGGGCGCGGTGGTGATGCGGTAGCCCGCGATCACGTCTCCCTGTTTCATACGAGCTCCTCGGGCGCGGGCGGCAGATGCGACTCGTAGTCGTGGCGGTACGCCTGCCATGACTGGTCCTGCCACGCCTTGACCTGGGCCGCGGTCTCGTGCGGATCCGCGGCGGGACCGGCCGCGGCCGTGAGGGCGCTCGGCCGGTCGCGGTACTGCTGGTCGGTCAGCTGCTTCAGCCGGGGCGTGAATCGTGACCGCAGGTCGTCGAAGTCCGGGTAGCCGAGGGTCAGCAGGGCGAGCGAGGCGTCGTCGGCCGTGAAGGCCTCCACCTCGCGCCGGAGCAGGTGGGCCCACTCGGCTGCGCCGCCGGCCTGCTGCAGAGTACGCAGCACGAGGAGTTCGAAGTCGGCGGGCGTGTGGACATAGCCGAAGAATCCGTCCGTGGCCGCGACCAGCACGCACGGCAGCCGCAGGGCCAGGCGATGGGTGTCGATGTCGAAGTCCCGGTCGGCACAGACGAGATTGGTCATCGGCGGGTCGCTGCGCAGCAGTTCCAGCGCATCGCTCTCCCGGGTGTGGTCGCGGGTGAGGACGTGCAGCCCGCTCTCCGGCAGCAGTGCGTAGGCCCGGGAGTCGCCGGCCCACAGCAGGCGCAGTTCGACCTCCGCGTCCCCGGCGACGATCTGGTAGTGCACGCCCGCGAAGGTGGTCGGCAGCTGGCGACGCATGGTGCCGCCGATCTTGCTGTGCCGCTGCGGTGCCTTGTGGAGGAAGTACGTCAGGTACGCGTGCAGTGACTGTGCTTCGACGTCCTGGCGTTCCCTCGTAACGTCGTGGAGCCAGCATTCGGTGGCGAGTCGCGCTGTTCGCGCGCCCACCCAGGCGCTGGTGCGGGACGTACGGTCGGGCGCCTGCCATGCCGGGGCCGCGCCCGAACCGCCCGAGCCGTCGAAGACAGCGAGCATGCCCTGCCTCGACTCCCAGTGGTGCGCGATGAACGGCTCCGCGTCCTCCCCGCGGCCCGGTACCCGTTCGGTCCATACGGATACCGTCTGGAGCGGCCCCTGGTCCTCGCCCCAGGCGAGCCGGGGCGGCGTGGGGACAGGGGCCGTCGGCCCGCCGGGCGCTGTGGGGCCGACAGCCGGTGTCTCCGCCCGGGCGGGAGTCCACGCGGGCCGGGGCGGAGAGGCCGGGTCGGTGTTGTCCTGGATCGGATGGTTCATCGCGGCTCTCTGCCGGGATCGACGGGCCCGCGTCTGGCGGTGCCGCGCACCCGGCTCACCTTCGGTTTCGGCGTCTCGGGAGTGACGGGACGCGGGGGCGGGGCGCCGTCCGCGGGGGGCAGCGGTTCGTCCTCGGGCGGTGCTTCGGGGGCGGTAGGAGGCCGTCGGGGCGTGCCACGGCCGGTGTCCGGGCCGCGGCCCAGGGTGTCGCCCGAACCGAACCCTGGCCGACTGCCTGCGCTACCGGCTCCTGCGACCCGGTCGGTGCCATCCGGCCCGAGGCTCTCACGCAGTACCTTTCCCCTGATGGGCGGGGGCTCGGGCGCTTCCTCGGCGGGCTCGTCTGCGGCCGGATCGAGGGCACGGGACAGTGAACCGCGCAACCGTCCGCGCCGTGTCGCCGTCTCGAACAGGCCGTCCCCGTCCCGCAGCAGTTCCGCCAGGACTACGCGCTCCAGCTCGGTCTGCTCGAACGGTTCCCTGTCACTGTCGCCGCGTTCCAGGACCATGCGCATGACCTCGCGCTTGACTTCGCGCTTCTCCGCCTCGCTCCTCTCGACCCAGGCGAGTGCGGCGCGCGGCCCCTCCTTCTCCATGATCTCGGCGATGAGACCGTCGACGCCTTCCTCCCGGATCATGTCGACATGCCGGGTACGCCGCATGTGCGAGAGCCTGGTTTCCCGCACCACATCCCTGAACTCGCGCCCGCTGGTGGCGATCTCGTCCTCGTCGACCAGAAGTTCGACGTGGACATTACGCAGTCGGATGGCGTCGTCGCCGGTGAACGAGGTGAGCGCGGCGTTGAGTGCCTGCTCCGCCTCGTGGAACTCGGCGATGTCGTGATTGCGCGCCACCTGCCGCAACGTCGTGCGCAGATGTCCGTACAGGGCGCCGCTCATGTCACGAATGCCGCGGGCCACGACCTCCGCCGGGTCCGCGACCTTGCAGATCAGGTCGACGCGGCTGCGGAAGGAAAACGTCGCGTCGCGACTGAGGAGAGGGATGTCCAGGATGAGGCGGTGCTCACCGAGGTCCACTGTGAACACAGAGCGATAGCTGCCGTACCGCGCCGACGGGATCTCTTCCCCACTGCGGATCGTCAGTGAGGGGCCGCTTTCGCGGACCAGGACCAGGGCGCGGCCGAGGTCCGGCGGACGCAGCGGACTCGTCAGCCGCCACCTGGGTAGCTCCGTGACCTCAAGAACCGGATCGTATGTCTGCTCCTGCATGGTCTGTCTCCACCTCGCTCTCGCGTCTACGGGTCAGATGAGGCGGCGCAGCCGAGCTGCGTTCGCCGACGGACGGTCACGGTCGGCCGACCATTTGTCGAGCCACCACAGCAGCCGTTCGCGATGCTTGCCGGGTCTGCGCGCCACATCAGCGAGGAGCCCCGCGATTCCGGTGAGGCCGTCGGGACACAGGGGCGCGTAGGTGTCGATCCACTCCCGCAGCGTCGGCAGCGCGGAATCCTGCACCGGACGCCTGGCCAGTGCGCGTGCCCACAGCTCGGCGACCTGCTCGCTGTGCTCGGGCAGGGAGCTGAGCAGGAGGGGAACACCCGCGATGCCCGACGTCTCTGCTCCTGTCGGAGGACGCTCGTACGGCCGGGAGGCCGCGAAGACGAACGCTGACAGCGTCTTGACGACCATGGGGGACAGGTCATTGGGCGCGGACCAGTCGAGGTATGCCTCAAGGAGGGCGGGTGCCTGTCCTTGATGGATGAGGTGGACGCCGCCCCAGGCGACCGACGGCAACGTGCCCCAGTCGTCGCCTCGGTCGAGCGCGCTGCGCAGCACGCCGACGGCGCGGTCGGGCGCAGCGCGCCCGAGGATCCCGCCCACCGCGTTCGCTGCGGTGCCTGCGAGCCGGCGCTGGTACGCGCTACTGCCACCGCGAGCCCATTCGTCCAGCAACGCCCATATGGCCTGGGCCGATTCGGGGCGGCTGCCTGCCACACCGAGCGCGGTCGCCGCGGCTTGCCGTTGAGGCCAGGAGGTGCTGCCCGCCCAGCCGGTGAGGAACCGATGAACCGCGTAGTCGTGGTCCGCCCAGGCCAGAACCCCGGCGGCGACGGATGCGCGGGCCCGCACCTCCAGATCGCGGTGGCTGAGCAGCCGGCGCAGCCACTCCAGGAAGGCCTCGCGGCGGCCGTCCAGAGTGCTCCACGCATGGACCAGGACGGCCTGGCCGAGCAGTGCGCCCCGGAACCGGACTCGGGGCGGGCCGCTTGCGCCGAGCGGCCCCGAGCCGGTGGGGTCCAGCCGAATCCACTGCTGCTCATGGGCGAGACGATCGGTGAACCGCAGGTCGGGCGGGGCGGGTTCGGGCGGTGCCAGGGCGGTGTGCAGCTTCACGGCGGCCTCGGCGACGGTGAGGTACCTGCTCTCCTCAAGCACGGCCGCAGCGAGTGCGAAGGCGACCGTTTCGGGCGCCCGGTGCTGCTGGAACCAGGAACGGACCTGATCGCTCGGATCACGCAGGGCCGCGACCGCGGTGGTCAGATCGCCCTCTGCGGTGATCACCGATGCGAGGCGTACGGCGTGCCGCGCGGCGGGCTGTTCCCGCAGCGCGCTGTCGGCGTTTCCGGCATTGAGGAGCGCGTGCAGCCGGGCTCGCGCACCTGGCTCCGGCGCGTGGCCGAGCACCCGACGCTCAAGGATCACCAGCGGGTCGATCGGCGCCAGTGTGTGACGGGCGAACGCCTCGCTGCCGCTCGCGCTGGTGGCGGCAAGCGCGAGGTCGTGCCCGCCGGTGAGGATGAGCCGGCAGTCGGCTGCGCGCAGCGCGGCGGCGAGGGATGCCAACTGGCGTACTCCGAAATCCTGGGCACCGGCGGGTCCTTCATCGACCTCCGCGAGGTATCCGCAGTTCTTCGCAGGCGGTTCCCAGCCGGACATGGTCAGGACCGCCGGATCGAGCAGGCGGTGACAGCCGCCTTCCTGGGTGCCGCTGAGAGCACTGGCTTCGGACAGCAGATTGACGGCGGTGGCGGCGCGCCCGCTGCCGGGCGGCCCGGTCAGTACGAGCAGAGCCTGATCGCACAGATCATCGAGGGCTGTGCCGTACCCATCGGGTTGTACGAACAGCGCTGTGTATTCGTCGAGTTCGGAGCTGGTGAGGGCAACGGCCGCGCCTGCGCGCCGGGGTGCCTTCGTACCGTGCGAACCCCCGGCGTGAAATCCGCCGCCGAAGCTGACAGTCTCGTTGAAGAGCGCGAGCGTGCCGATACGGGTCCCGGACGCGTCAGCGTTCAGACGTGTGGAGATGAGGTCGGCGATGGCGGATGCCCGCCGCGCCTCGGACCGCTCGGCGGAGTCATGCCCGGTGTCCGAGGTGAGCGAACGCAGAGCGTCCGACTCACTGACGGGTCCGTCCTGCTCCTCGTCGAAAGGACGAGGTTCGCGTTTCGGGGGCTCGTCGACGGATGGCGCGGTGCTCGTGGGCTCGCTGTCGGGTGCGGAGGTGTCAACTGGCGGCCGGGACGCTGGTGGTGCTTCCTCACTCAAGGATCAGGGTCTTTCGGGCTTGGCAGTAACACGGAGTGAACTGCGCAGACGGCGTTCGTGTGGCTATGAGATGTTCCAGTCGCCCTTGATCTCGACCTTTTCGTTGAACACCTGGGAGTTCTTGATCAGCGCCGCATTGACCTGTGCGCCTTTGCCCTGGGCCGCCACGGCCTCATCCACCATTCGGCGCATCTCGCCCTCGAAGCCGCGGTCGAGCAGCATGTGGGCGGCAATGGCCCGCTCCAGAGCAATCTGGGCGCTTTCGTCGTCGGGCGCCCGTGTCACCTCGACGAGCGCGGCTTCGGCGGCGGAGTCGCCGCGAAATCGCGCGCGGATTCGCTCCATCAGCCGAGCGCCGCCGTTCCAGCCCGAACGCCCGGCCTCCTGAGCTGCGCTCTCCAGCGCTCCCTTGACCACGAGTGCGACGCTTGCGGCCGCGACAGCCGTTACCGGATCCATTTCATCCCCCGAATTGCCCACGGAGCCAATGACGCACACGGCCCGACCCGAAAAGTTAGACCATGGGAGCAGGGGCTGAGCAGGCTTTCTCATATTCTGATGCAGGTTGGCTGAAAGTTGTTTATACGGCGCCTTCACATCTCTCTGATGATCACGCGGCCTCCGCAGAGCTTCGACCAGTCGTCACGGTCCGAGGTCAGGACGATTACGGGGGCCGGGGCTCGGAGCGCGAGTGCGGCGACGAGAGCGTCGATAGCGTACTTCTGTCCGTGCAGCCCACCTGCGTCCCGCAGCAGCGTCACTGCCGTCAGGGAGTCTTCCTGGCTGACTGGTTCCACCCGCAGTCGGGAGAGCACCCACTTCAAGCGGGCCAGATCGGTCTTCCCATGCGCTGCTTCAACGATGGTCAGCGCGGACACGAGGACGGGGACTCCGACCTGCCGGGATGCCTCGATGCGAGCAGCCATTCTGCGGTCATTGCGCAGGAGCAGGGAGAGCGCCTCGGAGTCGAGCACCAGGGAGCGGGCCGGCTGCTCCTTCACGCGACGCCCCGTTGGTTGTCCCGGGCGTTCTCTTCGGCGTTCTCTTCTCCGAAGAGCCCCCGACGAGCGGCTTCGATCTCCTGTTCCGTGAGCGCGCCGTGTTCCTCTTCGTGTGACGCGACGATCTCGGCGAGCCCGTCCATGGCGAGCTGGTGCCTGACGGCCTCGGTGATGTAGCTGGACAGCCCTCTGCGACCGGTTCGCGAGCGGACCTCACTGATCAGTTCGGTGGGCATGGACACAGAAATGTTCTCGGTGGTCCCGGCTCTGATCGGCTTCATACCCGCAGTGTAAGACAGTGCCTATTACATTGTCTTGCGGTCCATCGGCCGGCTCAGGTTGCCTTACCTGTTTTTGATTGCACAGGGATGCACACCCAGATCAGCGTGGAGAGCAGTACGACCCCGCGTCCGAGGCGCAGTGTGCCGGCACCGAGATCGTGGACGGGGTGGTCATCGTGGGCTCGAGCGCCTCCAAGCGGCACCACCGGCCGGCCCGAATGCCGGCCAACGCCCCGGGCACTCCCGCAGGCCCTGACTGGAACGCCGACACGGACTTCGACGTCCGCCTGCAGGACGTTCCGCTCACCAACCGCCGCCCGGGCGCGACGCCCTGCGGCGGTGGGCGTCGAACCGCCTCGAAGACGCCCGCACGCCGCGCCCGCGCTGTGGCCATGGGGCGCCACCATCGCGGCGGTCATGGTGTACCTCCTCCGAGGAGCCTCAAGCAGGTCGGCGCTGCTGGGCTCAGCCCACTGTTCTGTGGTCCCGAGGCGCCCGCCTCCGGCAGGACGAGGCCTCAGAGTCGGCCCGGTTCGGCCGAGTCAGGTGGAGCCCGTGAGGTCTCCACGGTCGGGGGTGGCGCCCTGTGGGGGCTGGGCCGCATGAACCGGTTGGCTGGTGTGACCTCGCCGTATCCGCCTTCAGCACGCTGACAATCCGGTCGACTGGTGGCCCTGGACGCCGGAGGCCTTCGAGGAAGCGCGACGGCGCAATGTGCCGGTCCTGCTGTCGGTCGGCTACTCCGCGTGCCACTGGTGCAAGTGCACTTAGACACCTCAGCGTCAGGCAGCACTTTGAGGGCCAGGATTCGTCCGTGCATGACGGGTAACGCCTACGAGGCGTTGGTCCTGGCCCTCATGCGAGTGCATACCGGGTCGCGCCTGTCATCGATCCCAACGATCGCTCCCGACGGAGAGGAAGCAGCTTGTCAGCCAAGAACGAGGGACTCGTCGCCGAAGTCGGCGACGATCTTCAGGCGCCCTCCCAGTGCCGTGACGTACGCGGCGAGGGTCTCGACCTCGGTACGTGCCACGGCGCCCTTCTCGATCTGGGAGACGCGCCCCTGGGTGACACCGAGAGTCTCGGCGACCTCGTTCTGCGTCATGTGCTGGCGCTTGCGGACCTCGGCCAGGCGGTGGGCGCGGACCTCCGCGAGCATGGCGGCGCTCCGCTCCTGGACGTCCGCCTGCTCCTCGGTGGTGAGGCCGAGGTCGTCCTTCAGGTCGGTCCAGTCGATTGCGTTGGCCGTCTTCGGCTTGAGAGTGCTCACGATTCCTCCTCGGTGTACGCCTGGTAGGCGGCTTCGGCTTCCTTGATCGCGGTGCGGTACCAGCCGGACCAGTCCCCGGCCTTGTCGCCGCCGACGAGGATGACGGCGTTGCGCTCGGGGTTGAAGACGAACAGCATCCGTACTTCGCTGTCCCCCTTGGAGCCGGGGCGCAGTTCCTTCAGGTTAGGCAGGGTTGATCCGGTGATGCGGTCGACGAGCGGGCGGCCGAGGGCCGGGCCTTCAGCCTGGAGCACGTCGAGTGCGGCGGCGATCTGGGTGAGGGTGTCTCGGTCGCTCTTGCTACGACGCGCTGGCGAACCTGCGCGTCCTCCGACTCCTGCGGAGCTTGCTTCGCCAGAGAGTCCAGGAGCCGCTGCCGCCGAGCATCCAGCGTGGTGCCGTCACGCAGCACCCAGGCATTCCAGCCGCCGAAAGAGCCGTGCCCCACAGCTGCCCTTCGCAGCTCTGGAGGGCGAGGCGAACTGACGTCCATCCGTCAGCCTGATGGCATGATCTTTGGATACTTCGGCGAAGTGCGTGGTGCCCATGCGAGGCCGCGTGAAGTCCAGCTCGGTGGCCACGTCCAACGGTGCGCCCCCCGCCCGGTGATCCGCCGATCATCACGGATGGTCACACTCCGCGTCGAGGTTTTTCGTGCCTGTTGTGGGGTCGGGCACGCGGACATGGGAGAGTGGCGGTATGAACCGACTGGCAAATTCCCAGTCGCCCTATCTCCTCCAGCACGCCTCCAATCCAGTGGACTGGTGGCCATGGGGAGACGAGGCGATGCAAGAGGCCAGGCAGCGCGACGTACCCATCCTTCTGTCGGTCGGCTACTCCGCGTGTCACTGGTGCCATGTGATGGCCCACGAGTCGTTCGAGGACGACGAGGTCGCGGCGTATCTGAACGAGCACTTCGTGCCGGTCAAGGTCGACCGCGAGGAGCGCCCCGACGTCGACGCCGTCTACATGGAGGCCGTGCAGGCGGCCACCGGCCAGGGTGGCTGGCCGATGACCGTCTTCCTCACCGCCGACGCCGAACCCTTCTACTTCGGGACGTACTTCCCGCCCGAGTCCCGCCACGGCCTGCCCTCGTTCCGGCAGGTGCTCGAAGGCGTCGTGGCGGCCTGGACCGACCGGCGCGACGAGGTCGGTGAGGTCGCCGGACGCATCGTCCGCGATCTGTCCGAGCGCTCCCTCGCGCACGGCGGACAGGGTGTTCCGGCCGAAGCCGAACTGGCGCAGGCACTGCTCGGACTGACCCGTGAGTACGACGAGAAGCACCGCGGCTTCGGGGGTGCGCCCAAGTTCCCGCCGTCCATGACGATCGAGTTCCTGCTGCGCCACCACGCCCGTACGGGTGCGGACGGTGCGCTCCAGATGGCGGCCGACACCTGCGAGGCGATGGCCAGGGGCGGAATGTACGACCAGCTGGGCGGCGGCTTCGCCCGCTACTCGGTGGACCGGGAGTGGGTCGTACCGCACTTCGAGAAGATGCTCTACGACAACGCGCTGCTCTGTCGCGCGTACGCCCACCTGTGGCGTTCGACCGGGTCGGAACTGGCCCGCCGGGTGGCTCTGGAGACCGCCGACTTCATGGTCCGCGAGCTGCGCACGGCCGAGGGCGGCTTCGCCTCCGCGCTCGACGCCGACAGCGAGGACGCGGACGGCAAGCACGTCGAGGGCGCCTACTACGTCTGGACACCGGCGCAGCTGCGCGAGGTGCTGGGTGAGGACGACGCCGCGTTCGCGGCCGAGCACTTCGGGGTGACCGACGAGGGCACCTTCGAGGAGGGCGCATCCGTGCTCCAGCTCCCGCCGAAGGGGCCGCATCACCCGCCGCGGACCGGTGAGGTGGTGGACGAGGCGCGGGCCGCCGACGTACGGGCACGGTTGCTCGCCGCCCGTGAGCTGCGCAAGCGGCCGGGCCGCGACGACAAGGTGGTCGCGGCGTGGAACGGGCTGGCCATCGCGGCACTGGCCGAGACCGGCGCCTACTTCGACCGGCCCGACCTGATCGAGCGCGCCACCGAGGCCGCGGACCTGCTCGTGCGGCTGCACATGGGTCCGGTCGCCCGGCTGGTCCGCACGTCGAAGGACGGTCGCTCCGGAGCGCACGCCGGGGTGCTGGAGGACTACGGGGATGTGGCGGAGGGCTTCCTCGCGCTGGCCGCGGTCACCGGCGAGGGCGTCTGGCTCGAGTTCGCGGGCTTCCTGCTGGACATCGTGCTGGAACACTTCACCGGCGAGGGCGGTCAGCTGTACGACACCGCGGACGATGCCGAGAAGCTGATCCGCCGCCCGCAGGACCCCACCGACAGCGCCACCCCGGCCGGCTGGACGGCGGCGGCCGGTGCGCTTCTCTCGTACGCCGCCTACACCGGGTCGGAGCCCCACCGCACGGCGGCGGAGGGGGCGTTGGGCGTGGTGAAGGCGCTGGGGCCGAAGGCGCCGCGGTTCATCGGCTGGGGTCTCGCGGTGGCCGAGGCGCTGCTCGACGGCCCGCGCGAGGTGGCCGTCGCCGGACCGGTCGGCGGGGAGCTGCACCGTACGGCACTGCTGGGACGGACGCCCGGCGCGGTGGTCGCGGCGGGGGAGACGTCCGGCTCGGAGTTCCCCCTGCTGGCGGACCGTCCGATGGTGGACGGGGCGCCGACGGCGTACGTGTGCCGGCACTTCGTGTGCGACGCGCCGACGACGGACCCGGAGGTGCTGGCGGCCGCCCTCGGGGGCGGCGGGTCCTGAGGCGCGTCACAGCAGCAGACCGCCCTCCAGCGTGTCCAGCGCCTCGTTGATCATGGCCACCAGGTCGCCCTGCTGGCCGTGCTCACCCCAGTACAGGGTCACCTCGCGCAGCGCACCCAGCACCGCCGCGACGAAGACCCGGATCCGCAGGTCGTCCGCGCTCCGGCCGGTCCGGTCGGCGAGCACCTGGGAGAGGATCTTCGCCGTGTCCGACATGGTCTCCGTCATCCGTGCCCGGATGGCGGGGACCTCCACCATCAGCCGGGTCCGCCGGCGCAGCTCCTCGTTCTCCATGTCGATGAACGACGACAGCGACTCGATCATCATCAACCGCACGGAGAGCAGGGGTGGTTCATCGGCCGGCCGGCTCCGCAGCGAGGCTTCCATGATCGGGTCGTACTCGTCGGTGAGGACGATGTCCTCCTTGGTCGCGAAGTACCGGAACACCGTGCTCGGCGAGACCTCCGCCGCCTCCGCGATCTGTTCGATGGTCGTCGCCTCGTACCCCTGCTCGGCGATCAGCCGGTACGTCGCCTGCCGGATCGCGACCCGCGTCCTGAGCTTCTTGCGCTCGCGCAGCCCCATCGGGGGCTCGCCGGGTGCGGTGAGGGGCGGGGTACGGGGAATGGCGGCCATGGTCGCCATTGTCAGGCATCGACGGGGGTCGGGGCCACGTCTGCGGGCTTGCTCCGCTTCTGCTCCGGGCCGGTCAGGAAGGCCCCGACCAGCAGGGCGCTGACCAGTGCGGTGGTGCCGATGACGAGCATGACCAGGCTCATGCCGTGCAGATAGGCGGCGTCGGCGGAGTCCGCCAGTTGCTGCGCCCCGAGCTTCGCCGCGACGGCGTGGGCGGCGACGACCGAGTCCCCGGCGGTGTCCGCGGCGGCGGCCGGCAGCCCCGCGGTGTCGAGCCGCCCGCTGTAGGCACCGGCGAGCAGGCTGCCCAGCAGGGCGATCCCGAGGGCGCTGCCCGTCTGGCGCAAGGTCATCAGCAGTCCCGATCCGCTGCCCGCACGGTCCGGGGGCAGGGCGCCCAGCGCGGCGTCCATGGCGGGCACGACGGCGAAGCCGAAGCCGACTCCGGCGATGGAGAGCCAGAGAGCGGTGAAGCCGTAGCCGCTGTCGACCGTCGTACGGCTGCCGAGGAGCGCGGCGAAGGCGAGCACGACGAGTCCGGCCGACATCGTGGCGCGGGCCCCGAAGCGTGCGTCGACCGGGCCGCCCGCCCGCGCGGCGACGATCAGCCCGCCCATCATCGGCAGCATCCGCACGCCCGTGCCGAAGGCGTCATTGCCCAGTACGGCCTGGAGGTAGCCGGGCAGGATGAACATCAGCCCCGCCAGTACGAACATCACGAGGGTCGCCGCGAGCGTGCTGAGCAGGAAGGTCCGCTGCCGCAGCAGGGTCATGTCGAGCATCGGGCGGGTGGCGTTGCGCTCGCGCAGGACGAGTGCGGCGATCATGACCACGCCCACGGCCGGCACCGACAGGACCAGTGGGTCGCCCCAGCCGCGGCCCGGCGCCTCGATGACCGCGTAGATCAGGGTGCCGAGGCCGGTTGCGGTCAGCACGGTGGAGACGAGGTCGACCCTGGGGGCCGCGGGGTCGCGGGTCTCGGGGAGCAGGAACACGCAGGCGGTGATCCCGATGGCGACCATCGGGACGTTGACCACGAAGACCGAGCCCCACCAGAAGTGGTCGAGCAGCCAGCCGCCCAGGATCGGGCCGAGCGGCATGCCGAGCGCGGAGGCGGCCGAGACGATGCCGATGGCCTTCATCCGGTCCTTCGGCTCGCCGAACAGCGAGGGCAGTACGGCCATGGCGAGCGGCATCACGAGGGCGCCGCCGACGCCCATCACGGAGCGGGCGACGATCACGGTGGAGACGTCGTCGGCGAGCGTGCCGAGGACCGAGCCGACGAGGAAGACGGCGAGGCCGGTGATGAGCATCCGCCTGCGGCCGAAGCGATCGCCGAGCAGCCCCGCCGGGAGCATCAGCGCGGCGAACACGACGACGTAGGCGTCGGCCATCCACTGCTGTTCGCCCGTGGTGGCGCCGAGCTCGCCGGCCATGGTCGGCAGCGCCACGTTGAGGATCGTCATGTCGAAACCGAGGACGAGCATGCTCGCCACCAGCGCGCCGAGGGCCCACCAGCGTCGGTTCATGGGATCTCCTTTGAAAGTGCGAGTCAAATGACAGTAACTCTCAAAAGGTTGTTGGTGTCAATCGGTGTGTCCGCGGGGCCCGGACATGCGTCATGGCCGTGACTCGGAAGTCACGGCCATGAGGGGGAGGGGTGGGAGGTGCGGCTCGGCTCAGTTCTGGCTGTAGGCCACCAGGGAGATGCCGACGTAGTGCACGACGAACGCCGCCAGGGTCAGCGAGTGGAAGACCTCGTGGAATCCGAACCAGCGCGGCGACGGGTTCGGCCGCTTTATGCCGTAGATGACGCCACCCGCGCTGTAGAGCAGCCCGCCGACGACGACCAGCACCAGTACCGCGATCCCACCCGTCCGCATGAAGTCCGGCAGGAAGAAGACCGCGGCCCAGCCCATCGCGATGTAGCAGGGCGTGTAGAGCCAGCGCGGGGCGCCGACCCAGAACACCCGGAAGGCGATGCCCGCGACCGCGGCTCCCCACACCGCCCACAGGAGCGGTGTCCCGGTGGAACGGGGCAGGAGCAGCAGGGTCAGCGGGGTGTAGGTGCCCGCGATGATCAGGAAGATGTTCGCGTGGTCGAGCCTGCGCAGCACGGCCTCGCCGCGCGGACCCCAGGTGCCCCGGTGGTAGACGGCGCTCACGCCGAACAGCAGGCACGCGGTCAGGATGTAGATGCCGCAGGCGATCCGGCCGCGGGCGGTGTCCGTGAGCGCGATGAGCACGATGCCCGCGATCAGGACCGCGGGGAACATCCCGGCGTGCAGCCAGCCGCGCATCCGCGGCTTCAGCGGGACGGTCTCGGTCTCGGCTGGGTCCAGCCCGGCAGGTTCGGGCGCGGCGGCGGCAGCAGTCATTCCCGCATCGTACCTACGCCACCGTAGGTTCCGGATATGAGTGGTGATGCTCACGTGGGCGGCCCTCTGGACATATGGGCGGAACGGTCGGATGATCAAATGAGTGCGGTCGGCACCGGATGAGCGCCAGGGGAATGCGAAGGGGTAGAAGCATCCGGGTCGCAGCCCCCACGGGGCAACTACCAACACACACCCTCATCAAGGAGCGATCGTGGCGCGCGACATCGCGGCTCCCCTCACTGTTCCCACCAACCACCAGGAGCTCGTCTCCTGGGTCGACGAGATCGCAGCCCTCACCGAACCGGACCGGGTGGTCTGGTGCGACGGCTCCGAGGCAGAGTACGAGCGCCTGTGCGGGGAGCTCGTCGCCAAGGGCACGTTCACCAAGCTCGACGAGATCAAGCGCCCGAACTCCTACTACGCCGCCTCCGACCCCAGCGATGTCGCGCGGGTCGAGACCCGGACGTTCATCTGCTCCGAGAAGGAGGAGGACGCCGGTCCGACGAACCACTGGAAGGCCCCCGCCGAGATGCGGGAGATCTTCGTGGGGGAGAAGGGCGTCTTCCGCGGCTCCATGCGCGGTCGCACCATGTACGTCGTGCCCTTCTGCATGGGCCCCGTCGGCTCGCCGCTCTCCGCGATCGGCGTCGAGATCACCGACTCCGCGTACGTCGCCGTCTCGATGCGCACCATGACGCGCATGGGTCAGATCGTCCTCGACGAGCTCGGCACCGACGGATTCTTCGTCAAGGCCGTCCACACCCTGGGCGCACCGCTCGCCGAAGGCGAGGCCGACGTCCCGTGGCCCTGCAACTCCACCAAGTACATCTCGCACTTCCCCGAGGACCGCGAGATCTGGTCCTACGGCTCCGGCTACGGCGGCAACGCCCTGCTCGGCAAGAAGTGCTACGCGCTGCGCATCGCCTCCGTCATGGCACGCGACGAGGGCTGGCTCGCCGAGCACATGCTGATCCTCAAACTCACCCCGCCGCGCGGTGAGTCGAAGTACGTCGCCGCCGCGTTCCCGAGCGCCTGCGGCAAGACGAACCTCGCGATGCTGGAGCCCACGGTCTCCGGCTGGACCGTCGAGACGATCGGCGACGACATCGCCTGGATGCGGTTCGGTGCGGACGGCCGGCTGTACGCGATCAACCCCGAGGCCGGATTCTTCGGCGTCGCGCCCGGTACCGGCGAGCACACCAACGCCAACGCCATGAAGACCATGTGGGGCAACTCAGTCTTCACCAACGTCGCGCTCACCGACGACGGTGACGTCTGGTGGGAGGGCATGACCGAGGAACTGCCCCAGCACCTCACGGACTGGAAGGGCAACGACTGGACCCCCGAGTCCGGCACCCCCGCCGCCCACCCCAACGCCCGCTTCACCGTCCCCGCCGGACAGTGCCCGATCATCGCGCCCGAGTGGGAGGACCCGAAGGGCGTGCCGATCTCGGCCATCCTCTTCGGCGGCCGCCGCGCCTCGGCCGTCCCGCTGGTCACCGAGTCCTTCAACTGGCAGCACGGCGTCTTCCTCGGGGCCAACGTCGCCTCCGAGAAGACCGCCGCCGCCGAGGGCAAGGTCGGCGAGCTCCGCCGCGACCCGTTCGCCATGCTGCCGTTCTGCGGCTACAACATGGGCGACTACATGAACCACTGGCTCAAGGTCGGCGCGGACAAGCCGGACCAGTCGAAGCTGCCGAAGATCTACTACGTCAACTGGTTCCGCAAGAACGACGCGGGCAAGTTCGTCTGGCCCGGCTTCGGCGAGAACAGCCGAGTCCTGAAGTGGATCGTGGAGCGCCTGGAGGGCAGGGCCGAGGGCGTCGAGACCCCGATCGGCATCCTGCCGGCCAAGGGCTCGCTCGACACCGAGGGCCTGGACCTCTCCGAGTCCGACCTGGACTTCCTGCTCAAGGTCGACAAGGAGGTCTGGCGCGAGGAGGCGGCGCTGGTCCCCGAGCACCTCAACACCTTCGGTGACCACACGCCCAAGGAGCTGTGGGACGAGTACCGCGCGCTGGTCCGGCGCCTGGGCTGAGTGACCGCGGCGCCGGGGACCCGGGCCGGGTGAACCGAGGCATCAGGTACGGGAAAAGCGGCGCATCGAACGATGCGCCCCAGTTCCCGGCACGCTGGG
>NZ_JBHXUW010000035.1:36304-72996 GCF_042672475.1 Streptomyces sp. NPDC127177
TTGGTGGTGCGCCCCCGGGGGGGGGGGGGGGCCGGGGGGGGGGCCGCCGGGGGGCCGGGGGGCGGGGGGGGGGTCCCCCCCTCCACCCCGGCCGCGAACGGGCCGCCAACCAACGCGCCCCCCGCTTTTCCCGGCTCGATGGGTGGCACCCGGTCCACGCGCCTCGACGGCCCGTGGACCGGGGCCGTCAGAGGGCGCCGACCAGTCGCGACGGGACGGCTGCGGCGTGGGCGTCCATGCGCTCGGCCGAGAGGATCGCGGCGGCCGTGTCGGCGCGGGACGCCGCCACCACCAGCGCGCGGCCCGCGAGGGCGTGGGCGCGGCGGTGCAGGGCGGGGGCGGGCGCGCCGGTCAGACCGGCGTGCCTGGCGGGCGGAGCACCGCGCAACCGTGCGACCTGCCCGGCGATGCGGTCGCCCGCCTCGCCGAGACCCAGTTCGTCGGTGACCGCGAGCAGTGCGGCCAGATGTCCGGCGAGCTGGATGTCCAGCTCCTCCTCGCGGGTGCGGTGCGGGAAGTCGTCGGCATGGTCGGCCGGTGTGTGGACCGATTTGGTGCGGATCGGTTCGTACATGGATGGCCTCCTGGTGATGCTGTGGATCCATCCTAGCTTAGATTCAGTCTAAAGTTGTCCAGCTTCGCGATCCGGTCTCCCGACTCCTCCGCCGGGCGCCCGCCGGGATGTCCTAGACCTGGCCGTACCCGTCCAGGAAGCGGGCGATCCGGCCGATGGCGTCCGTCAGATCCTCGGTCGAGGGCAGTGTCACGACACGGAAGTGGTCGGGCTCCGGCCAGTTGAACCCCGTCCCCTGCACCACCATGATCTTCTCGGCCCGCAGCAGGTCCAGCACCATCTGCCGGTCGTCCTTGATCTTGTAGACCTTGGGGTCCAGACGAGGGAAGAGGTACAGCGCCCCCTTCGGCTTCACGCAGGTCACGCCGGGGATCTGCGTCAGCAGGTCGTACGCCACGTCCCGCTGCTCCAGGATCCGGCCGCCCGGCAGCACCAGGTCGTTGATCGACTGCCGGCCGCCGAGCGCGGTGGCCACGGCGTGCTGGGAGGGCATGTTGGCGCACAGCCGCATATTGGCCAGGATCGTCAGCCCCTCGATGTACGAGGAGGCGTGCGCCTTCGGCCCGCAGACCGCCATCCAGCCCGAGCGGTAGCCCGCCACCCGGTAGTTCTTGGAGAGCCCGTTGAAGGTGAGGACCATCAGATCGGGCGCGATCGTCGCGGTCGGGGTGTGGGTCGCTCCGTCGTACAGGATCCGGTCGTAGATCTCGTCGGAGCAGACGACCAGGTTGTGGCGGCGGGCGATCTCCGTCAGCCCGCGCAGCATCTCGTCGTCGTACACCGCACCCGTCGGATTGTTCGGGTTGATGATCACCAGGGCCTTGGTCCGGTCGGTGATCTTCCGCTCGATGTCGGCGAGGTCGGGCATCCAGTCGGACTGCTCGTCGCACCGGTAGTGCACGGCCGTGCCGCCGGCCAGCGAGACCGAGGCCGTCCACAGCGGATAGTCCGGCGCCGGTACGAGCACCTCGTCGCCGTCGTCGAGCAGCGCCTGCATCGACATCTGGATCAGCTCGGAGACGCCGTTGCCCAGGTAGATGTCCTCGATGTCGAGGTCGATCCCCTTGGTCTGGTAGTGCTGCATCACCGCCCGCCGCGCGGACAGCAGCCCCTTCGCATCGCCGTAACCATGCGCACCGGAGAGGTTGCGCAGGATGTCCTCGAGGATCTCCGGCGGGCATTCGAAACCGAACGCGGCAGGGTTGCCGGTGTTCAGCTTCAGGATGCGATGACCTGCTGCTTCCAGCCTCATCGCCTCCTCGAGCACGGGGCCCCGGATTTCGTAACAGACGTTGGCGAGCTTCGTGGACTGGATGACCTGCATGTCTGCGAGCTTACGACTGTGTTTCGCGGGCTGCCCGGCCTTTCCCCGCAGGTTGACCCACCCGGGTCGTCCGGCCCGCCCGGCCCGGCTTCCATCGCCATGCGCCCGCCGCCCGGGAACCGTGGGAACCCGGGGCGCGGGCGGCGGCCGGGCTTGGAATAGGGGTGGCCGGGAGTGTGACGGACCGGGCCGGGTGAGATGCGCCACGGCATCGCGGAGCGCGCCTGCGCGTGCCCGAACAGGCGTCCCCTTGTCACTCCGGCAGCCGGGCCCCTTCCGGCAGCCGGATTCCGAAGTCGTCCGCGAGGACGCGCTCCACCTCGGCCGTGTCCGCCAGCTCCCGCCGCTCCCGGCCGCCGTCGTTCGCCGTCACCACGAGCGTGCGGCCGGCGAGCGCCAGATGGGCGTCCTCGGTCGTTCGCTGGACGTACAGCAGATGCTCGAAGGGCGAGCGCGGGTTCGTCGCGATGTGCCAGTTGATGACCTCGAAATCGGGCGCCTCGAACGGCTCCAGCGTGAACGCGTACTGCGCCTGCCACTCGCCGTCGTCCGTGCCGCCCGTCCGGGCCTGGAGCTCCCACAGCTCCAGCGGGCCCTCGTGCGGCGTGTGGACGAGCCGGTGGCGGCGCGGGGTGTCGTGCAGCTCCGCTCCCGCCGCCAGCGCGATCGGCTCCAGCAGTGCGCCGCCGGCGCCGAAACCGACGTCGGCGAGATACGGGACCGGCTCGCCGGGCACCTCGACGCGCATCAGCATGTGCGTGCGCGGCCGGACGTCCCCCGGGCCCGCGCCCAGCACGACCCGGGCACCGAGCAGCGTGACCCGGAAGCCGAGCGCCCGCAGTGCGGCGGCGAGCAGGCTGTTCTGCTCGTAGCAGTAACCACCGCGCTCACCGTGTACGAGCTTCGCCTCCAGATCGGCCGGGGCGAGCGAGGGCACGGTGCCGAGTACGGGGTCCAGATTCTCGAACGGGATGCCCAGCGCGTGCGCCCGGTGCACCGAGCGCAGCACGGCGGCGGTCGGCCGGCGCTCGCCACTCCAGCCGATACGGGTGAGGTAGGCATCGAGGTCGAGGGTGTGATCGCGGTCGGAGCTCATGGCCCGACGGTATGCGGCGGGCGCGGTCCCGTGCGCCCGGCTGGGGCCTGTCGTCGAACTGCCGTCTGCCGCGCGACGCCATGCACGCACTCTCGCCGCACCGGCCCCAGGCCCCGGTACGTCCATACAGGGGCCTGGGGCCGGCATGCCGAGAGCACGCACCTGACGCCGCACGGCCGCCCTCCGGGCGACGACGGCAGTTGGGCGACAGGGCCCTACCGCCCGGTGTCCTCGGCGAGCGTGTGCGCGACCAGGGCGTTCGCGTGGCCGTGCCCCATCGCGTGCTCGGACTTCAGCCAGGCCACGATCTCCATGTGTTTCGTCAGCGGCGAGGCACGGATGATGCCCTTCCACTCGGCGACCGGACGGCCGTACTTCTTCTCGATCGACGGGAAATAGCTCGCGGGGCCCTTCACTGCGTCAGTCATGGGAGAAGTCTGGCAGCGGGGTACGACAGTCGCCCGGAACACGGAGCTCGGCACGGGCAAACGGCACTCGGCTCACGGCACACCGCACACGGAACTCGGCAGGCCGCACACCGCACAACGCACACCGCGAACGGCACCCGCCACACGGCCGAACATCCCACGGTATGGGGCACGTTGAGCGGGCCGCGGCCCGGCTCTGTCCCCCGTGCGAGCTACACGCAGGTGTCCACCGCGCGGTGACGATTCCGGGCGGCCGAATCCGTAGCGTTCGAGCGAAGCCGCGGCGAGGTGTCCGCGGACCTGGCAGAGGAGTTCGCGTGAGAGTCGTGCAGCAGCTTTTGACCGTCGTGGCCGTCTGGATGATCGGTGGTCGGTGCGTCGCCGCGGTGGACGGGAACCCGTGGCTCACGCTGGCGATCGGCCTGCTGACCGTCGTCCTCGCGGTGTTCGCCTACAGGTGGGTTGTGGGGCGTACGGAGCACCGTCCCGTCACGGAGATGTCCCCGCAGGGCGCGCCGGCGGCCACCGGCCGGGGGGTGCTGATCGGGCTCGCCCTGTTCGGCGCCGTCATCGTGAACCTGGCCTCCTCCGGTGACTACAAGGTCGACGGACTGGGCTCGGTCACCGGAGCGGTGGGGCTGTTCGGCTTCATGGCCGCCGCCGCGGTGACGGAGGAAGTGGTCTTCCGCGGCGTCCTGTTCCGGATCGTCGAGGAGCGTGCCGGCACCTGGCTCTCGTTGGTGCTGACCGGTGCGCTGTTCGGCCTGATGCATCTGCTCAACCCGAACGCCAGCCTGTGGGGCGCCGTCGCCATCGCCATCGAGGCCGGCGGCATGCTCGCCGCCGCCTACGCCGCCACCCGCAGCCTCTGGCTGCCCATGGGCCTGCACTTCGGCTGGAACTTCGCCGCGTCCGGCATCTTCAGCACCGAGGTCTCCGGCAATGACACCCCGCAGGGAATACTCGACTCCACCACCGAGGGCTCGAAGTGGATCACCGGCGGTGACTTCGGCCCGGAGGCGAGCGTGTACTCGGTCGGGTTCGGGCTGCTGCTGACGATCGCGTTCCTGTGGCTGGCCCACCGTCGCGGCAACCTGGTGCCCCGGGGCGGCCGGCGTGTCGAGGCCGCGGCCGGCACCACTACAGTCTCCCGGTGACCAGTCTGCGGAAGTTCCCCGAGTTGTGGCACCGGTTGGACGTCACGGTCCGGGACCTGCCGCTCGGGGTGCTCTTCCTCGTTTCCTCCCTCGTGCCGGCCTTCCACAACCGCGGTACGGAGGTCGGCGGCATGCCGGGGCGCTCCCTGGACGCACTGGGCATCGCCGCCGTCGTCCTCCAGAGCCTCCCGCTCGCCGTTCGCCGGCGGTTGCCCGTGGTCTGCCTCGCACTGGTCTCACTCGGCTTCGCCCTGGACCAGCTCCGCGGCTACCACCTGGTGGCGGGCACCGCGCTGCCCATCGCGCTGCTGAGCGCGGGATCCCATCTGGAACGGCACCGGCGCACCACCGTGCTCGTCCTCTCGGCGGCCTTCCTGGCGCTGTCGGTCGCGCTCTCCCGGATGGGACCCGGTGAGGCCCCCGTCGAGTACCTGGCGTTCTACGTGGCTCTGGGCCTCTCCTGGGGAGTCGGGTCGTGGCTGCGCTACACCCGCGCCCTGGAGGCCGAACGGCGCCGCCGGGTCGCCGAGGACACCGTCGTCGCCGAACGCACCCGCATCGCCCGTGAGCTCCACGACGTGGTCACCCATCATGTGACGGCGATGGTCGTGCAGGCGGAGGCGGCCCGGTATCTGACCGCCGCGCCCGAACGGCTCGACGAGACCCTGACCACGGTCACCGACACCGGCCGACGGGCCATCACCGACCTGCGCCACCTGCTCGACCTGCTCAACCCCGACCACGGCACCGGGACCAGGACGCCGACCGTCGGCAGGCTCCTCACCCTCGTCGAACAGACCCGCCGGGCCGGACAGACCGTGGAGTTCACCGAGGAGGGCACCCCGGCGGCAGCGACCGGGAGCGCCGATCTCGTGGCCTACCGCGTCGTGCAGGAGGCGCTGACGAACGCCCTCAAATACGCTCATGGAAGCCGCACTTCGGTTCAGGTGCGGCACAGCGAGAGAGAGATCACCGTGGAGGTCAGCACGGACGGCTCCGGATCGAGGACCAAGGTCCCCGGCGGGAGCGGACGGGGCCTCGCCGGTCTCCGCGACCGGGTCGGCGTCCTGGGCGGCGACTTCAGCGCCGATCCGGCGAAGGGCGGCGGATTCGTCGTCCGGGCCCGCATACCCGCGGGTAGCGCCTCATGACCGCCGCGCCCATCCGGGTCCTCATCTGTGACGACCAGGTCCTGGTCCGCACCGGCCTGGCCACGATCATCGACGCCCAGCCCGACCTCGAGGTGGCGGGCGAATGCGGGGACGGGCGGACGGCCGTCGACCTCGCGCACGAACTGCGCCCGGACGTCGTCGTGATGGACATCCGCATGCCGGTGCTCGACGGCATCGAGGCGACCCGCCTGCTGGCCGGCGCCGGGGTCGCGCACCCCGTCAAGGTGCTCGTCGTGACGACGTTCAACCTGGACGAGTACGTGTACGAGGCGCTGCGCGCCGGGGCGAGCGGATTCCTGCTCAAGGACGCGCCGCCCTCCCAACTCCTGCACGGCATCCGGACCGTGGAGACGGGACAGGCGCTGCTGGACCCCGAAGTCACGCGGAAGCTGGTGGGTCGGTACGCCGCCCGGATCCGGCCCACCGGCGACACCCCTGCCGACATGCCGCTGACCCCGCGCGAACTGGAGGTCCTGCGCCTCATCGCGGACGGCTTCTCCAACGGGGAGATCGCCGTGACCCTGATGATCAGCCCGGAGACCGTGAAGACCTTCGTCTCACGCATCCTCGCCAAACTCGGGCTCCGTGACCGCGTCCAGGCGGTCGTCTACGCCTACCGCCAGGGACTGGTGACCTGAGCACGCGGCCGGGGCGACCGTGTCCGCGGCCTGATCCGCCCCTTGTGCGCCCCCTCTCAATACGCCACCATGCGCATGTCAAAACCGGAGAAACTTCGGTCGCAGAGGCCCCACACGCTCTGCGCAGGTCACTAGAGGGGACCCCCACATGAAAAAGCCTCTCGTCGGTGCGCTCTTCGCCGTGCTGCTCCTCGGAGCCGGCACCGCACCCGCGACCGCGGCCACGAGCCACGACGCGGCAGCGCCCAGCGCGGTCAGGTCGGCGGCGTCATCGAGCCACACCGCGCTCCAGGCCAAGGCCAGGACCAAGGCGGTCGGATTCGCCGGGACCGTGGCTCTCAGCAACTGTTCGGGCTCCGTGGTCCGCACGCCCGACTCCCAGCCCGACGACCCCGCGCTCGTGCTCTCCAACGGGCACTGCCTGGAGTCCGGCTTCCCCGGCCCCGGTGAGGTCGTGCTCGGTCAGGCGTCCACCCGCACCTTCACCCTGCTGAACGCGGCGGGCAACGGCGTCGGCACCCTGAAGGCGAGCAAGGTCGCGTACGGCACGATGACGGACACCGACATATCGGTGTACCAACTCACCTCGACGTACGCCCAGATCGAGAGCAGCTACGGGATCGAGGCGCTGGAGCTCAACACCGCGCACCCGGAGCAGGGCACCGCGATCACCGTGGCGTCCGGCTACTGGAAGCGCACCTACAGCTGCAACGTCGACGGGTTCGTCTACCGCCTCAAGGAGGGGGAGTGGACCTGGAAGGACTCGGTCCGCTACACCTCTGCCTGCGACACCATCGGTGGCACCTCCGGCTCGCCGGTGATCGACGACGCGACCGGCAAGGTCGTCGCCGTCAACAACACGGGTAACGAGGACGGGCAGGAGTGCACGGACAACAACCCGTGCGAGGTCGACGAGGGCGGCAAGGTGACGGTCCGCCAGGGCATCAACTACGCCCAGGAGACCTACGGGATCGTGCCGTGCATCGGCGCGGGCAACGTGTTCGACCTGGACCGCGCAGGGTGCGAACTGCCCAAGCCGTAACGCTCGGGGCGGGCCGGGAGAGGATCCCCGGCCCGCCGCGTCCGTGAACCGTCCGCTCCCTCAGATCTTTCGCCACCGGGCGTTCGCCAGGGAGAAGAGGCCGAACGCCGCGAGACCCACCGCGACCAGCGCCAGCAGCCAGGGTCCGGCCGGGGTGGTGCTGAAGGAGCGCAGCGTGTCGTCCATGCCCTTCGCCTCACCGGACCGGGCCTTCACCGCGGCGGCCACGGCGAAACCGCCCGCCACCGCGAAGACCAGCCCGCGGGAGGCCCCGCCGAGGATTCCGGTGACGTCCACGGCCCGTCGCTCGGTGCGGGACATCTCGCCCATGCGCAGGTGCTTGTGGTACTTGCGCAGCACGGCCCGGCCGGCGATCCACAGGCCGGCGGCGGCGATCGCCACGCCACCGGCCGCCACCAGCCAGCGGCCACCCGGCAGGTCGAGCACCTTCGCCGTGACGTCCTGCGAACGTGCGTCGCTGGCACCGCTGCCGCTGCCCCGGTCGCCCGCCGCGAACATCAGCACCGAGTACGACACGAAGCCGTAGAAGACGGCACGGCCGGCCGACGCCAGCCGTTTGGTCGCCTTGTGCCCATCGGGTCCGGCGGCACCGAACGCGGCTTCCGACAGCCGCCACAGGGCCATGCCGGCCAGCGCGACACCGATGACCCACAACAGAACGGAACCGAAGGGCTTCTGCGCTATCTCGCTGAGCGCCCCGCCCCGGTCCGCGGTCTTTCCGCCACCCCCGCCGCCGTGCCCGAACGCGATGCGCAGCGCCAGGACACCGACGAGGAAATAGATCACACCACGGGCCACGAATCCCGCACGGCCGCCGGCCTCGACCGCCGAGCCATTTCCTGCCCGTCTGGCCTTTCCATGACTCTTCCGGGCTGTCGCAGAAATATTCATGCAACCCGGTTGCCCGCCCTGTCGCGATGTAAGTGCGGGGTCCGCGAATCCGTACGGCCGCAAGCGCGGAGCCCGGCCGCTACGGGCGGGCTCCGGACCGCACCGACCGGCCGGCCAGGACCTGGGTCCGCTTGCCGTCCTCGATGACGAAGCGTCCGTCGATCAGCACGTGCGGGATGCCCACCGGCAGGGTGCGCGGCTCGTCGAACGTCGATCCCGCGGCCACCGTCGACGGATCGAAGAGGACCAGGTCCGCCCGGTAGCCCTCGCGCACCTGGCCCCGGTCCGCCAGCCCCAGCCGGGCCGCGGGACGGGAGGTGAGGTGGGCGACGCACTCCTCCAGGCCGAGGATGCCCAGCTCCCGCGTGTACCGCCCGAGATACTGCGGGAAGGTGCCGTAGGCGCGCGGATGCGGTTTGTCGCCCTGGAGGATGCCGTCGCTGCCGCCGGTGTGGACGCGGTGGCGCATGATCTGCCGGACGTTCTCCTCGTGGCCCACGTGCTGAAGGATCGTCGTGCCGAGCCGGTCGTCCAGGAGCAGCTGCCGCGCGGTCACCCAGGGCTCCTCGCCGCGCAGCCGCGCGGACTCGGCCACCGTACGCCCGACGAGACCGCCGAGGCCGGGCACGCTCACGCCGGAGATCTCGATGGCGTCCCACTCGATCGGCACACCGTGGCAGCCGTCCGAACCGACGACCTCCATGTCGTGCCGGATGCGCGCGGCCGTGGCATCGTCGGCGAGCCGGGCCAGGATCGGCCCGGGGCCGCCCTCGCTCGCCCAGCTCGGCAGCATCGCGACCAGCGTCGTGCAGCCCGGGGTGTACGGGTAGGTGTCCAGGGAGATGTCGGCGCCCTCGTCGAGGGCCCGGTCGAGCAGCGCGAGCAGATCGGGCGCCCGGTCCTTGTTCACGCCGAAGTTCATCGTGGCGTGGGCGAGGTGCAGCGCGCAGCCCGCGCTGCGGGTGAGCCGCACCATCTCCTCGTACGCCTCCAGCGCGCCCGCCCCGTAGGACCGGTGGTGCGGGCAGTAGTAGCCGCCGTGCGCGGCCACCACCCGGCAGAGCTCGGTGAGTTCGGCGTCGTCCGCGTACATGCCGGGGGTGTAGGTGAGCCCGGACGACATGCCGACGGCGCCCTCCTCCATGGACTGCGCGACGAGTTCCTTCATCCGGGTCAGTTCGGCGTCGGTGGCGGGCCGGTCGTCCCAGCCGACCGCGTACATCCGGACGGTGCCCTGCGGGACGAGGTAGGCGGCGTTGACGGCGATGCCCTGGCCGCCGAAGTTGCGGTCGAGCCGGTCCAGGTACTCGCCGACCGTGCGCCAGTCGAAGTCGATGTCGCTCCCGTCGCCGTTCCACCCGGTGATGGAGCGGCGGACCTCGGCGAGGGTGCGGTCGTCGGCCGGGGCGTACGACAGCCCGTCCTGGCCCAGGACTTCGAGGGTGACACCCTGTGCGGCCTTCGCGCTGTGGTCGGGATCGCGCAGCAGGGCCAGGTCGCTGTGGGCGTGCATGTCGATGAAGCCCGGGGACAGTGCGAGCCCGTCGGCGTCCAGCACACGGGCGCCGGTGGGGCGGGGGCCCGGGGCGTGCTCCGGATGGATCTCCGCGACGCGGCCGTCACGGACGGCGACGTCGGCGCGGTAGGAGGGGGTCGCGGTGCCGTCGATGACGCGGGCGTCGCGGATGACCAGGTCCATGGGGGTGCCTTTCGATACCGGCCTCGCCGGCGCTTGAGGCGCGGGGTCGGGGCGGAGCCCCGGTTACGGGTAGGTGCGGGGTGGGGGAAACCACCCCGCGGGGATCAGAAGAACGTACGGATGTAGTCCGTGACCGTGCCGTCCGCCGCCACCAGCGGAATCAGCTGCCACTTGTCGAAGCTGGTGCACGGATGCGAGAGCCCCATCCCCACCCAGTCCCCGACCTCCAGGCCGGTCCCCTCCTCCGTCCGCACCCACGCGTGCTGGTCCGAGAGACCGGTCACCTCGACCCCCGTCGCCGGCCGCACCGAGCCGTCGCGCCCCGACCGCACGACCTGCGCCTGCGGCAGGTCGAGGTCGTAAGCCGCGTCCCGCTTGCCCGCGTTGAGGAACGCCTGCTCGGCGGTCGGCCGCGACACGACCTGCGCCCAGAGGCGGAAGGCGGGCTGCAACGAGCCCTCCTCGGGAACCCGGTTGAAGGGCGTCAGACGGCGGTAGTGGCCGTCGTCGTGCGAGACGTACGCGCCCGAGCGCAGCAACTTCAGTACCGGGTGGGACAGTTCGGGGATCTCCGCGAACACGTCCGCCACCGCGTCGAACCACGCGCTGCCACCGGCGCTGATCACGATCCGCTCACCCGCGCCCAGCGCGGCGAACCGCCCCGCCGCGTCGAACCCGGCGGCCAGCGCGACGAGTCGGCGCAGCCACTCCCGTACCCGCTCGCCGGACGCCTGGGGCACCTCGCCCTCGTAACCGGCCACGCCCACCAGGCGCAGACTCCCGGCCTCGGCCACCGCGTCGGCGACCGCCGCGCAGTCGGCGTCGGTGCGGGCACCCGTGCGGGCGCCCTCGCCCGCGCCGAGCTCCACGACGACGTCGACCGGACGCGAGGCACCGGCCGCGCGCAGGGCCTCGTCCATCAGCTCGACACCGCGCACCGAGTCGACGTAGCAGACGAAACGGAACTCCGGATCGGCTTCCAGCTCGCCCGCGAGCCACCGCAGCGCGACGGCGTCGACCAGCTCGTTGGCGAGGAAGATCCGCTGGATCCCGAACGCCCGGTAGACCCGCGCCTGGTGCGGTACGGCCGCGGTGATGCCCCACGCGCCGTGCTCGAGCTGGCGGGCGAACAGCTGCGGGGACATGGAGGTCTTGCCGTGCGGGGCGAACGCGAGACCGTGGCGCTCGGCGTACGTCTCCAGCAGGGCGAGGTTGTGCTCGACGGACTCGGCCGACAGGGCGAGCACCGGAGTGGTGAACCCGCCGGTGAAGAGGTTGCGCCGCTCGGCGGCCAGCGCACCGACGGTCAGCCCCTCCGCGTCGGGCGGGAGGGCCTTGAACCGGTGGTCGACCCGCTCATGGGCGAGTCCGGCCGGTCCGGCCACGGGACGGTCGGCAGCCATGGGTGCCTCCTCCATCGAAGTAGGTCGTCGTCGTAGGACGGCGTCACGGTCACACATCGGCATTGCAACATATGCAACACCCATTGCGTATATCGCTCAGGGCTGTCTAACATCCGAGCCGACGCCCGGTCAATGGCGAGAACCGGTGCCGCCCCGCCGACCAAGAGGAGCCCCGAGTGTCCGGAACCCCGGCCAGGACCGCCGCCGACGCCGCGACCACTGATGTCGTGTGCCTCGGCGAGTCCATGGTGACGTTCCTGCCCTCGCAGCCGGGACGCCTCGCCGACGTACCGTCCTTCGGCCGCGGAATCGGGGGCGCCGAATCCAACGTGGCGTGCGCGCTCGCAGCCGCCGGTCACCGGGCGGCCTGGGTGAGCCGGGTCGGGGCGGACGGCTTCGGCGACCACCTCGTCGACGCGGTCTCCGGCTACGGGGTCGACACCTCCGCGGTCCGGCGCGACCCCACCCGCCCCACCGGCATCTACTTCCGTACGGCGACGGACCGCTCCGACGGCGTCCACGAGGTGGCGTACTACCGGGCCGGATCCGCAGCCTCGGCGATGTCACCCGCGAACGTCCCGTTCGAGGCGCTGCTCGCCGGCCGGGTCCTGCACCTGTCGGGCATCACGGCCGCGCTCTCCGCCGACTGCCTGGCCCTGCTGCGCGAGCTGACGGCCCCCCGCGCCGGCCGGCCGCTCGTCTCCTTCGACGTCAACCACCGGCCCGGCCTGTGGCGTGGCGGCGAAGCCTCCCCCGACGTCCTGCTGGACCTCGCCCGCGGCGCGGACCTGGTCTTCGTCGGGGATGACGAGGCGGAGGAGGCCTGGGGGATCGTGGGAGCCGAGGCGATCCGCGAGGCGCTGCCCGAACCGGCCGTGCTCGTGGTGAAGCGGGGCGCGGACGGGGCGACGGTCTTCTCCCACCCCCCGGCCCCCGACGCCGTCACCCCCGACACCGACACCGTCACCACCGTCCCCGCCCTCCGGGTGGACGTCGTCGCCCCCGTGGGCGCCGGTGACGCCTTCGCCGCCGGGTTCCTCTCCGCGACCCTGCGCGGACTGCCCGTCCGCGACCGCGCCCGGCACGGCCATCTGATGGCCGCCGCCGTACTCACCGCCCCCGGCGACCTCACCGACCCGCCCGCCCGCGACCGGGCCGACCACCTCGCGGCCCTCGACGACGCCGCCTGGGGGAGACTGCGTCTCGGCCCCGGGTGGACGGGGGACGACACGGAGGTACGCAGTACATGAGTCAGACCGTCGACCGGGCGCTGAGCATCCTGCCGCTGCTCGCACAGGGACCCGCGGACCTCGGGCAGGTGGCCGAGCGGCTCGGCGTCCACAAGTCCACCGCCCTGCGCCTGCTGCGCACGCTCCACGAGCACGGCCTCGTCTACCGCCAGCAGGACCAGCGCTACCGCCTCGGCGCCCGGCTCTTCGCGCTCGCCCAGGAAGCCGTCGAGAACCTCGACGTCCGGGAGATCGCCCACCCGCACCTCGCCGAACTCAACGAGAACTGCGGACACACCGTCCACCTCGCGGTGTACGAGGAGAACGAGGTCCTCTACATCGACAAGGTCGAGAGCCGCTACCCGGTCCGGATGTACTCCCGGATCGGCAAGCCCGTCGCGATCACCGTCGCCGCCGTGGCCAAACTGCTGCTCGCCGACCTGACCGAGCCGGAACGGCGCGCAGTCGCCGAGAGGCTCGACTACCCCATGTACACGTCCCGTTCGACCCCCGGCGCCAGTGCGTTCCTCAAGGAACTCGCCGCCGTACGCGAACAGGGCTGGGCCACCGACCTCGGCGGCCACGAGGAGTCCATCAACTGCATCGGCGCACCCATCCGCGGCGCCGACGGGCGGGTCGTCGCCGCGATGTCGGTCTCCGCACCGAACGTGGTCGTCACGGCAGAGGAACTCCTCACCCTGCTCCCACTGGTCCGGCGCACCGCCGACACCATCAGCCGGGAGTACTCCGGCACCACCCGACCCAAGAAGGCCTGATCAGCGATGACCGACAAGACCGCACTCACCCCGAGCACCCACACCACCCCGCCGGCGAAGTTCTCGCACGGAGTGAAGAAGGGGAACATCCTCCAGGTCGCCGGCCAGGTCGGCTTCCTGCCCGCCGTGGAGGGCCAGGCCCCGACCCCGGCCGGCCCCACCCTGCGCGAGCAGACCCTCCAGACCTTCGCCAACGTCAAGGCGATCCTGGAGGAGGGCGGCGCGAGCTGGGACGACGTGATGATGATGCGCGTCTACCTCACGGACGTGGACCACTTCGCCGAGATGAACGAGATCTACAACACCTACTTCGGCGAGCAGAACCTCAAGGCCGCCCCCGCCGCCCGTACGACCGTCTACGTCGGCCTGCCGAAGGGCCTGCTCATCGAGATCGACGCGCTCGCGGTCCTCGGCTGAGCCTGATCCCCCAGGGCCCTTCGTTTGGATCAGGCCGGGCACGCGGGGTCCGGCCTGATCCAAACGAAAGGCCCTTGCCGCACCCGCTCCACCGCACCACCGCGTACGGCACGGCGCCCCGCCCCACAGGGGCGCCGTGCCGCGCTCCTCCCTACCCACCGCACCCCATGGACGACAACGGAGTTACCCATGCTGCTCGCCGCAAGCCCCCCACCGGCCGAGACGCCACCGCACACCGGTGGACTGCTCCTCCTCATAGACGGGACGGCCGGTCTCCTGACCGTCGCCGTCCTCGGAATCGCCCTCCTCCTCTTCCTGATCATCAAGGCCAGGCTGCAGCCGTTCGTCGCGCTGCTCGCCGTCTCCGTGGCCGTCGGACTGGGCGCCGGACTCTCCGTCACCGAACTCTTCGGCACGGTGCAGAAATCCGCCGCCGTATCCGTCATCGAATCCGGCATGGGCGGCATCCTCGGCCATATCGCGATCATCATCGGCCTCGGCACGATGCTCGGCGCGATCCTCGAAGTCTCCGGCGGAGCCGAGGTGCTGAGCGCCCGCCTGCTGAAGAGCTTCGGTGAGAAGCGCGCCCCGCTCGCCATGGGCCTGACCGGTCTGATCTTCGGTATCCCGGTCTTCTTCGACGTCGGCATCTTCGTCCTCGCACCGATCGTGTACGCCGCCACCAAGCGCTCCGGCAAGTCGATCCTGCTGTACGCGATGCCGCTGCTGGCGGGTCTGTCCATGACCCACGCCTTCCTGCCGCCGCACCCCGGCCCGGTCGCCGCCGCCGGTCTCTTCCACGTCTCCCTCGGCTGGGTCATCCTGATGGGCGCCGTCGTCGGTATCCCGTCCGTGCTGGCCGCCTGGGTCTACGCCGCCTGGATCGGCAAGCGGATCTTCGTCGAGGTGCCGCAGGACATGGTCGAGGCGGCCGAGGAGGCGAAGGCCGCGGTCGTCGCCGAGCAGCGCGCCGCCGGAGTCACCCCGCACGAGGCGCCGGTCGGACTCGGCACCGTGCTCGCCATCATCGGCACCCCGCTGGTACTGATCCTGGCCGCGACGTTCTCCTCCATCGCGCTGGACCCCTCGACCCTCCGCTCGGTCGTCGAGTTCTTCGGCAACCCGTTCGTCGCCCTGACGATCGCGCTGATGCTCGCCTACTACCTGCTCGGTATCCGGCGCGGCTGGTCCCGCAAGTCCCTGGAAGCGGTGTCGACCTCGTCCCTCAAGCCGGTGGGCAACATCCTGCTGGTCGTCGGCGCGGGCGGCATCTTCGGTGCCGTACTCAAGAGCAGCGGGATCGCGGACGCCCTCGCGGACACGTTCCACGACGTCGGCCTGCCCGTCATCCTGCTGGCCTGGCTGATCTCCGCGGTGCTGCGCATCGCCCAGGGCTCGGCGACCGTCGCCATCGTCACCACCGCCGGCATCGTGGTCCCGCTCGTCGAGGGCCAGGGCATGTCCCAGCCGCATCTGGCGCTGATCATCATGGCGATCTCGGCCGGTTCGATCATCGCCTCGCACGTCAACGACGGTGGCTTCTGGATGGTGTCGAAGTACTTCGGCATCTCGGAGCGCGACACCCTGAAGTCCTGGACGGTGCTGGAGACGGTCCTGTCGGTCGCTGGCTTCGTGGTCGCGGCGCTGCTCAGCCTGGTGATCTAGGTGTATTGACCCGTAGCGCCGTCCGCCCGGACGCCGCGGGGGCACGCGGGACCTCCCGAACCTGCCCCGGCGGCCTTCCGGCGGACGTGCGGCAGCGCCGCCGGGGGAGCGGCGGCGCTGCCGGCCATGGACCCGGACCGGTCACGGCCCGGCGGAGACGGCCGATGGCCGACGGTTTACGACAGGCCGTGGACGTGCGGGCCGACCGCGCTCGACCAGGCGTTGCCCGACGAGGCGTCCCAGTTGGTCGACCAGGTCATCGCGCCGCGGAGACCCGGGTAGGTCTTGTCGGGCTTGAAGGAGCCGCAGTCGGTGCCGGCGGTCAGGCAGTCCAGGGCCGCGTTCACGACCGAGGGGGACACGTAGCCGCTGCCCGCGCCGCTGGCGGAGGCGGGGACACCGATGCCGACCTGGGAAGCGTCCAGGCCGCCCTCCAGCTGGATGCAGGCCAGCGCGGTGAGGAAGTCCACCGAACCCTGCGAGTAGACCTTGCCGTCGCAGCCGAGCATCGAACCGCTGTTGTAGTACTGCATGTTGACGACGGTCAGGATGTCCTTGATGCCGAGCGCCGTCTTGAAGTACTCGGCCTCGGTGGACTGCATGTCGATGGTCTGCGGCGCCATCGTGATGACGAGGCCGGAGCCCGCCTTCTCGGAGAGCGAGCGCAGCGCCTTCGTCATGTACGTGGAGTTGACGCCGTTCTCCAGGTCGATGTCGACACCGTTGAAGCCGTACTCCTGGATGAGCGAGTAGAGGGAGTCGGCGAAGTTGGCCGCGGACTCGTCGCTGTTGACCGAGACCGAGCCCTTCTCGCCGCCGACCGAGATGATGACGCTCTTGCCGTCCGCCTGCTTCGCCTTGATGTCGGCCTTGAACTGGTCGACCGTGTAGCCGTCCAGCCCCGCCGAGTCCAGGTTGAAGGTGACGGCGCCGGGCGTGCTCGTGGCGTCGGCGAAGGAGACCGCGATGATGTCGTAGTCGGCGGGCACGTCGCTGAGCTTCTGCACGGCCGCGCCGTTGTTGAAGTTCTGCCAGTAGCCGGTCACCGCGTGCGCGGGGACCGCGGCGGCCGAGGCGGCCGCGGTCGTGGCGGCGCCGGTGTCGGTCGCCTGGGCACTGCCGACGAGGCCGGCGACGCTGAGGGCGCCGGCGGCGGCGACCGCCACGGCGGCGATCAGTGCATGGCGGGGGCGGCGTCGCGTGTGGCGTCCAGTGCGGCGGGTTGTGGGGGAGTGTTCCACTTGCTGCCTCCGTGGGGGGAGTTGGGGATGCCGGTGTGGGGATTCGAGGAACGGTGGCCACCGCTGGCCGATAAACTGGTCCAGACCAATCGAGTTGTCAAGACCTCTGACAATCACGGGTGTGTGGAGTGCCGCCCTCGTGACGGGTAAACGCTCCGGGCTCCACCGATGCGCAATCTTCACCCGGTCTCCACGGCATGCACACACGTCACCCGTGTGTGGGTGACGAATCGTCGCCCCGCGCGGATGTCCACTCGCGGGTGACATGGGCAACATGGCCGGACAGTAACGGTTTTCGGCCATCCTGACGTGGTGCGAACATGCCAATATCTGCATTGACGTGCGCAAATGAATTTCAACGGCCCGCAAATGGGAATGACTGACAGTAACCCTGCGCAGTGGTGCAGAAGTTAACAACTTTCGGTTTGGTCCGATTTCGTACGTAGGTGTTGTGTGGCTGATGCAGGGGTGTTGCCGTACCGGGTTCTGCTGGGTGTTCTCTGCTGTGTAGGACGCGGTTAAAGTGCTGGAGCAGAAGCTGAGGCAGAAGCACGGAGCAGGAGCGATTGCGGCCGACGTCACGGCGACGTGGGCCGGAGCCGAACGGGGAACAGCGTGCCGACCGCAATAGCAGTGACCAGTGCTGATCTGGTCCTACCGCCGACCGATCAGCAGACGCCGACAGCGGCCCTGCTGCAGGCACCTGATGCCCAGGCGATGGACCTGGCGATCGGCGACATGCATCTGATGCTGGAACAGCACGGATACGTGGTCGCCGTGTACCCGACGGGTATCTCCCAGGCGCACGAACGGCGACTTCATGCCGTCCGGTCGGTGCTGGAGAGCGACCGCATCGCGCTGCTCAAGGTGGATCTGCCACCACTCGGCGTAGCCGTGCTGGTCAGGCAGTTGCGCCAGCTGTCGATCTGCGACTTCAGCCCCGGAGTGGTGGCCTCGTCCGCGCGGCTTCTGTCCCATTACATCCATGCGGGTGCCCTGCTGAACTCGGTGACCAAACTCGACCGCGTCCCGGTCAGCCTGAAGACGCACGCGAAGTCCTGGGTGCCCGGCTCCCAGTTCGCCGTCCTGGCGGGACCGAACCCCCAGCTCATCAAGGTCGGCCCGACGGCCGAGCCACTGGCGGGCCCGGAATTCGGCACCCATCTCATGGTCGCCAAGGGTCAGTTGCAGTCCGAGTGGGTGCAGCAGACCCTGGCACCCGCCTGGAAGGTCCAGGCGATTCAGGAAGCCCCGCTTCCTGCCGATTCCTCCCGATGGTGGGGAACCGGAAAAATGATCGAATTCGCCGCTTACCTTCCGGATATCTCCGTCCTGTACCAACTCGTGTCCTCGGTAAGGCGAGAGACCTGTCACTGGTGCGGAATGGAGCTCATCGGTGATCGTTGCGGGTTCTGCTCCTCACCGCTTCCCGCTCCCGAGAACCGAATGCCGCCGTCCGGTGTCCTGAACCATGGAGCGCCCGCACCGCCACGGTCGTAGCGCCCGCGGACTCCTCCTCCGCGGACGCCCCCGCGGCACGGACGCCGTCCGCGCCGCACACCCGGCTCAGCCCGCTCTCCAGACAACAGTCCCCCCGCGCATTCTTCTGTCCGCTGCCCCACGCATCCGACCCGAACGAGGTTGTCCGGCCCATGAACTCCCGCCAGCGCCGCGGCGTGATACTCCTGCTTCTCTCGGTCCTGTGCGCCTTCGGCGCCTTCGCCGGGGTGCTCTCGGTCATCAGCGACGTCAACTCGAAGGTCGGACCCGAGGTCTCGGCCTACAAGCTGAAGAGCAACGTCGCCCCCTTCACCAACTTGACCCCGGACAAGTTCGAGAAGGTCTCCATGCCGAAGCGGTGGCTCTCGTCCAACGCGGTGACCGACCTCTCCGAGGTCAACGGCAAGATCGCCCTCACCCCGCTCAAGGAGGGCTCGCTGCTCCAGACCGACATGATGCAGGCGCGTCCCGCGCTGCAGCCCGGTGAGCAGGAGATCGCCATCATGATCGACGCCGCCACCGGCGTCGCGGGGAAGATCACCTCCGGTGCCACGGTCAACGTCTACGCCACGTTCGCGGGCGAGCGCGAGGGCGACCCGGCGCAGTCGAAGGTCATCGTCTCCAACGCGAAGGTCCTGGACGTGGGCAAGCTGACCGCCCTGGACCCGAGCAGCGACGGCAAGGGGAACCAGGCCACCGAGGCCGTCCCGATCACCTTCGCCCTCAACACGCTCGACACCCAGCGCATCGCGTACGCGGAGTCGTTCGCGGAGCACGTCCGCCTCGCACTCATCGCCACCGGCAGTGACAGCAGCATCCGTCCGGGCGACCGCACCTACACGCTCGACAAGGACAAGTGAGGATTGGATGACCACCAGGATCCTCCCGGCCGTCGGTGACGCCGACGCGGCCAGATCCGTCACCACCCTGCTCAGCCAGCTCCCCGACGCGGAGCCGGCCGCTCCGGTCGGCGACTCGACACAGCTCATCGACACACTCGCGCGGCTCGCGGGCGAGTCGCTCGACGAGCTGCCCGAGGTCGTGCTGGTCCACGAGCGGATCGGTCCGGTGCCGGCTCTGGAACTGATCCGGGAGGTTTCCCTGCGCTTCCCCGCAGTCGGGGTAGTGCTCATCACCGCCGACGCGAGCCCCGGACTGTTCTCCGCCGCGATGGACTCCGGGGCCCGAGGCCTGGTCACGCTCCCGCTGAGCTACGAGGAACTGGTCAACCGGGTCCAGTCGGCGGCCCAGTGGTCGGTCGGCGTACGCCGGCACCTCGGCGCCAGCGGCGACGTCTTCACCGGCCCTGGCGGAACCGTCGTGACGGTCAGCGGCGCCAAGGGGGGCGTCGGCGCCACCGTCGCGGCCGTGCAGCTGGCCCTGGCGGCCCAGGCCTCGGGGCGGACCGTCGCGCTGGTGGACATGGACCTGCAGTCGGGGGACGTCGCTTCCTATCTGGACGTGCAGTTCCGGCGTTCGATCGTGGACCTGGCGGCGATCACCGACATCTCCCCGCGCGTCCTGTCCGACGCGGTGTTCAGCCACAGCACCGGGATCGCACTGCTGCTGGCACCGGGCGACGGTGAGCGCGGCGAGGAGGTCAGCGACCGGTCCGCCCGGCAGATCGTCAGCGCCCTGCGCTCGCGGTACGAGGTCGTGGTCATCGACTGCGGCGGCCAGATGAACGGCGCCAACGCCGCGGCCATCGAGATGGCCGACACCGCGTTGCTGATCACTACGCCGGACGTGATCGCGGTACGCGGGGCCAAGCGCATCGTGCGGATGTGGGACCGGCTCCAGATCCGCAAGGCGGAGGAGACGACGACAGTCGTCAACCGCTACAACCGCAACACCGAGATCCAGCCGCCGCTGATCCAGAAGATCACCGGCACTCGCATCGCCGGCACGGCAATTCCCGCTAATTTCAAGGAACTTCAGGGCGCGGTCGATGCCGGCCGGATGCATGAACTGGACCCGAAGAGCATCGTGAAGCAGGCACTCTGGGCTCTGGCGGGAGAACTCGGGATCGTCCGGGCAGCCGAGAGCACCGACAAGAGCGGCGGAAAGTTCAAAAACGATCGAGGCTCGATCGGTCGCCCGCGCAAGCGCGGCGAATCCGCGGGCCGTGGCAAGACCGACTGAGGGGGCAGGTTGATCCATGGCAACCACAGAGATGGCGGACACCCTGATAGGCAGGGGGCGTGACCGCGATCGCGGACAGACCGCGATCGAGTTCCTCGGTGTTACGCCTCTGATCATTCTGACGCTGGTGGCGCTCTGGCAGTGCGCGTTGATCGGCTACACCTTCAGCCTGGCGAGCAACGCCGCCGACGAGGGAGCGAGGGCGGCCACGGGCGCGGAGTGGTACCAGCAGTCCGCGTGCAAGCGGGCTGCCAAGGAGGATCTCCCCGAGGCGTGGAAGGGCGCGTCCACGACCCGCTGCCACCTTGATCGCGGTCTGTACAAGGCCGAGGTGAAGCTGAAGGTGCCGGTGCTCGTACCCGGCGTGCTCAACTTCCCCATGACGGTCAAGGGCAACGCCGCCTCGGTGAGGGAGGGATGACCATGACCACGACCATGACCACGCGCAAGGTCAGGACACGGCGCGAACGCGGCCAGGTCGCCATCGAGTACCTCGGATTCATCCCGTTGTTGCTCATCGTGGGCCTCTTCGCGATCCAGCTCGGGGTCGCGGCATACACCGTCAACCAGGCGGGCACCGCGGCCCGCGTGGCTGCGCGAACCGCCAGCCACGACCGTCCGGAGCGGACCCCCCGCGAGGCGGGCAAGGCGGCGATCAGCGACTGGCTCGCCGACGACACCGAGCTCAGGCCCAGCTGGGGCTACGACGAGGTGACGTACAAGGCCCGCATCAAGATCCCGTCCATCGTCCCCGGCCTGGACGACGGCTGGCTCGGTTCGGCCGAACGCAGCTCCACGATGCCCCGCGACTGACCCCGGCCCGCAGGACATCCCCCACCGCAACACGAGCAAGCCAGACCGAGGAGCAACGCACATGAGCCTGCGGGCACGCATCACCGCCCCCGAGGAGCAAGGCGGGGGGCGGGAGGACGGCCACATGGTCGCCACCTACCGGGCCAAGCTGCTCGAGGAGATCGACCTCGCGGAGATGTCCTCGCTGGCCACCGCCGATCGGCGGGCCCGCCTGGAGCGCGTACTCGGGCACATCATCAGCCGCGAAGGACCGGTCCTCTCGACCGTAGAACGCTCGCAGCTGATCCGCCGGGTCGTCGACGAGGCCCTCGGCCTCGGCATCCTCGAACCGCTCCTCGAGGACGCGTCCATCACCGAAATCATGGTCAACGGACCGGACCAGATCTTCGTCGAGCGCAGCGGCAAGGTCGAGCAGCTCCCGATGCGGTTCGGCTCGCACGACCAGCTGATGCAGACCATCGAGCGCATCGTCTCCACCGTCAACCGCCGTGTGGACGAGTCGAATCCGATGGTCGACGCACGACTCCCCAGCGGTGAGCGTGTCAACGTGATCATCCCGCCGCTCTCGCTCACCGGTGCCACGCTCACCATCCGACGGTTCCCGAGGGCCTTCACCCTCCAGGAGATGATCGCCTTCGGCTCGCTCGACGAGCAGATGCTGATCCTGCTCTCGGGACTCGTCCAGGCCAAGCTCAACATCATCGTCTCCGGCGCCACCGGCACCGGCAAGACGACCCTGCTCAACGCGCTCTCCGGACTGATCCCGAACGACGAGCGCATCGTCACCATCGAGGACTCCGCGGAACTTCAGCTCCAGCAGAACCATGTCATCCGGCTTGAGTCCCGCCCGGCGAACGTCGAGGGCAAGGGCCAGATCAGCATCCGCGACCTGGTCCGCAACTCCCTGCGTATGCGCCCCGACCGCATCGTCGTCGGTGAGGTCCGTGGCGGCGAGTCACTCGACATGCTCCAGGCGATGTCGACCGGTCACGACGGTTCTCTGGCGACCGTCCACGCCAACAACGCCGAGGACGCGCTCATGCGTCTGCAGACCCTGGCGTCGATGTCCGAGATCAAGATCCCCTTCGAAGCGCTGCACGACCAGATCAACAGCGCTGTGGACGTCATCGTCCAGCTGACCCGGCACGCGGACGGCAGCCGTAAGGTCACCGAGATCGCGATCCTCGATTCACACGGACGGGACAACTACCGCATCGTCAGCGTCGCACGCTTCGTCGCCCAGCCGATGGCCGCCGACGGACGGATCTACGGCCAGTTCCAGTACCTCCCGCTCCCGCGCAAGACCGCCGAGCGCCTCTATATGGCCAGCCAGCCCATCCCGCAGGCCTTCGGGGTTGCTACGTCCGAAGAACAGCTCGCCACCCGAGAGGCCAAGTAGGTACCGCGTCATGGACAATCTCCCTCTGCTCACGATCGGCGTCACGCTGCTGTGCGGCGTGCTCGTCGTCGTGGGCCTGCACACGTACTCCGCGGGGAGGGCCGACCGCGATGCGCTGGTCGACCGCCTGTCGCACACCGGTCAGATACCGGTCGCCGGACGCCACCGCCGCTTCCAGGGCGTCGACCGCAGGCTGCGCAAGACCGGCCTGGGCCGCAAGATCGAGCTGAAGCTCGCCGCCACCGGCCTGGAGGTCACCCCGGGTGAGTTCCTCGTCTACGCGCTGGCCGCCACCGTGGCCCTGTGGCTGATCGCCTCTGCCCTACTCGCCAGCTTCTTCGGCCCGGTCGCAGCCCTCATCGGTCTCTGGGGCACGAACGCCTTCCTGAACTGGCAGCGGGCCAAGCGCACCGAGCGCTTCATCAACCAGTTGCCCGAGCTCTCCCGCATCCTCGCCAACGCCACCCAGGCGGGACTGGCGCTGCGCACCGCGCTCTCCATGGCCGCCGACGAGTTGGAGGCCCCCGCCGGTGAGGAACTGGCCCGGGTCTCACGCCGTCTCGCCGTCGGCGAGTCCCTTGACGACGCGCTCAGCGAGCTGACGGACCGGCTGCCCTCGCGCGAGCTGGTCGTCCTGGTCACCACGCTCGTCCTGTCCAACAGGGCCGGCGGTACGGTCGTCAGCTCCCTGCGCAACCTCACGGAGACGCTGGAGGAGCGCAAGGAGACCCGACGAGAGGTCACCACGCAGCTCTCGCAGGTCACGGTCACCGCCTACGCGGTTCCGATCTTCGGCGTCGGTGCGCTGATGCTGCTCAACACGATCATGCCGGGCGCCCTCGACCGGATGACTGGCGCCTTCGCCGGCCAGGCGGCCGTGATCGTCGCCATCGGCCTGTACGCGCTCGGGTTCATGGTGATCCGCCGCCTGTCCCGCATCGACGTCTGAGAGGAGGACCCGATATGGAACTGATACTCGCATTGGTCGTCGGTCTCGCCGTGGTCGGCGCGATCCAGGGCATCCGCATGTACCGGGCCGACGCCAAGCTGCCTGGCGACCTCGCCGTCGCACTGGAGGTCGGATCCACCCGCACCAGCGCGGTGGGATCCGGCATCGACCGTATGGGCATGCGCTTCGCACCGTCGGTCCTGCGGATGATGGGTCCCAAGGCGGTCAACAAGAAGCGCCGCCAGATCGACATGGCGGGCAACCCCGGCGGTCTCACGATCGACCGCTACGCGGCCCGCCGGGCCGTTTACGGTGTGCTCGGCCTCGCCGGCGCCTTCTCGATGATCATCCGCGGTCAGGTCGTCCTCTCCCTGGTCATGGTTCTCTTCGGCCTGTTCTGGGTCGAGGCCGGCATCTGGTCCGCGGTCAAGGCCCGCAAGGAGCACATCGAGCGCACCCTCCCGGACTTCCTCGACGTCCTCGCGGTCGTCGTCTCCGCCGGACTCGGATTCCGCCAGGCGCTGGAACGTGTCGCCGACAAGTACGAAGGCCCCTGGGCGGACGAACTCCGCATCACCCTGCGTCAGATGGACATGGGCGTCAGCCGCCGCCAGGCCTTCGAGGAGCTCCGCAAGCGCAACGACTCGGAACAGGTCGCGATGTTCGTCACCGCCCTCCAGCAGGGCGAGGAGCTTGGCGCACCCATCGTGGACACCCTGATCGCCATCGCCAACGACATGCGCCGCACGGACGCCCAGGCGGCACGGCGAAAGGCGGCAAAGGCGGTACCGAAGGCGACCTTCGCGGTCACCACCTTCCTGCTGCCCGGCACGCTCATTCTGCTGACGGTCGGCTTCATCTACGGAACGAACGTGGACTTCGCCTTCCTGGGCGGCAGCTGACGGTGACGAACAGAGGGAGGTGACATGGCCATGGGATTCCAGCTGGGCAGCCCCCAGGCGGGTGTGACGGAGGAGGTGAAGCAGGCGATCGCCGACCCGGCGTCGCAGCCTGCCTTCACGCTTCAGGTGAACGCGCTCCAGGCGATGTGCCGTCAGGTGTTCGGCTTCCGTCTCGCCATGATCGCGGTGGCGACCCCGTTCGCCATCGACCGGACGGCGCCCGGGCTGGCCACGTGGCTGATCGGATCGGCGATCCTGGTCACCTTCATGGGCTCGTACGCGCTGTTCCGCGACTGGGAACGCTTCGGTCCGCTGCTCCTGCGCCACCCGTGGATGCTGGGAATCGACGCCTTCTTCGGCGCGCTGCTCCTGATCACCGCCGGGCCGGAATCCACGCTCGCCTATGTGACGGTCTGTACGCCGCTGCTGGCGGGACTGGTGTACGGCTGGCGAGGCTCCGCGGCCTTCGCCGTCATCCAGGTCGTGATCATCTTCCTGATTTACGGCACGGACGTGAACCTGGAGGCGTCCGACAGCAGCGTCTTCCTGCTGCCCGGCTTCTGCGTGATAGCCGGTGCGGTCGGATTCACCCTGCGCAATCTGCTGCTGCGGTTCGGGACGGCCAGCCAGGCCCTCACCGACACACGTGCGCGGCTCGCCGTGAACGAGGCGGTGGAGGGCGAACGCACGCGGCTCGCCCGCGAGATGCATGACTCGGTAGCCAAGACCCTGCACGGTCTGGCCATGGCGGCCGAGGGACTCGCCTCCTCGTCCGACCGGATGGACCCGCTCACCGTCAGGCACCAGGCGGAACTGGTGGCCCGGTCCGCCCGCCGGGCCGCGGCGGAATCCCGCGAACTGCTCTCCGACCTGCGCCGCGACTCGGGTCTCGACGCAGGAGTGGACGTCCTCAGTGAACTCCAGGCCCGTACCGATGACTTCGCGCGCAGGCATGGCATCACCGCGACCTTCCGCATGCTCAGCGAACTCCCGGTGCCGCCGGTGCCGCAGATCGTCGGGCGTCAGCTGCTCACCATCGCCTCCGAGGCGATGGAGAACGCCCACCGGCACGCCCACCCCAGCTACGTCGTCGTACTGGCCGGGGTGAAGGGCGACGTCCTGCGGGTGAGCGTGTACGACGACGGGCGCGGTCTGCCCGCCGGAACGACGCTCGACGATCTCAAGCGCGCCGGACACTTCGGTCTCGTCGGCATGGTCGAACGCGCGGCTTCGATCGGGGCACGCATCCGTATCGGCAAGGGAAAGGCGGAGAAGGGCACCGAAGTGCGCCTGGAACTGCCGCTGGCCGCTCTGGGCGCAGCCCCGAACACATCCGTACCGCAACTCACCTGATCCATCCCGTCCCCCCACCCTCTGAGAGGAGGTCGCAGAAATGCCGGATGACATCTCCCGCGCGTCAGGACAGAACTGGGCAGCCCAGAACCACGCTTCCCAGCACACGTCGTCGCACGCAACCCCGCTCAACTCGGAGCACAGCTCCTCCGGATTCCCTGTTCCCCAGCAGAACGCGGCATCCGAGGTGATGCCGTCGTTCCCGGCAGCCCCCGAACCCGCCGCGTCCACGCCTCTGCGCGTCGTCGTGGCCGATGACAACCCCGTGGTCCGGGCCGGGCTGGGCGTACTGCTCTCCGGCCGTCAGGACATCGAGCTGGTCGCGGAGGCCTCCGACGGCCGTGAGGCCTACGAGGCCGCTGTCCGGCACCGCCCGGACGTCGTCCTGCTCGACGTCCGGATGCCCGGTGTGGACGGCATCTCGGCGCTCCCACACCTGGTGCAGGTTGCACCCGTGATGATGCTGACCTACAGCCGCGAAAACGCGATCGTCCACGAGGCACTCCGCCTGGGGGCCGGCGGATACCTGGTCCACGGCGAGTTCACCGCGGACCAGCTGGTGCAGGCGGTCCGCGACACGAAGAACGGCCGGGCTCATTTCACCGCCACAGCCGCAAACGCCCTGCTCGCCCATATGCGTCAAGGATCCGCGCAGCCCGGACAGGTCCTGCCGGAGGGGCTGGGGGCGGCCCTGACCACGGGCGTCCCGTACGCCGGTGGCACGTACGACGGTCACCCACCCCTCGTCCAGCAGCACCCGCTGCCACCCCATCTGCCGGCTCCGGATCCCAGAGGAATGGCGCCGCGCCCAGCTCAGCAACAGCCAGGTCTTTCGCAACTGCAACCGAATGTGGGACAGTCTTCACTGGCCGGGTCCTCCGGCGCCGTCAATAGGCAGCAGTTCGGGCTGAGTTCCAGGGAGGTGGAGGTCATGGAGCTGATCGCGTCAGGGATGAGCAACCAGCAGATCGCCGCCACCTGCTTCATCAGCGAGAAGACCGTCAAGAACCACATCAACCGGATCTTCACCAAACTGCACAGCGGCAGCCGCAGCGAGGCGATCGCCCGCTGGCTCGGTACCGCGCCGCCCTCCGGGGCCGGCACGAGAGGGGACAGGTAGTCATGGCCGATCGGGGGATCCGACGCACTGCCGTGGGTTCGGCAGGTGGGGCCCAAGGCTGGGCCGCGAGGGCCCAACTGACGCTTTGGGCCCGTGAATGGGCCCTGGGGCCCTCTGGTGGGCGGGGTCTGCCGCCGTATGTTTCTCATGTCGCCAACGGCACCGGCCAGGAGGAAGCCGGTAACGGAGGCAACACCACAGAGACTTACGCGTCGGCCTACCAATGGTCGGCCGATACCGGAGGGGTACACCATGTCGAACAACACCATGCTGAAGGCCGCAGTCGACACCCAGATCGCCGTCCGCGGCTGGAAGAACACCGTCGTCAGCCGGATGACGGACCGCGAGCGCTCGAAGGGTCAGACGGCGTTCGAGTACCTGGGCATCATCCTGGTGGTCGTGGCGATCATCGGTGGCATCGCTGCCTCGGGCATCGGCGGGGACATTCAGAAGAAGATCAGCGAGCAGGTCGACAAGGTCAAGGCCGGCTGATCCTGAGCCGCAACAACGCCGACCGAGGGCAGGCTTTCCCCATCTACATCATGATGGTGGCGGGCCTGCTCTTCGTCGCGTTCGCTTTCTTCGCTGTCGGTCAGGCCTCCGCCACGCGCAACGGCGCGCAAGGTGCCGCGGACGCCGCCGCCCTCGCTGCTGCCCAGGATGCCCGTGACGGGCTGGGGCCGCCCTTCCTGGCCGCTTTGCAGAGCCCCAATGGGGTCGACGAATTCCTGCGTGACTACCGGTACGGACCGGTCCCCTGTATCCAGGCCCAGCGTCTGGCCGACCGCAACCGTTCGGACCTCGTCGGCGACGTCCCGGGCCACAGCGGTTGCTCGTGGGACTACGGCTACCTGCAGGACAAGGTGACCGCCGAGGTCAAAACCCGTTACACGGTGGGCTCCTCGGTGATCCCCGGTACGGCCACGAAGCATGCCACCGCTCATGCCACAGCCGTGATCGAGTTCCGGTGCACCTGGAAGGCCAAGGACGCGCCGAGCACTGACCCGGGCTCCGATGACGACAAGGGTGACAAGGGCGAAGAGGACGACAAGCCCGATCTCCCGGTGCTCACTTTTGACTGCGACGGCCGGGACGGCGGACTCAGTATCGATCCCACCGACCCGCAGTCCTGGGCGGAGCTGGGCAAGACGCTCTTCGCCGTGCACCTGATCGACTGACAGCGAATAAGGAAACGAGGAACGGAATCCATGAGCATTCGGCGTACTACGAAGGCCCGAAGGGGAGCCACGGCCGTTGTGATGGCAGCGGCTTTGGCCCTCGCCGTGGCCGGCTGTGGTGGGGACGACGGCGGCGAGAAGACGGCGCAGACTCCGTCCTCCGAGAAGTCCAGCACCAGTGACGGCAAGCAGGAGGACACGGCCGCGGGCGAGCAGCCGGATCCCAACGCCAAGCTCGCTGTACTCAAGGGCGCGGACTCGATGGAGTACACCGTGAGCTCGGTGGTCCGTGACTCCGGGGGCTTTGTCACGGTCTCCGGCCAGATGAAGAACACCGGTTCCGAGACCTTCTACGGTGTTCCTGCCTGGCGCGGTAACGAGAAGGAAATCCTGCTCGGCAGCGGTAACGCGGTCAGCGGCGGGACGCTCGTGGACCCGAAGGGGAAGAAGCGCTACTACGTGCTTCGCGACACCGACGGCCGTTGCCTCTGCTCGACCGGAACCTCGAAGATCGAGGCCGGCAAGACCGTCCCGGTCTTCATGCAGTTCCCGGCCCCGCCCGAGGACGTCGATCAGGTAAATCTGACGATCCCGACCTTCGACACCGTCGCGATCAAGATCTCCGGGTGAGTGCAGACATGACAGATACTCACCGGACCCGTCCCCTTACCCGGCTGACGCTGACAGCGGTCACCGCAGCCGTCGTCCTCGCCGGAGCCAACCTGGCCACAGCCGGCCTCGCGAGGGCGGACGAATCCCCGAGCACACCGCCCGGAACAGAGGAGTCCGCAGGCGCGCCCGTGAAGGTGGACCCCGCCGACCCGGACTTGAAGATGCGTGATGGTGCCACCCTGGCACCCGAGAAGGTCCTCAACATCAAGTCCGTGGTCGAGGACATGGGTGGCGAGGAGCGGCGCGAGGACACCAACTCCACGGTCAAGTTCTCCCTCCAGGCCGAGGTGCTCTTCGGTAAGGACAGTGCCAAGCTGAGCAGCGCGGCCAGCTCGCGTATCTCGGCCATCGCCGACGAGATCAAGAAGCAGAAGGCAACCAAGGTCAGGATCTTCGGGTTCACCGATGACCTGGGCTCTTCGGAGCACGGCGACGTGCTGTCGAAGCAGCGTGCCGAATCGGTGAACACCGTGCTGTCCAAGGAACTCGATTCGAGTATCACCTTCGAGATCCGCGGGTACGGCGAGCAGTACCCGATCGCCGACAACGGCACGGAAGACGGCCGCAAGAAGAACCGCCGCGTGGAGGTCTCCTTCCCGCGCAACAGTTCCTCCTGAGGTTCCGAACCACCCGTTGCACCCGCATCAGAAGCAGGGGCCCGGCACCGCGACCACATCGCGGTGCCGGGCGCCTGCCGTTACGCAGGCAGGGGGCGGCCTCCTCCGGCAGTTGCTGCCGTTCGGCCCCGCCGCGCCCTTCGAGGTCCGGCCGGCCAGGGGTGCTCGGTCTACCAGCGAGCCCGGACCACGCCGTCGCTGTCCGGCATGACGGCAGTGAGCACGGGGACACGTTCGTCGGCGTACATGGGCAGAAGTGCCGCCCGCTCGGCTTGGGAGACCCGGGCGGTCAGCTCCGAGAACTCGGTCTCGTCGGCGACGGCACTGTGGATCCGGCCCTCATCGTCCTGCCAGACACACTCGACGAGGCCTTCGGGCGGGAGCCCGCCGAGGACCGTATGGACGTCGGGGGAGAGGTCCGGCCAGGCCGCCAGCCGGGCGCGGGGGGCCAGACCGGCCCGTATGGTCTCGGTGTTGACGCCGGTCAGCCGGTGCCATCGGGTGGCGCCCTCGATGTAGGTCTCTTCCAGGATTCCCGCGCGGCGCGTGGCCACCGCCCGGTGCAGCTCGGCCCAGAAGTCGTCGTCTCCGGGGCGCTGGACGTTCTCCTCGTCGGCCGCGATGTCGTACGGGGAGGAGCCCACACGCTCCGGGAAAAGCCCGAGCGCGCGGGTACGCGCCAGGGCCTCCCCGCAGGGCCGGACGCTGCCGATGTAGAGGTACTGGTCCCATCCCACATGCACCGCAAACACGGCCTCCGCCTCCAGGCGGCACCAGGCACCGCGGTCCCGCAGCATCGCCCGCACCAGCTCCAGCCCGGCAGCGAGCGTCACGGTCGCTCCGTCGTGGAATCCGGCAAGGCCGGTGGGGAAGAGTCCGTTCAGCCCGAAGTCGTCCGATGGGCGCTCGACGCCGAAGTTCGCGAGAGACGGGACACCCGGCTCGCGCACGGCCAGGTGGTCGATGCCGGTCTCCGCGGCGAACGCTTCCACCGCCCGCAGGTACGCGTCCTCCACCCGGCCATGGTCGCTGACCGTGTCCAGGGGGCCGGTGTAGGAGCCGTTCTCGTCGCGGTCGGCGGTGTCGTATTTGGTGACGCGGTAGACGTAGGGCAGCACATCCCCAGTCTCCGGCATGGCTCCGGACACGGCTGGGCCGGAGGGCCCCGCCCTACTCGATGCCGGGTACCTGAGTGCGCCCCGAGCGGCGCTCGACTCTCCCGCTTGACCTGAGTAGACCTGTCTGTCTAGTGTAAACCCACGACTAGACAGACAGGTCTACTCACACCTCGGACGGAAATGGTCATGACGAATCTCTCGGTCGTCCCGGCGTCCAAACCGGCGCACATATCGAGTGCGGCGCCCGCCGCTTCCGGAACCGATTTCGCGGCCGTGCCCGCGCGGGGCCTGCGGCTGCCGCCGAACGTGGCCCTGTACGTACTCGCCTCGATCACCATCTCGTTCCTGGCCGCCTCCAGCGCGCCGACCCCCCTCTACGCCGTCTACCAGGCCGAATGGGGCTTCGACCCGATCACCACCACCGTGGTCTTCGGCGTCTACGCGGTGGCCGTGCTGCTCGGACTGCTCACCATGGGCAAGCTCTCCGACCACCTCGGCAGGCGGCCGGTGCTGCTGGCCGCGTTGGCGGCGCAGGCCGTCTCGATGGTCGTGTTCACCACTGCCGACGGCGTATCGGGTCTGATGGTCGCCCGGATCGTCCAGGGCCTGTCGACCGGGGCCGCGCTCGGCGCGATCGGGGCGGGGATGATGGACATCGACCGGCCGCGCGGCACGATCACCAACGCGGTCGTCCCCGGCATCGGCACGGCCACCGGCGCGCTGGTCTCCGGCCTCGTCGTCCAGTTCCTGCCCGCCCCCACGCATCTGGTCTACCTCGGGCTGCTGGCGGTTTTCGTCATCCAGGCCGTCGCCGTCGCGCTGATGGCGGAGACGGTGACCCGCAAGCCTGGGGCCCTGGCCAGCCTGGCGCCGGAGATCAAGCTGCCGCGGGCCGTACGCCGCCCGATGCTGGTCGCCGTGCCGGTGCTGTTCGCCGTCTGGTCGCTGGCAGGGCTGTACGGGTCGCTCGGCCCTTCCCTCGCACGGCAGTTGACCGGCTCCAGGTCCGAAGTCCTCGGCGGGCTGAGTCTGTTCGTGCTCGCCGGGGTGGCCGCCGTCGCGGTTCTGGTCCTGCGGAAAGCGGCGACCCGGACGGTGATGCTCACCGGAATCCTCGCGCTGATGGCCGGGGTGGCTCTGACCCTCGTCTCGATCCGTGAATCCTCCGCCACGGGCTTCTTCGCCGGCACCGCCGTCGCGGGCGTCGGCTTCGGCAGCGGCTTCCAGGGGGGCATCCGTACGGTGATGCCGCTGGCCCGGCCGCACGAGAGTTCCGGAGTGCTGTCGCTGCTCTTCGTCGTGTCCTACCTGGGCATGGGAGTGCCGGCCGTGATCGCCGGGTTCCTCGTCGTCCACGCGGGCGGACTGACCGCCACGGCGCAGGAGTACGGCATCGCCGTGATCGTCCTCGCGGCGTTCGCACTGCTCGGCCTGTTGCGTGGCGGCAGGGACGGGGCGGCGGTCCTTGCGGGCGAGACGGCCGGCGGCAACGCGTGAGCGGCGGCCTCCGATCGGGGCTCGGCCGGCGCTCGGTAGGGGTTCGACCGGGACTCGGCCGTTGGGGTGCGGCCGAGGCATAATGTAGACAGATCTGTCTGAAGGAGTGACCGTCATGGCGAGCGCCCAGAGCACCGCGAAGCCATCGGCGCGTGAGCGTCTGCTCGCCGCCGCGAACGAGCTGTTCTACGCCGAGGGCGTGCAGAGCGTCGGGATCGACCGGGTCATCGAGCACGCCGGTGTGGCCAAGGCATCGCTGTACAACACCTTCGGTGGCAAGGAGCAGCTGGTCCGGGCGTACCTGGACACCCGGCACGCGGGCACCGCCGACCGGATCGCGCGGGCCGTTGCCGAGCGCGACACGCCCCGCGAGCAGATGCTGGCGATCTTCGAGTCCCAGGCGCGGCAGTTCGACCGGCCCGACTTCCGTGGTTGCGCCTTCATCCGGGCCGGCGCCGAGGCCAGCCCCGGCGGCCTGGTCCAGGAAGCGGCGGATAGCTACCGCGGCTGGATGCGCGAACTCTTCACCCGCCTCGCTGCCGAGGCCGGCGCCGCTGACCCCGAGGTCCTGGGCCGCCAGCTCCAGATCCTCTACGACGGCGCCGGCATCTCGGCCCTGATGGACCACGGTGCCACGGTGGCCGAGGCCTCCCGCGCGGCGGCGGCCGCCCTGATCGAGGCGGCGACGCGCGCATCCGCCGAAGCCTGAGCGAGGCCCTGCACGCGGCCCGGGACCGCGGGTGTGCGTGAACCACGCGGTGCGCGCCGGTGCTCGACCCGCGCCACCCGTCCCGCGATCCGGCCGATCGGGCCCACCAGGCAGGCCCGTCAGGCCCATCAGGCCGAACCGTCCCGTGATCCCGCCCAGTCGGCCTATCCGGCCCCCGGATGCGGCCTGTCAGGCGATCGGCCCTCCCGCGTTACGGATCAGCCGGTGCAGCACTTTCACCGTTGTGATGTAGTCCGCGTCGTCGATGCCTTCGTGGAGGGTGGCGCGGATCGCGGGTGCGTTGCGCGCGAGGTCGACGCGCGCCTCTTCCCCCTCCGGGGTCAGCCACAGCCGGTGCTCGGCGTCCCGGGTCAGCCAGCCGCGCTCCAGGAGCGCCTCGGCCTCCGCTGCCAGATCGTCCTCGGGGCGGATGTAGGAGGTCATGGCCTCCTGCAGCTCGGGCAGCGTAATCCCCTCGCCGTCGGGGGAGATGTCGTTCGCCGACAGGTTGCGCAGCAGCCAGAACTGGGGCTGGGTGTAGCCCTTTTCGCTCTGTCGGGCCCGGGTGTAGGCAATGAGGGCCTCATGGGCGACACCGGTCCAGTACGCGGCTGGCTGTCCGGCGAGTTCGGCGTCGGAAAGCTGTTGTGGCGTCATGGGATATCCCCTCCAGGTGCTTCAGCGCGGAGCCTGCATGTTGCGCTGGTCATGCGAAGACCGTAGGACCTCAAGTGCCGTTGAGGGCAAGGGGATGATCGTTCGGACGCTCTCATATCCTGGATCCGGTCCGGGACGGATCCATACCCATGCGTCCTTCGCTCCGCTCCCGCTCCAAGTGCCCTGCGTCGGCATCGTGGTTCTCGATCCGCTGGTCGTCGTCCGCCTGGGGCTCGTGCGTCCGCTCGGGCTGTTGCCGATCACGGTCTGCGGCCTGTTGGTCTTCACGTACTCGGCTCTCTGCACCGATCTCTGCACCGATCTCTGCACCGATCTCTGCACCTATCCCTGCACCGAGTCATGACGAGGTCGTGTCGCAGCCCGAGCAGATGAGGGTGCCGTCCCGGCTCAGCCCCTCACGCGATCGCCTTGCGGCTACCGCAGACGGTGATCACTGGCCTGGGCTCCGAGCACGTTCAGAAGGGCCAGCGCGTCGGCGCCGGGGGATCCCGGTGGCGCGCTGTAGAGCACCAGGTACTGGTCGCGGTCAGTGAGTGAGAGCGAGTCGCAGTCGACGGTGAGCTCGCCGACGACCGGGTGGCGGAAGGTCTTCGTGAGCGTCGGCGCGGCCTGCACGTCGTGGCGCTGCCAGAGGCGGGCGAAGTCGGGGCTGGCGCTGCGGAGTTCGTTCACAAGGCCGGTCACCGCGGGGTCCGTGGGGTAGCGGGCAAGGGTGGTGTGGAGCTCCATGACCACGTGGTGGCGGAACTCGGCGGCGTCGGAGATCCCGTACGGCGTCGCATCGCCTTGCGCCGGGCCGAGGAATGCTCGGCGTGCGAGATTGCGGTCCTCCGGGTCGGTCCGGGCGAAGTCCTCCATCAGCGCGGCCGCGAGGTCGTTCCACGCGAGCACTTCGAACGCGGCGGACATGACGAAGGCGGCCGTCTGCGGCAGCCGTTCCAGGAGCGCGAGGATGCTCGGGCGGACGTCACGCCGGTGCAGCCGGGTACGACGGGTCGGCGCGGTGCCCGCGAGGACGTGGAGGTGGTCGGACTCGGCGTCGGTCAGCCGGAGCGCGCCCGCGATCCCGGCGAGTACCTCGCCCGACGGCCGGGGCGCCCTGCCCTGCTCGAGCCGGACGTAGTACTCCGTGGAGATGTGCGCGAGGACCGCGGCCTCCTCACGGCGGAGCCCCGGTGTGCGGCGCCGAGGGCCGGAGGGGAGGCCGACGTCCTGGGGCCGTAGCCGCTCGCGTCTGCTGCGGAGGAAGGCCCCGAGCTCCTGCTTGTCCATACGTGAAGTGTGCCCCCTGTCCGGTGGCGGATCCTGGTACCGGCTGTGCCTGTATCCGCTCCGGGTGCGGCGTGACGCTGCTGTTATGACGAATCACACGAACGACGAGACGAACGACCACACCAACACCACCTACAGCCCGCCGATCGGTCTGCTCACCGACAAGGTCGTCTTCATCACCGGCGCCAGCCGCGGCATCGGAGCGGCCGCGGCCAGGCTCTTCGCCTCGGAGGGCGCCGCCGTCGTGCTCGCCGCCCGCAGCACCGATGCCCTCGACCGCATCGTCACCGAGATCCGCGCCGACGGCGGCGTCGCCGACGCCGTCACCCTGGATCTCGCCGACAGCGCGAGCATCCGCTCCGCCGTCGACCGCGTCGAGAAGCTGCACGGACGGCTCGACGGCGCCTTCAACAACGGCGCGGCCCCGCAACAGCAGGTCGGCCCGGTCGATACCACCAGCGACGACGACATCGACGAGCAGTTCGCCGTGAACTTCCGCTCGCACTGGACCGCCATGACCGCCGAGGCCGTACTGATGCGACGCGACGGCGGCGGCTCGATCGTCAACACGTCGAGCATCGGCAGCCGTCGCGCGAACCCCGCCCTGCCCGCGTACGGGGCCATGAAGCGGGCGCTCAACAGCCTCACCGAGACAGCCGCGGTGAACTGGGCCGGTGACCGTATCCGGGTCAACGGCATCACGCCCGGCGGCACCTCCACGGAGATGATCGACACCTGGGAGGCGGCGAGTCCCGGAATCGTCAAGCAGATGACCGCGACGATCCCGCTCGGCCGGATGGCCGAGCCCCGGCAGATCGCCGAGGCGGCCGCGTGGCTCCTCAGCGACCGGGCCTCGTACGTGACCGGCGCGATCCTGCCGGTCGACGGCGGCGCAGGCGCCTGAAGAGCGGCGCCCGCTGCTGCCCGGCGACCCTCAGTCGGCATGGCCGCTCCGCATGCAGCTCGGCATGGCCGCTCCGCATGCCGTTCCGCTCAGGGTGTGGGGAGCCCAGCCGGGCGGGCCGGGCGGCCGAGGCGGACCGGCACGCCGGGGGAGCAGAGCACGCTGACCGGGGCGCCGACCGGCGCGGGGAGGCCCGCCGACTGGAGCAACGTCTCCTCGCAGGCGAGCAGTTCGCCGCGGTACAGGGGCCAGCGGGGGTGCTCGTTCGGGAGGTAGGCCGTGCCGCCGAAGAACGCGTTGTGCATCCCCCAGCGAGCGGTGAGGAAGTGCTCCGACTCGGTCGGTTCCTCCACGCGTTCCCCGGTCCGTACGCTGATCCGGCTCTGCGCGCCGCGCGGGCCCGGCCAGCGGCGCGAGCTGGTGTACGTGACGGTGTCGCCGACCCTGGTGACGCTCATCTTCGACCAGAGGTACGGGAGTCGGAAGCCGAGGCGGCCCATCGCCACGGGGATCAGCCGCGACGCGTCCATGGAGAGGAACACGACCCCGCGGCGCCCGTGGGCGTCGACCGAGTAGAGCCGCACGTTGGTCTCGGGGAACGAGCCGAGATACGGCACGCCCGGGAGGCCGAGCCATCCGACCCGATGCATGCGGAAGGCGATCAGCCCGACGTACGTGACTCCGTTGAGCGTATCCGGAACGACGCCCGCGGGGAGAAGCCCCGCCACCGTGTCCGGCTCGACCGCCCAGTGGACGAAGCAGAGGTCGAGCCACTCCTGCGTCAGCAGCGGGACACGTACGGAGGCAAGGGCATCGGCGCTGATCGGCGCGGGTCTCTTCACCAACCCAGACTGCCTCACCCGGGCCCCGTGGTCCGGAGCGGTATGGACGACGTACAGCACGCGCCTGGCCGGGCCGCACGTGCCCGGTTCACGCCCGGTTCCCGGTTCACGCCCGGTTCCCGGATCACCTGGGGAGTGGGGAGTCTCGGCGATCTGGGTCCTGGGCGCGGCGAATAACGACCCCGCTCGGGGGGCACGCCTTCACGCGCGCGGCCGCGGTTGCCGCATCGAGCCCGGGCTGCGGGTTTTAAAAA